>NZ_JBFTRS010000025.1:0-93354 GCF_056399645.1 Massilia sp. 01N417 | reverse complement strand
GGTCGGTGATGATCAGGGTTTTCATGGTAAATCTCCTTGGATGTCGGTTTGGTTGGTTGAGGCATTTGATTTGCGCTCGATGGACTATCAGCAGGATGCGTGCCAGCTTTTTTCGAATGCCGCCAAAATGCATGCAGGCCATTGAAAACAAAGGGGATTTTCTTGATGTTCTCAGCCGTTCACGGCAGCGGAGGAAGCGGCCGCAGGCACCGCCGGTGATGGCCCGGACCCAACACCTTTCGGGACTTGTTCGTCGCGAACCCACACTCCGGTGTGCGACAGGACTTGATCATCCGGGCTTTCATGCTAGTCTCAATAGACGCTCCGGGATCTAACAAACACAACCATGGATAGCCTCGCTCACGCGATCCGGCAACTGCAGTCCGGCACCTTGCCGCGCGCCGAATTCTTTGCCGAGGTCGATCGCGTGCTCGAGAGTGCGCCCGAGAGCGTGGGCCGCCTGCTCGAGGTCCTGAGCGAAGAACATGCGCGCAAGCCGCTGCCGGGCGAGGTCTATACGGAAATCCAGCATCGCATCGAGCGCCTGATCGTCGCGCGCCAGCACAAGGGGGGCGACGACACCTTTGTTCAGACCCGGCCCGGCGCATACACCCTGCGCGACCCTCCACCGCCTTCGCGCGACTACGACGGCGATGCCGATCCCGAACCGGAACGCATGAAAGGCGTCGGCGATACGCTCAACAACCGCTTCGTGCTGGAGGAGTGCATCGGTTTCGGCGGGATGGGGACCGTGTACAAGGCGCTCGACCTGCGCAAGCTGGAAGCCTCGGATCGCAAGCCCTATATCGCCATCAAGGTATTGAACGTCCAGTTCCGTGGCCACCCGAAGTCCCTGATCGCCCTGCAGCGCGAGGCACGCAAGGCGCAGGCGCTGGCGCATCCGAACATCGTGTCGGTCTACGATTTCGACCGCGACGGTCCGATGGTCTACCTGACCATGGAATACCTGAAGGGCAAGGCCCTCAGCCAGGTGCTACGTGCGCCGGGCTTCGCCGGCATGCCATACCCGGACGTGCTGCGCATCGTGACCGGCATGGGCAATGCGCTGGCCTACGCGCACGGGCGCGGCTTCGTCCATTGCGACTTTAAGCCCGGCAATGTGTTCCTGACCGAGTCGGGCAACGTCAAGGTCATCGATTTCGGGATCGCGCGCGTGTTCCAGAAAACCGAAGAGGATGTCGATGTCACGGTATTCGATCCCGGCAGCCTGGGCGCGCTCACGCCGGCCTATGCGAGTCCCGAGATGCTGGAGCACCTCGACCCCGATCCGCGCGACGATATCTATGCGCTGGCCTGCATCGCCTACGAGTTGCTGACGGGCCGCCACCCTTTCAATGGCGTTTCCGCCCTGCAGGCGCGCGGCGCCGGCATGAAGCCGCAGCGGCCGGTCGGATTGGCGCGCGGACCGTGGCATGCACTGAAGTGCGGCCTGGCCCTGGAGCGCAATGCGCGCACACCCACGGTCGAGCGCTTCCTGCACGATTTCGGCACCGGCGCACCGGTACAGCGCTACGGCCTGGCGGCCGGGGCGGCGGCGGGCATCCTTGCGATTGCTGCGCTGGGCGCAGTCGGCTGGCACTACCTGGGCGCGAAGCCACGCACGCAGGCGACTGCCGCGGCACCGCCACCGGCGACGGCCCAGGAACAGGCTGCGCCGCCCGCGGCCCTACCCGCGCCGACGCCGGCCGCACCCACGCCTGCGCCTGCGCCAGCGCCAACGGCAGCCGCGATTGCCGCGACGCTGGGGAAGATCCCCTGCGCGGCGCTGGTGGGCAGCGTCGATGGCCATGCGGTGACGGTACACGGCTACCTGTCGACACCGCCGGGGCAGGCCGGCTTGAAGGACGAGCTCGCCGCAGTGCCTGGCGTGTCGAGCGTGAATGCCGACGTCAAGGTGGTGGACCGGGCCAAGTGTGGCGTGATCTCGACGCTCGGACCCTATTGGTCGGCCTATCGCCAGGCCGGCGGCGGCGCCGCGATCCGCCTTGCCGGTGCCGGGCACGGGCCGGATGCCGTGCTGAGCGAAGGCGATTCGCTGATGGTCGACGTGACCACCCCGGCGGCCGAGTCCTTCATCACGGTCGACTATTATTCGCTCGATGGCAGCGTCACCCACCTGCTGCCGAACGTGCGCACGCATGACAACCGGGCGCCGCCGAACTACACGGCGACGATCGGCAGCCTGGGTGAATGGGGGATCGGCAAGCCCTTCGGCGCGGAACTGGTGGTACTGGTGACGACGCCGACGGTGCTGTTCGATGCGCCCCGGCCCGTGTCCGAGCCCGCCGCCGCCTACCTGGCCGATGCCGCCAGGCGCCTGGAGCAGATCCGGGCGCACAGCGGCGCCGGCAAGATCGCGGTCGAGTTCCTGCAGATCCATACCCGTCCGCGCAAGCCCTAGCCGCGCAAGCCCTGGCCGCGCAAGCCACCCGTCATTTGAGGCTGCGCGCGACCCGGAAGCCGTTCTGCGAATGGCGCACGCCGGCGTCGTACTTGAAGCGTGTGGAGGTGACCATGTACGAGGCGCCTTCGCGCCACGATCCGCCACGGATGACGCGTACGCGGCAATCCTTCTCGTCCCAGGCGCGGGCGTTGGCCGGGGCGCCCTTGTAGTTGTTGTGCCAGCAGTCGGCAACCCATTCCCATACGCTGCCGCTGGTGTCGTACAGCCCATAGGGGTTGGCAGCGAAACTGCCGACATTCGCCGGTGCATCCTCGGTCCATGGCTTGCCGCATTCCTTGCAATTGGCCTTGCCTTGCGCCATTTGCTCACCCCACCAGTAGCGGGTCGTGGTGCCGCCGCGGGCAGCGAATTCCCATTCCGCCTCGGTGGGCAGGCGATAAGGCTTGCCGCTGATGGCGCCGAGCCACTTGACGTACTGCTGGGCATCGTCCCAGCTGACATCGCGCATCGGTGCGTTCGGACTTGCGCCGACGGGCACGGCGATCTTCTGGCAAGCGCCGGCGGCGGCGCAGGCACTCCACTGCTGGACCGAGACTTCATGGCGTCCGATCGCGAACGGTGCATCGATGCTGACCTGGTGCGCCGGTTTTTCGCTGGGGTCGCTCGTGTTGTTCCCCATCGTGAAGGTGCCGCCGGGCAGGGACACGAGCGCGGGACAGGCTGCGCAATCCTTGATCTCGGTGCCGGAGGCGGTGGCACCGGCGGCGCCGGCGGCCGCGCCTGCCGCAGGTACCGCCGGCGCGGCCTTGGCGGGCGGCGGCCGTGCGGCCGTGTCCGGCGCCTTGGCGGGCGCCTGCTTCGGAACCGGCGGCGCAGAGGCGGATCCCGATGCCTGCGTTTGCGCCGCGCGCAGGGTGGCGATCCGCGCCTGCGCGAGCGCCACGAACTTCCCTTTCGGATAGGCCTTCAGATAGGCCTCGTAATCGCTGATCTGGTTGCTGTCCTTGACCGAGTTCCAGAACGCCAGCTCGAACTGCTCGGCGCTGTTCTTGGGAACGACACCTGCGAGCTGGATCCGTGGCAAATGGTCTTGGGCAGCAGCATGGCATGCCCAGGCCAGCCCGGCCAGTACGCAAACCTTCCAGGGTGTTTGCCACATGAGCGCGCTCCGTTGGCCTGTGTTCGACAGAAGTACCTTGCGATCTGACCCAGAGTGTGCCAGATTTAGAAGTATTGACGCGCACCTCAGTCAGCCCTATTCGGGAGCTATCGATCATGCGCTTTCCTTTGGTTTTTCCTTTATTGCTGGCGGCGACCCTGCATGCCGGCACCACCGCTGCCGCCACCCCGACCGCCGCTCCGGAAAATGCCCAGGTGTATTTCATCTGGCCGCACGACGGCACGGTCATCAACGGCGGCAAGTTCTGGGTGCGCATGGGCCTGCGTAACATGGGTGTCGCACCCAAGGGAACCGCGGTGACGCACACCGGCCACCATCACCTGCTGATCGATACCGACCTGCCGCCGATGACGGAACCGATCCCGAACGATCGCAACCACCTGCATTTCGGCGCCGGCGAAACCGAAGCCCGTGTCGAGCTGCCGCCCGGGACGCATACCTTGCAACTGCTGCTGGGCGACAAGGACCACATCCCGCACGCACCGCCCATCATGTCGAAGAAGATCACCATCACCGTGCGATAGCTGCCGAAGCCGCTGGAGACCACCATGCGCAACCTGTTCCCCGCCGCCGTCGCCGTGGCGGCCATCCTGGCCAGCGCGCCGGCCGGTTCGACCGACGCGCCGAGCAATGCCTACTGCTACATCGGCTGGCCGTCCGATGGCGCGGTGCTCCCGGCCGGCAAGCCTTTCCGCGTATGGTTCGGGCTGCGCAACATGGGCGTCGCGCCGAAGGGCGTGGCGTTCAAGAACACCGGGCACCACCACCTGCTGGTCGATGCCGATCCGCCGGCGGCCGGCCAGCAGATTCCGTCGGACCGCAACCACCTGCATTTCGGCGCGGGCGAGACCGAGACGATGCTCGAATTGCCGCCGGGGAAGCATACGCTGCAACTGGTGATGGGCGACGAAAACCACATGGTCCACACGCCGCCGGTGGTCTCCAAGAAGATCACGATCACGGTCAGATGAAGCAGTCACATGGAACCGAACACGCCATTTTCCGCATCGAGCGGCCCGGTCCGGGCTTACCTGGAATGGATGGGAGCGGAGCCCGGCAAGCCGGCCGTGTTCCCGCTGCATGAGGAGGCGGTGGTCGGGCGCAACCCGCAGGATGCGCTGGCCTCCGACAAGTACGTCTGCATCCCCGAGCAGACGGTCAGCCGGCGGCATGCGCGCATCCGGCGCCGCGGCGCCAGTTATTTCGTCGAGGATCTGCATTCGCGCAACGGTACCTTCGTGTCCGGCGAGCGCCTCGCGCCCGGCGCCTGGCGCGTGCTGGCCGAAGGCGACGAACTGGCGCTGGCGTCCGCCCACCTCGTGTTCCACTCCCTGCTGCTGCCCGAGCGCGGTGCCGCATCCGCGGTGATCACGCGCTCGGTGGATGCCACCCAGTTCGCGCCCGTCGTGGATACCAGCAGTGCCGGCCGCGGCGATCTCGAGAACACGGTGCACCGGCTGCATGCGATGGCCCAGGTCGGTATCGCGCTGGGTGTCGTCAGCGACCAGGAAACGCTGATCGAAAAGCTGATGAATTTCATCTTCGACCTGTTCCCGCTGGCCGAGCGCGCCTTCATCATGCTGCGCGGCAGCGAACGCGACCCGCCACAGCCGGTCGCCGCGCGCCGCCGCGGCGGGATCGTGGAAGATCCCACCCAGATACGAATCTCGCGCACCATCGTCGACGAAGTGCTGGGCCGCAAGCGGGCGGTCCTGTCGGTCGATACGCTCGCCGACCGCCACTACGGCGCGCACGAATCGATCATTGCGCAGGCCATCCTGAGCGTGATGTGCGTGCCGCTGATCCTGGGCGACGACGTCCTCGGCCTGATCCAGGTCGACACCTCGTCCGATCCGCATGCGTTCCAAGAAGCCGACCTGGAGATCCTCAGCGGCGTCTGCGCGGAGACCGCGGTCACCCTGAAGAACTTCCAGCTGTATTCCGATATCAAGGGCCTGCTCGACGGCTTCGTGTGCGCCTCGGTGCAGGCAATCGAAGAGCGCGATCCGGTCACGGCCGGGCATTCGTTCCGGGTCGCCGGCTATGCCGAGAACCTGGCCGTGGCGCTGGAGCATGCCAACGATCCGGAACTGCGCGGCGCCGCCTTCACGCCGGCCCAGCTGCGCGAGATCCGCTATGCCGCGCTGCTGCACGATTTCGGCAAGGTCGGCGTGCGCGAACACGTGCTGCGCAAGGAAAAGAAACTCCACCATGCCGACATGCGCCTGCTGGAACAGCGCTTCCGTTATGCCCGCGCCTGCCTCGAACGCCATGCCTGGCGCAGCCTGACGGAGCGGCAACTGAGCGGCGAGCTGGGCGCGGCCGACCTGCGCCGCGAGCGCGAGCGCATCGTGGCGCAGCTGGCGGAGGAGGACGCGCGCCTCGACGAGTTCCTGGCGCTGATCTTGCGGGCCAACGAACCATCGGTGTCGCACGCAACGGCGCCGGAGGGGCTGGGCGCGATCCGCGACCACGTGTGCCTGGGTACCGGCGATCCGTCCTTCCGCCTGCTCGACGACGATGAATTCGCCGCGCTCAGTATCGGCAAGGGCTGCCTGACCCCGGACGAGCGGCGGCAGATCGAAGCCCACGTGGCCGACTCGTATTCCTTCCTGATCCTGATTCCCTGGACGCGCGAGCTGGCGGGCGTGCCGGCGATCGCCCATGGCCACCACGAGAAGCTCGACGGCACCGGCTATCCGATGGGGCTGCGCGGCGCGGCGATCAGCCTGCAGACGCGGATCCTGACGATCAGCGACATCTACGACGCGCTGACGGCACGCGACCGGCCGTACAAGCAGGCGGTTCCGGCCGAGCGTGCGCTCGACCTGATCGCCGAAGAATGCCGTGCCGGCCACCTGGACGGACGCCTGTTCAATGTATTCGTCGACTCGAAGGCATGGCAGACGAGGTGAGCCATGAGCACCCACTTCCCCTGCAACAGGACCCACCCGATAGCGGCCGCCATGGCCGGCATCGCGACCGTGCTCGTGTGCGGCTGCGCCGACGTCAGCATGAAGCCCTACCAGCGCCCGGACAGCCCGGCCAAGACGGCCTGGGCAAGCGGCCGGGCCCTGCCGGTGGCGCCGGCGGCCATGATCGAACAGGACTGGTGGAAGGGCTTCCGCGACCCGGACCTGGACCGCCTGGTCGAGCGCGCGGTGCGCGACAACGTCGATCTCAAGATCCTGGCGGCGCGCACCAGGGTGGCCGGCGCGCAGATCGACGAGGCGCGGGCCGGCGCCCTGCCCACCTTGGACGCCGGCGCCGGCGCCAGCTTCGAAAAGAGTACCGGCCAGAAGTTCACCAAGCAGTACAGCCTCGGCACGCAAGTCAACTGGGACATCGACATCTGGGGCAAGGTGGCCAAGGGGGCCGATGCGCAGACCGCGGAATTCCGCGCCACCGAGGCCGACTGGCGCGCGGGCTACCTGACGCTGGCATCGGAGGTGGCGACAACGTATTTCCAGATCCTGCAGTTCGACGAACAGCTGGCCCAGCAGGGCAGGACCCTGGAAAAGAACAGGCAGATCCTGGCGACCTACGAAGCGATGCAGCAGCAGGGCCTGCTGCCGCTGACGCGCGTGCTGCAGCAGCGCGCGGAGATCAACCGCCTGAACAATGACTCGATCGAGCTCGGCCGCCTGCGCGCGCTGTCCGGGAATGCGCTGGCAACCCTGCTCGGCGTACCGGCCGGGAACTTCAGCCTGCCCACCGGCTCGCTGCAGGAACGGGTGCAGCTGCCGGCCGTGCCCGAAGGCTTGCCGTCGGAACTGCTCAAGCGCCGTCCCGACATCGTGGCTGCCGAATACCGCGTGCTCGAATCCTACGACCTGGTCGGCCAGGCCAAGCTGGCCCAGCTGCCGTCCATCAGCCTGACCGGCCGCGGCGGCACCTCCAGCTTCGCGCTCGGCTCGCTGCTCAAGTCGTTCACCTTTGGCCTGCTGCCGAGCATCAATTTCCCGATCTTCGACCCGGCCGTCAAGGCGCGCCTGAAAACCAGCCAGGCCAACAACGAGGTGGCCGAGCAGCAGTACCGGAAGGTCGTGATGGACGCGTTCGAGGAAGTCGAGAACGCCCTCGTCAATCTCGATGCGCACCGGCGCCAGCGCGACGAGCTGCGGCAGCAGGCGGAACGCCTGGGCGTCGTCGCCGCGCAGGTGGAAGCCCAGTTGAAGGAGGGCGTGGTATCGCAGCTGGACGTGTTCGAAGCCGAGCGCTCCCTGCTGGGGGCGCAGCTGGCGCTGCTGGCCAATCACCAGCAAATCCTGTCCGACACCGTGACCCTGTACAAGGCGCTGGGCGGCGGCTGGCCGGCGGTGGATGTGCGCAGTGCGGCGCGCAACTGAACCGGGCGCAAGGCCATGATGCCCGATCTCACGATCGCCGCAGCCCGCTCCGCGACGGGAACGGCGGTGCGGATCGTGCTCGAACCTGTTTCGCATCCGGAGCTGGCGCCGATCCGGATCCACGACAGCCTGTTCGCGATCGGCCGCGCGGAAGCGCCCTTCGATGCCTATCCGCCCGAGCTCGCCTCCGAGCTGTCGCGCCGCCATGCCCGCCTCTTTTGCGAACACGACACGGTCTACCTCGCGGATCTCGGCAGCACCAACGGCACCAGCGTCAACGGCGTGCCGGTCAGGACGGCGATCGCCACGCTGCACAGCGGCGACGTGCTGGGACTCGGCAAGGTATTGAAGTTCCGCGTATGCCTGGAGCAGGGGCCGGCGGCACCCTCGCGCGTGCGCCTGGCCAGCCTGACCCTGGCGCCCAGCCACGACGATTCTGCGCTGCAGACGATCGTCGTCACCGAGTTTCCTTTCCTGGTCGGAAAAGCGGAAGACAGCTTCGCGCGCTACCGCGACAGCGAGCCGGCGCAGGTGAATTACCTGTCGCGCCGGCATGCGCACATCTTCCTCAAGGGAGGCGAACCCTTCATCGAAGACCTCGGCAGCACCAACGGCACCTTCGTCAACGCCAGCCGCATCGAGGAACGGGCGGTGCCGCTGCACGAAGGCGATACGCTCGCGTTCGGCGGCCGGCACTTCGTCTATCGCGTCTCCATGCAATGGGATGAATCCCTGTCCGACGCGGCACCGACGCGCATCGGCGTGACCCAGGTGCCCGCGGCGGCGGATGCGGACCGCACGACCTTCGTCGCGGCCGCGGATTCCTTCCTGGACATCTTCTGCGTCGAGCCTGCTCCCGTGCAGGATGAGCGGGCTGCCGCCGCTGCGGTGGATGGTCCTGCGGCCGAGCCGGCGCCGGCCGGCCGTGGCCGCCTGAGGGCCATGGCGGCCCGGGTGCCGGCAAAGTGGCGCATCGCCGCGCTGGTACCGGTGGTCCTGCTCGGATGGATGCTGGTGCGCGGCGGCGGTGCCGAACACGAGACCGCTGAGCTGCTGGCCGGCGGCAATTACGCACGGGCGGCCGCCGTCGCCGCGGCGGCGCTGGACGAGGATCCGGACAACGCCCGCCTGCGCGCGCTCGACACCGAAGCCCAGCTCAAGGCCGGATTGCCGCCCTGGATGGCGGCGATCGACAAGGGCCAGTTCCAGCGTGCGACGGCCCAGCTTGCCGCCATGCGCCTGCATGGCCGCCGCAACCCCGAGCTCCTGCCGCTGTTGGCGGAGCTCGACTGGATCGGCCAGCTGCGCGCCTTCACGGCGGCCCGGGGCGGCGCCCAGGCGCCGGTACGCGACGCGGCGGACGCGGCGCAGATCCGTCAATTCCTCAGGCAGTGGGAAGACCAGGGCGACGCCCACCAGCGTGCCTTTGCGCTCATCTCCGCCCACGTGCCGGCATACCGTGACGCCTATGCCGCCGCGCTCAGCGATATCCGCAAGCTCGCATTGCAGGAGGCCAGCCATGAAGCTGCCAACCATGAGGCTGCCAAGCCTGAAACCGAAGCCGATGGCGCCGTTGAGCCAGGCGCTCGAGGACCATAGCGCCGAAGGCATCGGCATCCTCACCGCGGTGCCGTGGCGCTTCACCCAGGCCCTGGTCTATGCCATGGTCGCGCTGGTGTTGACGGCGCTGGTCTGGTCCTTCTTCGGCCATGCCGACGTCCTGGTGACCGCCGGGGGCGCGCTCGGGCCGGCGTCCGAGGTGCGGCGCCTGTATGCGCCCATCGATGGAGAACTGAGCAATATCTACATCGCCGAGGGCCAGCCGGTGAACAAGGGCGACGTCGTCGCGCGGCTGTACGCCCGCGGCGCCATCGAGGCCGCGAAGAATGCGCTGGAAGCGCGTCTGAAGCTCGAGGATGCCGAACGCGACTGGAAGGAGTTCCCTGAAAAGAAAGCGCTGATGGAACACCGTGTCGCCGCCCTGAAAGAGGCCGTCGCGGTCGAAGAACGCCAGCACCAGCAGCGGCTCTCCCAGGGCACCAGCAGGCTGTCGCAGGGCCAGGCCGCCCAGCAGCAGGAAGCCCGCGCCAACCTCGACGAGGCCCGGCGCGCGCGCGACGCGGCCAAGGACGAAGCCGACAAGTATGCGCGCCTGTTCGCGATGCCCGGCGGCGGCGGCGTGTCGCAGTTGCAGGTCGAAAGCAAGAAGAACGCCTTGCTGGCGGCCGACAATGCGGTGCGCGTGGCGCAGTCGCGCATTGCCGAGCTGGGCGCACGGCAAAGCGTCGAAGCGACCCAGGCGCGCTCGGAGCTCGAAACCAGCGGCCAGGAATTGTCCAAGCTGCGCCTGCAGCTGGAAGCGGCGGAACGCGAGATGGACAATGCCGAGGACAAGATGCGGCTGCAGGTGCAGACGGCGCGCCTGGTGGCCGACGCCGCGGCCCGCATCAAGTTCGAGAATATCGACAAGGAGAATTTCCTGCTCATCGTCGCCCCCGTCGACGGCGTGATCACGGACGTCACCTCGACCCAGCCCGGCGACAAGATCCAGGCCAATTCTCCCTTGGGCGGCATCGCGCCGAAGAATGCGAGGCCGATCCTGAAGATCGAAATCGCCGAGCACGACCGCGGCTTCCTGCGCGAAGGGCTGCCGGTGCAATTAAAATTCAATGCGTTTCCCTACCAGCGCTATGGCCTGATCCGCGGGACCCTGCAATTCATCGCCCCGGCGACCAAGCCTTCCCAGCAGAGCAAGCAGCCGGTCTACGAAGGCCGGGTGGCGCTGGACCAGGATCACTACACCGTGGGCGACACGGTCTATCCCTTGCGCTACGGGATGACGGCCGTGGCCGAGATCGTCGTGCGCGAGCGCCGGCTGATCGACCTGGCGCTCGATCCTTTCCGCAATATCGGCGGCTAGTACCGGTCAGCCGATCTTTTCGATGGCCTGGCCGGCAACGAAGGGCAGCAGGTCCGCCACGCGGCCGCGGCCGGGAATCAGGAGCCCGGGCGCCAGTTCGGCCAGCGGCGCCAGCACGAAGGCACGCTCGTGCATGCGCGGGTGGGGCACCAGCAGGGAAGGCGCATCATTGATGACCTCGTCGTCGTACAGCAGCAGGTCGAGATCGAGGGTGCGCGGGGCGTTGCGGTAGGGACGTTCGCGGCCATGGGCCTGTTCGATGCCGTGCAGGGCGGCCAGCAGTGCGCGGGCGCTCAGCGAGGTGTCGACTTCCGCCACCGCGTTGACGTAATCGTCGCCGGAGGAATCGATGGGCGCGGTGCGGTACAGCGACGAGGCGCGCAACAGGCGCACGCCCGGCACCCAGGCCAGGCGCTCCAGCGCGTCGAGGACGTTGGCGCTGGCATCGCCCAGGTTGGCGCCGATGCCGATCCAGGAACTCATTCGCCGTCCGGTCCCGATGCGGCTTGCGCACCGCCGTCGAACTGGACTGCCGAGTCGCCGTCGCCGGTCTTGCGCGGGCCGCGGCGGCGCGGGCGCTTCTTCTTCTCGCCGCCCTGCGGTTCGCGGGCCGAGTTGATCAGGCGTTCGCGCTCGGCGATGTCGCCGGCATAGAAGGTGGCCCACCAGTTGCCCAGCTCCGCATCGAGCTCGCCCGATTCGCAGCGCAGCAGCAGGAAATCGAAGCCGGCGCGGAAGCGCGGATGCTCCAGCAGCTTGTAAGGCGACTTGCCGGTGCGGCGTTCGAAGCGCGGCTGCATCGCCCAGATGTCGCGCATGTCGGTGGCGATGCGGCGCTGCAGCGCCAGGCTGTCGGTCTGGTTGTCGAGCACGTCGTCGGCCGCCAGGTGCAGGGCCGGGATCGCCGATTCGCCGGCGGCGCGGTAGGCGTTCCACTTTTCCAGCACCTGGTGCCACAGCAGGGAGGCGAACAGGAAGCCGGCCGAGACGCCCTTGCCGGCACGGACGCGGGCGTCGGTCGATTCCAGCGCCAGGGTCACGAACTTCATGCCGATCGGCTGTTCCAGCACCACGTCCAGCAGCGGCAGCAGGCCGTGGTGCAGGCCGGCGGCGCGCAGCTCCTTCAGGCAGGCCAGCGAATGGCCGGACTGCAGGAGTTTCAGCATCTCGTCGAATACGCGCGCGGCCGGTACGTTGTTGATCAGCGGCGCCATCACCGGGATCGGCGCGCGGGTGGCCGGCTCGATCGTGAACTGCAGCTTGGCGGCAAAGCGCACCACGCGCAGCATGCGCACCGGGTCTTCGCGGTAGCGCGCTTCCGGTTGGCCGATGATGCGCAGGACCTTGTCGCGGATGTCCTGGATGCCGCCGTGGTAGTCGAGCACCGACTGGGTCGCCGGGTCGTAGTACATGGCGTTGATGGTGAAGTCGCGGCGCTCGGCGTCTTCGTGCTGGGGACCGAAGTTATTGTCGCGCAGGACGCGGCCGTGCTCGTCCTTCGGCGCGTTGTTGTTGCTGGAGTTGCCGCGGAAGGTGGTCACCTCCAGCAGCTCCTGGCCGAACATCACGTGCACGATCTGGAAGCGGCGCCCGATGATGAAGGCGCGCCGGAACAGTTTTTTCACCTCTTCCGGCGTGGCGTCGGTGGCGATGTCGAAGTCCTTCGGCTTCACGCCCAGCAGCAGGTCGCGCACGGCGCCGCCGACCACGAAGGCCTTGAAGCCGGCTTCCTGCAGGGTCTGGGTGACGCGCACCGCGTTCGGCGACAGCAGTCTGGGGTCGATGCCATGCTCGGCCGGGCCGAGGATCACGGGCTGGGTGGGATCGCGCTGGTCTTTCACGCCAAGGATCTTGCGGATGAATTTTTTAATCATTGAACAGATGGAGTAAAGGCCAGCCATGGGCGCTTGCGTGTTGGGCCAGTTTGGCGCTCGGGTTGGTCGCCACCGGATGCGAAACGACGGACAGCAGCGGGATGTCGTTGTGCGAGTCGCTGTAGAAATAACTGCGCTCGAAGCCGCCGAAAGGCTTGCCCAGGCTCTCCAGCCAGGCATGCATGTGGGTGACCTTGCCGTGGCCCTGGGTCGGCGTGCCGAGCAGCTTGCCGGTCGGATGGCCGCGTTCGTCCAGGTGCGGGCGCGCCGCGATCAGGTGCTCGACCTCGAGTGCCCGCGCGATCGGCGCCGTCAGCCAGCCGTTGGTGGCGGTGATGATGGCCACCAGGTCGCCGGCGCCGCGGTGGCGCTGCAGCAGTTCCACCGCCTTCGGCCGGATCGCCGGCTCGATCACTTCGCGCATGTACTGCGCGTGCAGGTCCTTCAGGTGGGCCGGGTCGAAACCGGCCAGGGTGCCGAGGGCGAACTCGAGGTATTCGACCGGGTCGAGGGTGCCGGCCTGGTACTGGTTGAAGAATTCTTCGTTGCGGCGCTGGTAGGCGTCGCAGTCGACCACCTTGTTCCGTACCAGGAACTGGCCCCACTCGAAGTCGGAGTCCAGCGGCAGCAGGGTATGGTCGAGGTCAAACAGCGCGAGATTACTCATTCTTTGGATTCGTTTTGCGGGTTTCCCTGCAGCAGCAGGTCACGCAGCAGGGGCAGCGTGACCGGGCGCTGGGTCTCGAGCGAATACTGGTCGAGGGCGTCCAGCATGGTCGACAGGGAGCGCATGTCGCGCTTGAAATGGGACAGCAAATAGGGTAACACGCTCGCCGACAGCGTCAAACCGCGTGCCTCGGCGGCCTGGGTGAGGGCGGCGATCTTCTCGTCGTCCGACAGGCCGTGGATCTGGTACACCAGGCCCCAGCCCATCCGGGTACGCAGGTCTTCGCGCACCGGCAGCACGGCCGGCGGCACCGGGCCCGCACAGACCATGTAGGCGCCGTGCTCGCGCACCTGGTTGAACAGGGCGAAGGCGTCGATCTGGCGTTCCGGCGTCAGGCGGTCGATGTCGTCCACCAGGTAGAGGCTGGTGTCCGGCGTGTAGGTGAACTGCTCGGTATCGGCGTCGAAGGCGATGTAGCGCGAACCGGGCGTGGCGGCCAGGCCGTGCAGGATGTGGGTCTTGCCGGCACCGGTTTCGGCCCAGAGGTAGCAGAAATGCTCACGCGAGGCGCGCTGCGCGAACTGGTGCATCAGGTGCGCCATTTCGGCATTCGCTCCTATCTGGAAGGTGTCGAGGCTCTGCGCCGGGTCGGCCGCGCCTAAATCGAGCACCAGCTGTTTCATGGCTTGCATCTCATCCGGGCTGAGGGAAAAAAGGCATATTGTTCTTGTTTTCGCGTCGTGGCAGGGCCGTTTTGCTAAAATAGCGGATTGACCAGTTGGCCGTTCCCGGCAGTGACGCGGGTGCGTTCAGTTGATCTACCGCTATCTATTTTACCGCCTCCGCTGCCAAATATCATGAGCCAACCGTCTAATGTTTCTCTCTCCTACCGCGATGCCGGTGTCGATATCGATGCCGGCGATGCCCTGGTCGAAGCGATCAAACCGTTTGCCAAGCGCACCATGCGCGAAGGCGTCCTCGGCGGCATCGGCGGCTTCGGCGGCCTATTCGAGATCAGCAAGAAGTACAAGGAGCCCGTCCTCGTGTCCGGTACCGACGGTGTCGGCACCAAGCTCAGGCTCGCTTTCGAGCTGAACCGCCACGACACGGTCGGCATCGACCTGGTCGCCATGAGCGTCAACGACATCCTGGTGCAGGGCGCCGAGCCGCTGTTCTTCCTCGACTATTTTGCCTGCGGCAAGCTGGACGTCGCCACCGCCACCGCCGTCGTCAAGGGTATCGCCCTCGGCTGCGAACAGTCCGGCTGCGCCCTGCTGGGCGGCGAAACGGCCGAGATGCCGGGCATGTACCCGGACGGCGAATACGACCTGGCCGGCTTCGCCGTCGGCGCCGTGGAAAAATCGCAGATCATCGACGGCAGCAAGATCGCCGCCGGCGACGTCGTGCTGGGCCTGGCTTCCTCGGGCATCCACTCGAACGGCTATTCGCTGGTGCGCAAGATCATCGAAGTCGCCAAGCCGGACCTGGAAGCCGACTTCCACGGCCGCAAGCTGGCGGATGTCCTGATGGCGCCGACCCGTCTCTACGTCAAGCCGCTGCTGGCCCTGATGCAGGCCATGGAAGTGAAGGGCCTGGTGCACATCACCGGCGGCGGCCTGGTCGAGAACATCCCGCGCGTGCTGCAGGATGGCCTGACCGCCGTGCTGGATTCCAAGTCCTGGACCATGCCGCCGCTGTTCCAGTGGCTGCAGCAGCATGGCGGCGTGCTTGATGCCGAGATGCACCGCGTGTTCAACTGCGGCATCGGCATGACCGTGATCGTGTCGAAGGAAAACGCCGACGCCGCCATGGCCCAACTGCAGGCCGCCGGCGAGACCGTCTACCGGATCGGCGAGATCCGCGCTCGCAACGAAGGCGAAGCACAGACCATCGTCAACTGACGTCCGGTCCAGGCCGCCGCGGCATTGCCGGTCTCCGCAATGGAAGACCGGCGCCGCGGCGCGCATCCATCCATCTCGAATAGTGGCGCGGAAGCCTCTCCGCAGCGCCGCTGGATTCATGAAATTTTGTCATGAATCATCCCTAATCTTCGTCAAATTCAAGCAACATATGTCATCCTTTTGTGAATGACGTGTTGCTTCGTGGATATTTTTAATTCATCATCCACGCATCGTCTGTCTTGACACCCGGTTTCCTCCGTCTCCTCGGTTTGCTGCCGCAGACAGTAAGGCCAGTGCCCGGCGCCGCGCCTTCCATCCAGAACACATCACAAGGAATACAAGCATGGCCAATGCAGGTCTCGATCTCACGCCCGATGCGCTCGCCGGTATGGCGCGCACTGAAATCGTCTTTATCGAGGACAATGTCGCGGATTACCAGACCATCGCCCGCGAAGCCGGCGCCGGCCGCGAGATCGTCATCCTCGATTCGCGTGCCGACGGCCTGCAGCAGATCCTGGCGGCATTGGCGGGGCGGACCGGCATCGACGCCCTGCACATCGTCTCGCATGGCGCCGCCGGCACCCTGAACCTGGGCACCCTGACGCTCGACGACGCGGGTCTGGCGGCCCACGCCGCGCAACTGCAGGCCATCGGCCGGAGCATGGCCCCGGACGGCGACATCCTGTTGTATGGATGCGATATCGGCGCCGGCGGCAGCGGTTTCATCGAGCAGCTGGCAAGCGCCACCGGAGCCGACGTGGCTGCCTCGAGCAACCTGACCGGCAGCGCCTCGCTGGGAGGCGACTGGAAGCTGGAAGTCGCCAGCGGGACGATCGAGGCCGCCAGTATCGGCAGTGCCGGGCTCAGCGCGGCCTACGGGGAGACGCTGGCATTGACGTTGCCGTACACGGTCGATTTCGAGCAAATCGGCGCTCTCTCCAACAACTACTCGCCGGACGTTTATTACACGTTGAACGGCGATGCTGCTTATCGACTGCATATCCATGCCGACAACGGCGCCAACGTTGATTTGGGAGATAACGGAGGCTACACGGCCTTTGCGTCGACCTTGAGCTCGAACATCGACATCTCGTTCCAGAATGGCCAGACCTTCAGCATCGCCTCCCTGGACGTACTCCAGGTAATGCTTTATCAGCCAGGTACGGTGACCTTTACCGGCCTCGACAGCAATAAGCAGGCGATCACTGCGTCCTTGCCATGGACTATGCAGGGCGGCAGTCCCAAGGTGGATCTGTCCGGCTTCAACAATATCTCCTACCTGCGCATCAGCGCCCAGGGAAGCAGCCAGATGGATGTCGAGTTCGACAACCTCCGGCTCATCCAGCCGGACACCACGCCGCCCACAATGGCCATCACCAGCGACCGGACGAGCCTGATCGCCGGCCAGACGGCCCAGATCACCTTCACCTTCAGCGAAGACCCGGGCGCCACTTTCACCAATGCCGACGTCACGGTCAGCGGCGGCACGCTGGGGGCACTGTCCGGCACCGGCCTGGTGCGCACCGCCACCTTCACGCCGACGGCCAATACCAACAACGGCACCGGCAACATCAGCGTCGCCGCCGGCAGTTATGCGGACGCGGCCGGCAACGCCAACACCTCGGCCAGCAACGCCTCCGCGATCAGCTACGATACCAAGGCGCCGACCGTGACGGTATCCAGCAACCAGGCGAGCCTGAAGGCGGGCGAGAGCGCCACCATCACCTTCACCTTCAGCGAAGACCCCGGTTCGAGCTTCAACGCCGGCGACCTCACGGTCAGCGGCGGCACCCTTGGGCCGATCAGCGGCAGCAGCGGTCTGACCCGCACGGCCACCTTCACGCCCACCGCCAATGTCGACAACGGCACCGCCACCATCGCCGTCAAGAATGCCTCGTTCCAGGACGCAGCCGGCAACAGCAACGCCGGCAGCGCCAGCATCAGCGTCGGCTACGACACGCTGGCGCCGTCGACGCCGGGCGCGCCGGTGCTGGCAAGCAGCGGCGATTCCGGGACGTCCAACAGCGACGGCGTCACCAACCAGAACCCGCTGACCATCAGCGGCACCGCCGACAACGGCAGCACGGTCAAGCTGTACGACGGCGCCACCGAGATCGCCTCCGTCGCGGTCTCCGGCGGCACCTACACCATCTCGCTGTCGAATCTCGCCGAGGGTAGTCACACGCTGGCCGCCGTTGCGGTGGACGCCGCCGGCAACCGGAGTGGGGTGTCCGCCGGCCAGGTGGTCATCGTCGACCGCACCGCGCCCACCACGAGCGTCGTCGGCGCCATGCTGTCCAACGACACCGGCAGCTCGGCCACCGACATGATCACGAAGGTCGCGTCGCAGACCATTTCCGGCACCCTCGCCGCCAACCTGCAGGCCGGCGAACAGGTCATGGTCTCGCTCGATAACGGCGCCAGCTGGAGCGCGGCCACGGCCAGCGTCGGCAGCAACGCCTGGTCGCTGCCGGCAACGCTGGCCGGCAGCGGTACCCTGAAAGTGCAGGTGGTCGACCTGGCCGGCAATGGCGGGCCGGTCTACGCGCATGCCTACACCCTCGACACGGCCGCGCCGGCCGCGCCTTCGACGCCGGACCTCGATGCCGGCAGCGACAGCGGCGTTTCCAGCACCGACAACATCACCGGCGTCACCCTGCCGGGTTTCAGCGGCACCGGCGAAGTCGGCGCCACCGTGCGGCTGTTCGACGGCGGCATCGAAATCGGCAGCGACGTGGTGGGGGCGGATGGCAAGTGGCACATCACCACCAGCAGCGGCACGCCGTTCACCCAGCGCACGCACTACGTCACGGCGATTGCGACCGATGTCGCCGGCAACGCCAGCACCAACTCGCCGGCGCTGGAAGTGCAGGTGATCACCAGCGGTCCGGCCACGACCATCGCCGGCATGGCGCTGTCGACGGATTCCGGCGTCGCCGGCGACTTCATCACCAACACGGCGGCGCAAACCATCTCGGGCACGCTGAGCGCCGGCCTGGCGGCCGGCGAACGCGTGGAGGTCTCGCTCGACGGCGGCAATGCCTGGCTCGATGCCGCCAGCGCCACCGGCAGCAATGCCTGGTCGATCGCGGCGACGCTCGCGGCCGGCAGCCACGACATCCGGGTGCGCGTGATCGATGCGGTCGACAACGCCGGGCCGGTCTACACCCAGGCCTATACGCTGGACAGCGTGAGCCCGACCGTCGTCATCACCAGCAGCGCCAGTACGCTGAAGGCCGGCGACACCGCCACCATCACCTTCACCTTCAGCGAAGACCCGGGCAGCAGCTTCGGCTGGGATGGCAGCGCGGGGAGCCTGACGGTCAGCGGCGGCACCCTGTCGGCGATGAGCGGCACCGGCACCACGCGCACCGCCACCTTCACGCCAAGCGCAAATACCGATGCCGGCACGGCCGGCATTACGATCGCCGTGGGCCAGTACCATGACGCCGCAGGCAATGCCGGCGCGGGCGGCGCCATGCCCACGATCGCCTACGACACGCTGGCGCCGAACGTTCCCGGCGCACCGGCCCTGGCCAGCGGCGACGATTCCGGCGCGTCCGGCAGCGACAAGCTCACCAACAAGAGCCTGCTCACCTTCACCGGCAGCGCCGTCGACGGCACGACGGTCCGGTTGTACGACGGCGGAACCGAGATCGGCCACGTGACGGCCAGCGGCGGCAAGTACAGTATCGCGGTCAACAACCTGGGCGAGGGTGCGCACAGCCTGACGGCGATCGCCTTCGATACAGCCGGCAATGCCAGTGCGGCATCCGGCGCGCTGGCGGTCACCGTCGACCGTACGCCGCCGGCCACTGCGGTCGCCGGCGCTGCGCTGTCCAACGACACCGGCGCCTCCGGCAGCGACATGATCACCGCGGACGCGAACCAGACCATCTCCGGCACCCTCGGCGCCAGCCTGGCCGCCGGCGAGCAAGTCATGGTCTCGCTCGACAACGGTGCCAGCTGGAGCGTGGCCACCGCCAGCGTCGGCAGCAATGCCTGGTCGATGCCGGCGACGCTGGCCGGCAGCGGCACCCTGAAAGTGCAGGTGGTCGACGCCGCCGGCAATGGCGGGCCGGTCTACGCGCATGCCTATACCCTCGATACGACCGCACCGGCGGCGCCGTCGGCGCCGGACCTCGATGCCGGCAGCGACAGCGGCAGCTCCAGCACCGACAACATCACCGGCGTCACCAGGCCGGCCTTCAGCGGCAGCGCCGAGATCGGATCCACCGTCCGGCTCTACGACGGCGCGACCGAGATCGGCCACGCGACCGTCACCGACGGGACCTGGCACATCACCAGCGACATCGCGCTGGCCGGCGGCAGCCACGGCATCACCGCCAGGGCCATCGACCTGGCCGGCAACGTGAGCGATGCTTCCGCGGCCCTGACGGTGCAGGTCCTGACCGCCGGACCGTCCACCACCGTCCAGGGCATGGCGCTGTCGAACGACACCGGCGTCGCCGGCGACTTCATCACCAACACGGCGGCGCAGGCCATCTCGGGCACCCTGAGCGCCAGCCTGGCGGCCGGCGAACGCGTGCAGGTCTCGCTCGACGGCGGCCATGCCTGGCTCGATGCCGCCGGCGCCACCGGCAGCAATGCCTGGTCGATCGCGGCGACGCTCGCGGCCGGCAGCCACGACATCCAGGTGCGCGTGATCGATGCACTCGACAATGCCGGGCCGGTCCACACCCAGGCCTATACGCTCGACAGCGTGGGTCCGACCGTCGTCATCACCAGCGACCACGTATCCTTGAAAGCCGGCGAGACCGCCACCATCACCTTCACCTTCAGCGAAGATCCCGGCAGCAGCTTCGGCTGGGACGGCAGCGCCGGCGACCTCACGGTCAGCGGCGGCACCCTGTCGGCCTTGGGCGGCAGCGGCCTGGTACGCACCGCCATCTTCACCCCGGACGCCAATGTCGACGGCGGCAGCGCCGGCATCGCCGTCAAGGCGAATGCCTATGAGGATGCGGCCGGCAACCCGGGCAGCGCCGCCACCGCGCCTGCGCTCGCCTTCGACACGCTGGCGCCGGGCGCGCCAACCGCGCCTGCCCTCGACAAAGGCAGCGACAAGGGCGCCTCCGACAGCGACAATCTCACCAGCGCCACCAGCCTGGTCTTCAAGGGCACGGCGGAAGCCGGCGCCACCGTCACGCTCTACGACAGCGACGGCAGCACCGTGATCGGCAGCGGCATCGCCACCGGCGGCAACTGGACGATCACGACCTCGGCGCTGGGCGAGGGCAGCCATGCGGTCACGGCCAGGGCAAGCGACGCCGCCGGCAACGTCGGCGCCATGTCCGGCGCGGCCACGGTGAGCATCGATACCACCAGGCCGACCCTGCTCATCACCAGCAACGCCAGCCAGCTGAAGATCGGCGACACCGCCACCATCACCTTCACCTTCAGCGAAGATCCGGGATCCAGCTTCGGCTGGGACGGCAGCAGCGGCAGCCTGACGGTCAGCGGCGGCACGCTGTCGGCTGTTCAAGGAAGCGGCCTGGTGCGCACCGCCATCTTCACGCCGGCGCCGAATACCGACGCCGGCAGCGCCGGCATCGTCGTGAACGACGGTGCCTACCGCGATGCGGCCGGCAACGACGGCGCCGCCGCCGCCGCGCCTTCGCTGCACTTCGACACCCTGGCGCCCGCGGCGCCGGCCGCACCGGTGCTGCAGGCGGCAAGCGACACAGGGGTGAAAGGCGACGGCCTGACCGAGGCCGGCATGCCGGTCATCGAGGGAACCGCGCTCGCGAACGCCGTGGTCACGCTGTACGAGACCATCGGCACGGGCCGGGTCAAGGTCGGCACGGCCCTGGCGGACGGCAGCGGCAAATGGAGTATCGCCACCGGCCTGTCGATCGGTGTCCACACGCTGAGCGCGACCCAGGCCGACGCCGCCGGCAACGAATCGGCGGCCAGCACGGCCTTCGCGCTGCGCATCGTCGAACCGCCGCTGCCGGTCAGCCTGATCGACGGCATGCCGGTGACCATCCAGCCGGTCGGCCTGCCGGGCGGCGTGAACGGCAGCGCGGTCGCGATTCCGATCGTCGGCGCGGACCGGGTGGAATCCAGCGGTAACGCGGGCGTGGCCGACATTCCCCTCGCCACTTCCACCCAGGGCGGCACGCTGCTGCTGGCCCAGGTGGCGCCCGGCTTTGGCCTGTCGGCCAGCGGCGCCAACCTGCCGGTGGCCGGTGCCGGCGAACTCCTGCTGGCAGCGATCAGGGCGGCCACGCCCACGCACGCGGCATCGGACCAGGGCCACCTGACCGGCAACGGCCAGAGCTTCCTGGCCGGCCTGGCATCCGGCGGCTCGCTGCTGGTCGAGACCGTGAAGCCGGTCAGCGCCACCGTGCCGAACGGCGTACTGACCCTGAGCGGCCAGGCCGCCGGCACGGGGCAGGGCACGGCATTGGTGATCGACGCCGGCGGCCTGGCGGCCGGTTCGACGATCGCGCTGCAGCAGGTGAATTTCGCCGCCGTGATCGGCGCCGCCAATGTGACCGCGCAGGGCGGCATGGTGCTGAGCGGCGACGCCGCCGCCCAGCATTTCACGGTCGCGCCGGGCGGTTCGGCGTCGGTGTTCGCCGGCGGCGGCAAGGATGTCCTGAGCGTCGGCGCTGCCGGCCAGGGCTCGAGCCCGGCCGCCGGCGTCACGCTGCTGCATGGCGGATCGGACACCGACATCGCCAGCTTCGGCGGCGCGCGCGCCGACTACGACATCGCCTTCCACAACGGCTACGCGATCGTCAGCAGCAAGGCCGCGCCGGACGTGAAGGCGATGGTGGTCAACGTCGAGCAGCTGCAGTTCAGCGACACCAGCGTCACGGTCCAGAACAGCGCCGACATGGGCCTGCTGGCCGGCATGTACCAGACCGTGCTGGGCCGCCAGGCCGACGTCATGGGCATCGAATACTGGGCCAATGTCCACCAGGCCGGCGCCAGCTGGGGCTCGGTCGCGCTGAGCATGATCGCATCGAACGAGCACGCTGCCGGCCACGCCGGCTTCAACGGCGTGGCGGCGCACGACGTCGCCTTGCTCTACACGGCGATCTTCAACCGCGATGCCGATGCCAGCGGGCTGGCCTACTGGACCGCCGCGATGGCGAACGGCACCACCCTGGAGCAGGTGGCGTCGTCCTTCGTGCAGTCGGTGGAAATGGTCGGCCATCAGCGCGCGGCGGCCGACTGGGACTTCAGCGTGGCTTGAGGCGCCGCCCATGCCGCCGGCGATGGCGAAGCCGTCGCCTCGGCGGCAGCGGCAGCGTCGGCGGTTTTATTGGATCACGGCACCGTTGCCGATATGCTTGTCGAGGAAGTTCTCGACCCGGCTCCGGAAGTCGATGCGATAGCCTGCCAATTCACAGAGGCCACATTTCTCAAGACTTCGGCAGTCTGCCGGCTGTCACGCTTCCTCCGGCGCCCGGATGTACTCGACCAGCCCGGTGCTCTCGCGCGTCGGCGGCGGCGTCAGCAGGCTGACCACGGCCAGCACCGCCAGCCCGGCCGGCACCCCGAACACGCCGGCCGAGATCGGCGCGATGTGGAACCAGGTGCTGTCCGCGTTCCCGCCCAGGATCGGGTTGGTGTGCAGCATGTAGTAGACGCAGACCAGGAATCCCGCCAGCATGCCGGCGACCGCGCCCTGGTGGTTGGCGCGCTTCCAGAACACGCCCGCCACCAGCGCCGGGAACAGGGTCGAGCCGGCCAGCGAGAAGGCCGCGCCGACCAGCGACAGGATGTCGGCCGGCTTCTGCGAGGCGACGTAGGCGGCGATGAAGGCCACCGCCAGCAGCAGCAGTTTCGAGATCGTGACCCGTTTCTGGGTCGAGGCGCCCGGGTCGACCATCTTGAAGTAGATGTCGTGCGACAGCGCGTTCGAGATCGCCAGCAGCAGGCCGTCTGCGGTGGACAGGGCCGCCGCCAGGCCGCCGGCCGCGACCAGGCCCGAGATCACGTAGGGCAGGCCGCCGATTTCCGGCGTGGCCAGGGTCAGGACGTCGCCGTCGATCGCGATCTCGGCCAGCTGCACGATGCCGTCGCCGTTGATGTCGGCGATGCTGAGCAGGGGATTGGTCTTGTCGACGTTGGCCCAGTAGGAGACCCAGGTCGGCAGCGTGTCGTAACTGCTGCCGACCAGGGCGGTATAGATGTCGAACTTGGCCAGCACCGCCAGCGCCGGCATCGTCAGGTAGATCAGCAGGATGAAGAACAGGGTCCAGAACACCGATACCCGGGTCTCGTGCACCGAGGGTGTGGTGTAGGCGCGCATCAGGATGTGGGGCAGGGCCGCGGTGCCGAACATCAGGCAGAACACCAGCGCCAGGAAGTTGTTGCGGCGCTGGTCGGATTCTTCGCGGGTCTTGCCGGGGAAGGGTTCGGCATGCGGTTCGGGCGGCTGGGCGCGCGCGAGGTTGGCGGCGCGCTGCTCGGCCCACAGGTGGGCGGCTTCGTCGGCGGTGCGCGGATAGGCGATCAGTTCGCGCTCGGCGTTGCGGACTTCGCCCAGCGAGGCGTTGCGGCCGCGCGCGGCGTCGAGCCGGCGCTGGACCTCGATCCGGCCCGCCTCCCACGATTGCGGCAGGGCGGCCAGCCTGGCGCCGTATTCGTCGGCCTTGGCCTTGAAGGCGGCCCGCACTTCCTGCTCGCGCGGGTCGACCGCCAGCTGGGCCTCGCGCTTGGCCAGCTTGGGCAGCACCGAGCCGTAGGCGACCTGCGGCACCGGGTTGCCGGCGAATTTCATCGACAGCCACATGGTCGGGATCAGGAACGCGACCAGGATGATGATGTACTGCGCGACCTGGGTCCAGGTGATGGCGCGCATCCCGCCCAGGAACGAGCAGACGAGAATCGACGCCAGGCCGAGGAAGATCCCGACCGAGAAGTCGACGCCGGTGAAGCGCGAGGCGATCAGGCCGACGGCATAGATTTGCGCCACCACGTAGATGAAGGAGACCACGATGGTGGCGCTCACCGCCAGCGCCCGCACCAGCTTGCCGTGCCTGCTGTTGCCGCCGTAGCGCGCGGCCAGGAAGTCCGGCACCGTGTACTGCGCGAACTTGCGCAGGTAGGGCGCGATCAGCAGCGCCACCAGGCAGTAGCCGCCGGTCCAGCCCATCACGTAGGCGAGGGCGTCGAAGCCGTGCAGGTAGAGCGTGCCGGCCAGGCTGATGAAGCTGGCTGCCGAGATCCAGTCGGCGGCGGTCGCCATGCCGTTGAACAGGGCCGGCACCCGCCGTCCGGCCACGTAGTATTCGGAGACGTTCGAGGTGCGCGCCACCACGCCGATGATCGCGTACAGCACGATCGTGGCGAACATGTACAGGTAGCCGATCCACTGGCGCGGCATGCCCTCGTTCTCGAGGATCGCCAGCGCCGCCAGGAACAGGCCGAGACAGGCCGTGAACCACAGGTAGTAGCGCGCCAGGCGCTGGAAGTAGCTGCGGTGTTTGTTCTTGCCGCCCATGTTCACGCGCCGTCCCTGAGCATGCGTGCGAACTCGCGGTCGAGGATCCGCATGCGCCAGGCGTAGACGCCGATGATGGCCAGGTAGATCAGCGTCGCGCCCTGGGCCGCCAGGTAGAAGGACAGCGGCCAGCCGAACACCGACATGTGCGCCAGGTCGCGCGCGAAGAACACGGTGCCGAAGCCGGTCGCCAGCCACAGCGCCAGCAGGACCAGGGTCAGCCTGCGCGCACGCGACCAGTGCAGGGCGCGCGCGGCGAGGATGCGCTCGCGCGGCGGTGGGGAAGGAGGGAGAACGCTGTCAGTCTGCATCGGGATCGGGTGGGGCGGGTGGTGGCGGGAAGGTCAGCCGGAACAGGCTGCCCGGGTATTTCTTGCTGGTGCTGCGCGGGTTGTAGAAGATCTCGATCTCGGCGCCGTGCTGCTGCGCGATCTCGCGCACGATCGCCAGGCCGAGGCCGGAGCCGGAGGCGCTGTTGCCGAGGATGCGGTAGAAGCGCTCGAACACGCGCGGACGCTCGCCCGGCGCGATGCCCGGGCCGGTGTCCTCGACTTCCAGCAGGGCCAGGCCGCCGTCGCTGCGCACGCGGACGGTGACGCTGCCGCCCGGCGGCGTGTAGCGCAGCGCATTGTCGATCAGGTTCGACAGCAGCTCGCGCAGCATCATGCCGTCGCCCAGGATCTCCAGCGGGCCGTCCGGGTCTTCGTAGCCGAGGTCGATCTCGTGGGCGAAGGAGGCCGGCACCCAGTCCAGCACTACGCTGCGCGCCAGCAGCGCGAGGTCGAGCGGCTCCAGCGCCAGGCCGGCATGCGGCTGGTTCTCGGCGCGCGCCAGCGCCAATAACTGATTGACCAGGCGCGTCGCCGATTCCGAACTCTTGGCCAGCTGCTCCAGCGAGCGGTGGATCTCGTCCGGATCGATCTGGCGCAGCGCGAGCTCCGACTGCATGCGCATGCCGGCCAGCGGGGTCTTCATCTGGTGGGCGGCGTCGGCGATGAAGCGCTTCTGGGCGTCGATGGTGTGCGCCAGGCGCGCCAGCATGTCGTTCAGCGAACCCACCAGCGGCGAGATCTCTTCCGGCACCTGGCGCGAATCGATCGGCGACAGGTCGTCCGGCGGCCGCGCGCGGATCCGCTCCTGCAGCTGGGCCAGCGGCGACAGGCCGCGCGACAGCGCGAACCAGACCAGGGCCAGGATCACCGGCAGGATGATGAACTGGGGCAGGATCACGCCCTTGATGATCTCGTTGGCGAGCTGGGCGCGCTTTTCCAGCGTTTCCGCCACCTGCACCAGGGCCAGGCGCGGTTCGCCGCTGCCGCGCGGTGCCGGGTCGAGCAGGGGTTGCAGGTTGACCCAGGCATAGGCGACCCGCACCGGGGTGCCGTGCAGGTTCTCGTTGCGGAAGTGCACGCGGCCGCTGCGTTCGGCGTCATCCAGCGGCGGCAGCGGCAGTTCGCGGTCGCCGTCGATTGCCTCGTTGCGCGGCCCCGTGATCTGGAAGTAGACGCTGTCGACGTCGTCGGCACGCAGGAAGTCGCGCGTGCTGCCGGGCAGGCGCGCCACCACCTTGCCGTCCACTTCCTTGACCTGCTGGGCCAGCACGGTGACGCTGTCTTCGAGCGCATGGTCGAAGGGCTGGTTGGCGATCGATTTCGCAACCAGGTAGGTGATGGCGATGCTCATCGGCCACAGCAGCAGCAGCGGGGCCAGCATCCAGTCGAGGATCTCGCCGAACAGCGAATGCTGCATGCTCTCCTCGGGCTCGGGCCGCGGAGGAACATACACGGGATCGAAGGTCGAGCCGGGGCCGGATTCGGGCGCGAGGATGCCGGCGCCGCGCCGCTTCAGGGACTTCATGTGCCGGCCTTGCCCGCCGCCTTACTTGCCGCTGCCGGCGGCCTGCGCCTTGCGTGCGCTGTCGGAATAGCGTTCCAGGCAGTAGCCCAGGCCGCGCACGGTGGCGATGCGGATGCCGCCGGTCTCGATCTTCTTGCGCAGGCGATGCACATAGACTTCGATGGCGTTGTTCGAGACTTCCTCGCCCCATTCGCACAGGTGGTCGACCAGCTGTTCCTTGGACACCAGGCGGCCGGTACGCGCCAGCAGGATTTCGAGCAGGCCCAGTTCGCGCGCCGACAGGTCCAGCATCTGGTCGTCGATGTAGGCACTGCGGCCGACCTGGTCGTACACCAGCGGACCGTGGCGGATCACGGTCGAACCGCCGCCCTGGCCGCGCCGGGTCAGGGCGCGCACCCGCGCCTCCAGCTCGGAGAGGGCGAAGGGCTTGGCCATGTAGTCGTCGGCGCCGGCGTCGAGGCCGCCCACGCGCTGCTCGATCGAGTCGGCGGCGGTAAGGATCAGCACCGGCAGCAGCGAACCGCGCGCGCGCAGGCGGCGCAGCACGTCGAGCCCGGAAAGCTTCGGCAGGCCGAGGTCGAGGATCAGCAGGTCGAATTCCTGGGTCGACAGCGCGGTGTCGGCATCCTGGCCGTTCTTCACGCAGTCGATCGCGTAGCCGGACTGGCGCAGGGAGCGCGTCAGGCCATCGGCAAGTACGCTATCATCCTCCGCTAGTAAAATACGCATGATCTCCCCCTGGTTTTGTCGTTTGAGCCTAGCTTACCTGCATATTGTGTTTGATATCTCGCAACATGTCGAATTGATCAAACGGCGGTAAATATCGCTTGCCAAAACAACTGGGATTTTATACAGTACTTCCTATTGAAATCGCGCGAGCGGTCCCTATCTTGGTTCACTCTAGGACTGAAAGTAAATCATGGACGATAAAAAATCCGCAGTAAACGCAGCAGAGAAGGGCAAGGCGCTGGCAGCAGCCCTCGCGCAGATCGAAAAGCAATTCGGTAAAGGCTCGGTCATGCGCATGGACACCAATGCGCCGGTCGAGGAAGTACAAACCGTGTCCACCGGCTCGCTGGGCCTGGACATCGCACTGGGCGTCGGCGGCCTGCCGCGCGGCCGTATCGTCGAGATCTACGGTCCGGAATCGTCGGGTAAAACCACGCTGACCCTGCAGACCATTGCCCAGATGCAGAAGCTGGGCGGCACCTGCGCCTTCATCGACGCCGAGCACGCGCTGGACGTCACCTATGCGCAGAAGCTGGGCATCAAGCTGGACGAGCTGCTGATCTCGCAGCCGGACACCGGCGAGCAAGCCCTGGAAATCACCGATGCGCTGGTGCGTTCGGGCAGCGTCGACATGGTGGTCATCGACTCGGTGGCGGCACTGACCCCGCGCGCCGAGATCGAAGGCGACATGGGTGACTCGCTGCCGGGCCTGCAAGCCCGTCTGATGTCGCAGGCGCTGCGCAAGCTGACCGCGTCGATCAACCGTACGAACACCCTGGTGATCTTCATTAACCAGATCCGTATGAAGATCGGCGTCATGTTCGGCAGCCCGGAAACCACGACCGGCGGTAACGCGCTGAAGTTCTACGCCTCCGTGCGCCTGGACATCCGCCGTACCGGTTCGATCAAGGCCGGCGACGAGGTGATCGGTAACGAAACCAAGGTCAAGGTCGTCAAGAACAAGATCGCGCCTCCGTTCAAGGAAGCCCACTTCGACATCCTGTATGGCGAAGGCACTTCCCGCGAAGGCGAGATCATCGACCTGGGCGTGGACAACAAGATCGTCGAGAAGTCGGGCTCCTGGTACAGCTATGGTGGCGAACGCATCGGTCAAGGTAAAGACAATGCGCGTATCTACCTGCGCGAGCGCCCGGCCCTGGCCCGCGAGATCGAAAACAAGGTCCGCGCCGCCCTGGGCGTGCGCGAACTGGCACCGGTCGCTGCCGTTGACGGCGCCGGTGCGGCCGAGCTGACCGCTGTCGGCGGCGAAGAGTAATCTTCGACCCGCGCCCCGGTGAGACAGACTTTGAGCCTGAAGGCTCGCGCGTTGAAGTATCTATCGACGCGCGAGCACAGCCGGATCGAGCTGGGGCGCAAGCTGTCTCGCTATGCCGAGGAGGGGGACGACGTCGAAGCCCTCCTCGATTTCCTCGAAAAGAACAACTGGCTGTCGCAGGAAAGGTTCGCCGAGTCCCTGGTGCACCGCCGTGCCGGCCGCTACGGCAACAGCCGCGTGCTGGCGGAACTCCAGCAGCATGGCCTGAAGGGCGAAGAGCTCGACGAGCTCAAGTCCGGGCTGAAGGAAACCGAAGTTGCCCGCGCCCGCGAAGTGTGGCGCCGCAAGTTCAACCGGGTTCCGCAGGACGCCGAAGATCGTAGTAAACAGATGCGCTTCCTCATGGCGCGTGGTTTTTCGCAGGGCGCGATCCGCAGCGCACTGCAGGGACGGGACGAGGACGACGAGTCCTGAAGTGCCCGATGTAAAGTAACACGCGGCTAACAAAGCCATCAGGGCAAGGCGTACCGTCGAAGACAGTACGCTAGTACGGCGAGACGGTACAACGCCGCCATGATGGCTTTGTTAGCCGCGCGAGGCGCAAGCGCACAGCGCCACCCGCCGACGTGCCGCCCACAGCGGCACCTCCTCAACGGCGGATTGACGCTGTGCGCTTGCACTTCTGTGTTGTCAAACTGCCTGTCAAAATGGCAGCCGGGTGCATCCGCTGGCGCCCTGTGCTAAACTTTCATGGTTTAAGCAGCGCCGCAAGAGCGGTTGTTGCCGTAGAAGCTGCGGCAACGTGCATCAGGCACAACGGCTGCATACTTTTTTCGCCGCATTCCGGCATTGGTGTTTATGCCCCTGTCATCCCCCGCACCGCGTAAGCTAAGGCACACGCGCGCCATCACCGTTGAAGCGTTCGCGCGCGACGATGGGCTGTGGGACCTCGACGCCTGCATCCGCGACATCAAGACCCACGATATCGACCTGCCTTCCGGTCCCCGCCCGGGAGGCCTGCCTGTGCACGACCTGAGGCTGCGCGTGACCATCGACCACGAGATGGTCATCATGGACGCCGAGGCTTCGTCGGATGCCGTACCCTATCCCGGTTATTGCGACACCATCGGTCCCGCCTACAAGAAATTGATTGGCTTGTCGCTGCTGAAACATTTCCGGCTGCACCTGAAAGACCGCCTGTCCGGCGTTCTCGGATGCACCCATTTGACCGAGCTGGCACAGGTCCTGCCCACTGCGGCAATCCAGGCCTTTGCCGACGACGCCATGGAAAACCGCGAGGCCGCGCAATCGGCCGAGCGTCCTTATGAACTCGATCGCTGCCATGCGCTGCGCACCGACGGTCCCGCCGTCGCCAAGTACTACCCGCGCTGGGCCTTGAAGGTGGTGTCGGGGTAGTATTCCGGTTTTTGTAGCCTCTATTTATTCAACCGCATTTCTAAATCAGTAACAGAAGAAGGGAAGCCAGCATGAAAATCCATGAGTATCAGGGCAAAGAGATCCTCCGAAAATTCGGAGTGACCGTTCCGCGCGGCATTCCGTGCATGTCGGTGGACGAAGCCGTCAAGGCAGCTGAAGAGCTGGGCGGCCCGGTCTGGGTAGTCAAGGCGCAGATCCATGCTGGCGGCCGCGGCAAGGGCGGCGGCGTCAAGGTCGCCAAGTCGATCGAGCAAGTTCGCGAATACGCGAACCAGATCATGGGCATGCAGCTGGTGACGCACCAGACCGGCCCGGAAGGCCAAAAAGTCCGCCGCCTGCTGATCGAAGAAGGCGCCGACATCAAGCAGGAACTGTACGTCTCGCTGGTCACCGACCGCGTCACCCAGAAGATCGTCCTGATGGCCTCGTCGGAAGGCGGCATGGACATCGAAGAAGTCGCGCACAGCAACCCGGAAAAGATCCACAACGTCGTGATCGAGCCGTCGGTCGGCCTGACCGACGCGCAGGCTGACGACGTCGCCCGCAAGATCGGCGTGCCGGAAGGCTCGATCGCCGCAGCCCGCGTCAACCTGCAAGGCCTGTACAAAGCCTACTGGGAAACCGACTGCTCGCTGGCCGAAATCAACCCGATGATCGTGACCGGCGACGGTAAAGTCATCGCGCTGGACGCCAAGTTCAACTTCGACCCGAACGCCCTGTTCCGCCACCCGGAAATCGTCGCCTACCGCGACCTGGACGAAGAAGATCCGGCCGAAGTCGAAGCCTCGAAATTCGACCTGGCTTACATCTCGCTGGACGGCAACATCGGCTGCCTGGTGAACGGCGCCGGCCTGGCCATGGCCACCATGGACACCATCAAGCTGTTCGGCGGCGAGCCGGCCAACTTCCTGGACGTGGGCGGCGGTGCGACGGCTGAGAAAGTCACCGAAGCATTCAAGATCATGCTGAAGAACCCGGGCCTGAAAGCCATCCTGGTCAACATCTTCGGCGGGATCATGCGCTGCGACGTGATCGCCGAAGGCGTGATCACCGCATCGAAAGCCGTCTCGCTGAAAGTGCCGCTGGTGGTCCGCATGAAGGGCACCAACGAAGACCTGGGCAAGAAGATGCTGGCCGACTCCGGCCTGCCGATCATCTCGGCCGATACCATGGAAGACGCAGCGAAGCAGGTCGTTGCCGCCGCTGCTGGCCAAGCCTAATTCGCAAAGGAAATAACATGTCGATTCTGATTAACAAAGACACCAAAGTCATCACCCAAGGTATCACCGGCAAGACCGGCCAGTTCCACACCCGCATGTGCCGCGACTACGCGAACGGCCGTGAAGCCTTCGTCGCCGGTGTGAACCCGAAGAAAGCTGGTGAAGACTTCGAGGGCATCCCCATCTTCGCAAGCGTCAAGGAAGCCAAGCAGAACACCGGCGCCAACGTGTCCGTGATCTACGTGCCGCCGGCAGGCGCCGCCGCCGCGATCTGGGAAGCCGTCGAAGCCGAGCTGGACCTGGCAATCTGCATCACCGAAGGCATCCCGGTCCGCGACATGATGGAAGTCAAAGATCGCATGGCCAAGGCCGGTTCGAAGACCCTGCTGCTGGGCCCGAACTGCCCGGGTCTGATCACCCCGGACGAAATCAAGATCGGCATCATGCCGGGTCACATCCACAAGAAGGGCCGCATCGGCGTCGTTTCGCGTTCGGGCACCCTGACCTATGAAGCAGTCGGTCAGCTGACCGCACTGGGCCTGGGCCAGTCGTCGGCAGTCGGCATCGGCGGCGACCCGATCAACGGTCTGAAGCACATCGACGTCATGAAGATGTTCAACGACGATCCGGATACCGATGCAGTCATCATGATCGGCGAGATCGGCGGCCCGGACGAGGCGAACGCTGCTTACTGGATCAAGGACAACATGAAGAAGCCGGTCGTCGGTTTCATCGCCGGTGTTACCGCTCCTCCGGGCAAGCGCATGGGCCACGCCGGCGCGCTGATCTCGGGCGGCGCCGACACCGCGCAAGCCAAGCTGGAAATCATGGAAGCCTGCGGTATCAAGGTCACCAAGAACCCGTCGGAAATGGCTCGCCTGCTGAAGGCCATGCTGTAATCTGCCAGTTCAGACAGTAGGAACGGAAACGGGGAGCTTCGGCTCCCCGTTTTTTGTTGGTACATGACAATTTTTGGCAGGGCAGACGATTTTGGCCCCTCCAATTGACAAAAATTGTCATGCATAACGGCTGAATCGACAAAAATTGCCGCTCGCCGGCCATTTTGTTGATTCCGAAATAACGATTCCGTATGGAAACGACCTGGCACGGCAGTTGCATATAGTAAAGGGCAGAAGCAAGCAGCACCCCGGACAAGCAGCACCCCTTTAAATGTCGTACCAAAACTGGAGAGATACCATGAAAGCACCGAAAATGATGAAGAAAGCCGAAGGCGGCTTTACCCTGATCGAACTGATGATCGTCGTGGCGATCATCGGTATCCTGGCAGCCGTCGCAATCCCGGCTTACAGCGACTACACCGCCAAGGCCAAGGCTGCGAACGCGCTGTCGGCTGTTGACCCGTACAAGACCGCCGTCGCGATGTGCGCACAGGAAGCTGGCGACACCACCAACTGCAACACCGGTTTCCCGACCTTTACCGCAACCAAGGAAGTCAAGTCGATCGGCGTCGCCAACGCTGGCGTGATCACCATGACCCTGGATAACATCGGTAAAGGCACCGAAGATGGCACCAAGACTGTCACCTTCACCCCGCACTTGAACGCAACCAACGTGACCTGGACCATCGATGCATCGTCGCTGGCAACGGCCAACCCGACCCTGAAGACCGCTTTCGAGAAGAACTCGATCGCCGCCGCTGCCTCTGCCTCGGGTACCTAATCCCTACCAGTGGTAAAGAAGCCGCCTACGGGCGGCTTTTTCATTTCCGCCTCCGAAACCGCCCAAGCCAGAGGTCTCATGTTCATCCCTGCACGCCCCGCCGTCGGTTTTTCCATGACCGCAATAAAGCCGAACGGCACCATCCAGGCGCTGCTCGTCATCGCCGCCATGGCCGCCGGTTTCCTGTGGTCGTCGGGACATGACGACCAGCGTTGCGTCGAACTGGGACTGCTGGCGCTGCTGGTCCCCTTCATCGTCATGCGGCGCGATGCCGCGGACACCATCGCCGGCATGAACCCGGCTGCCCGCCTGTGCCTGGGCGCCTTCTTTGCCATCGGCGCCATATCGAGCCTGAACGCCTGGTCGCCGGCGCATGCCGTCTATGAATGGTCGATGCTGCTGCTCCTGCTGCTGGCCGCGGCCTCGCTCGCGGCCGGGCTCAGCCGAGCAGGAGGCAGCGGGCTGCTGGTAGTCCTGCAGTGCGCAGGGATTGCCGGCGCCCTGTACTCCCTGCGTGTGCTGCTGCTGTACGCCGCCTCGCTCTCCGCCGGTCACCAGATCGACATGCACGGACTCAGTGTCGGTTTCAGTAATATGCGCTTCTTCAATCATGTGCAGACCGTCCTGCTGCCGCTGATCGTGCTGATCCACCTGCAGACGCCGAAACGAAGCGTCTTGCGCTGGGCATGGTTTGCGCTTGCCGCATTCTGGTGGGCGCTGCTGTTCGTCAGCGAAGCACGGGCCAGCATCCTGGCGCTGGGCGCCGGCTGCGTGATGGCGCTCATGGCGCGCCGTGCCCATGCCCGCAGCTTCCTGAAGGCGATGGCGCTGGCTGCGCTGGCCGGTGGCATCGTCTATGTGCTGGGCTTTATCCTGCTGCCGATGCTGGCCGGATTGAAGCCGTTCAATGCGGCAGCCAACCTCATGCACCGCACGGCGACCGATCCGACCTCGGGTCGCAATCAGCTTTGGCAGCTGGCCGGTGAGCTGATCGCCGCCCATCCCTGGCTTGGCGCCGGCCCGCAGCACTTCGCCCACTATGGCGTGGGACTAAGCTTTGGTGCTCATCCCCACAACTTCGTTTTCCAGATCGGCGCCGAATGGGGTGTACCTGCCTTGCTATGCCTGCTCGCCGGGATCGGGATCGGCATGTGGGGACTGATCCGCGCGGGTAAGCGCATCGTCAGTTCCGACCTCCCGAACCAGCAGACCCTCGCCGTCCTGCTGACGACCGGAGCGGCAATTATTGTGGATGGTCTTTTTTCCGGCGTAATCGTCATGCCTCAAAGCCAAATGGCGATCGTGCTATACCTCGGGTACGCGAGCGGATGGGTCAGGGCCTTGTCGCATGAAGCTGCTCCTCGCAGCTCGACGCGGCTTCACTGGCTGACTGCCTGCCTGGCGGTTGCGGCAATTTGCGGGCTGGTTGCCGCGGTCGTGCCCAACCTTGCCGGGCACGTTCTTGAGGAGTCCCTGACGCCTGCGGAGCTGGCCGCCAACCCCAAGTTATACTATCCACGCCTCTGGAAAGCCGGCTTTTTCTGAGCGGCGGCGGCAGAGATCAGACGATCTTCTGCCGGTCCGCCAGCAGCACCTCATAGGTCAGGTTCTGCAGCATGGTGAAGTGCATCGGATCCAGCTTCAGGAATTCCACGCCGTAGGCGAAGATCTCCGTTTCGTCCGAATCGCGGCGCAGCGCGCTGACGTTGCGCACCGCCGCCCGCGTCCTCACCCGGACTTCCTTTTCATCCATCGGCGAGGTCAGGCCGAATTCCAGTTCGATCTCGCCGCCGTCTTCCGGCAGGCTGCAGTTCGACTCGATGCGTGCGCCGTTGACGCTGATGTTGGTGAGCGTGCAGCCGACCGGAGGCGCATCCGCTTGCGCGGGCAGCACCTGGGCCGGAATGTCGACCTTGACCCGCATCGCCGTGCGCAGGCTGGTGCCCTGGATCGTGTCGGGAAAGGACAGGTGGACGTAGAGCAGGGGACGGTCGAAGACGCGCGCGACCGTGCAGGCGAAGGAACACACGTTCACGCCCGAGAACACGCGGATGGTGATCCGCTCGCCTTCCACCAGCCCGACCGGGACGCCGTTTTCCAGCGGAATCTTGACGATCAGGTACTCGTCCATCATCCAGCCGATGAGCGTGGAGAAATACTGCATCGGCTTGATGCGGCGGTAGGTGATGAATTGAAGCCGGACGCCGACCTGCAGGTTCAAGGCCTCGAATCCGAACTCCTGGGGCTTGAGTTCGCGCTCTGTCTGCATAATGCTCATCGTCGGTTTTCCATGGTTCTGGCTCGCACATCCGACAACCACAAGAAAACATTCAGGAGCGTCGGTAAGTTACCATAATAACACTATGTCATTCCCTTCGCATGGCAAAAGAAAGAAAATGCCCGCGCGAAGGCGGGCATGTGGTCAAAGAGCGACTACAGGATCAGGGCTTGATGTGCTGGTCCAGCCAGTTGATGACCGTGTGGTGCCACAGCAGCGAGTTGGCCGGCTTCAGCACCCAGTGGTTTTCGTCCGGGAATACCAGCAGCTTGCTTTCGATGCCGCGGCGCTGCAGGGCCGTGAAGGTCGACAGGCCCTGGGCGGTCGGGATGCGGAAGTCCTTGTCGCCTTGTACCACCAGCATCGGGGTCTTCCACTTGTTCACGTGCAGGACCGGGTTGAAGCGCTCGTGCTTTTCCGGCACCGCGAAGTAGGGGCCGCCGTTTTCCCAGTCGGTGAACCACTGCTCTTCGGTCGAGTAGGCCATGCCGCGGGTGTCGAACACGCCGTCGTGGTTGACGATGCACTTGAAGCCGTCCGACCAGTTACCTTCGATCCAGTTCATCATGTAGCCACCGTAGGATGCGCCCAGCGCGCAGGCTTTCGAGCGGTCCAGCCACGGATATTTGCTTACCGCCGCCGCCAGGCCCTTCTTCAGGTCCTCGAGCGGCTTGCCGCCCCAGTCGCCGCTGATGGCGTCGGTGAACTTCTGGCCGTAGCCGGTCGAACCGTGGAAGTCGATGAATACCGCAGCATAGCCGGCGCCGGCATACACCTGCGGGTTCCAGCGGTAGCTCCAGCCATTGCCGAAGCTGCCCTGCGGGCCGCCGTGCACCAGGAAGGCGATCGGGTATTTCTTGCCTGGCTCATAGTTCCAGGGCTTCATGACGTAGCCATGGACGGTGTCGCCGTTCGCGCCCTTGAACGAGAACTGCTCGTACTCGCCCCAGCGCACGTCGCCCAGCTTGTCGGTGTTCAGGTCGGTCAGCTTGACCGGATTGTCGGTGCCCAGTTTCATGGCGTAGAGCTGGGCGCCCGATGCCAGGCTGGCCTGGGTGAAGGCGACGGTGTCGCCGCGCACGTCGAAGCCGCCGATCGAGCCCTTGCTGGTCAGCGGCGTGACCTTGCCGCTGGCGACGTCGATCGAGAACAGCTTGTGCTGGCCGATGTCTTCGGCGTCCGCGATCAGGGCCTTGCCGTCGCGCGTCCACTGGATGCTGCCCGGCGAGCGGTCCCAGCTCTCGGCGATGTTGCGTTTCTTGCCGCTGGCCAGGTCGAGCAGGACGATGTGGTAGCGGTCGGCTTCGAAGCCCGGACGCGTCATCGACAGGTAGGCGAGGGTGCGGCCGTCCGGCGAGAACACGCCCTTGGTATCCCAGGCCTTGTTATCCGCGGTCAGGTTCTTCGGCTGCCCGCCGGTGGCCGGCACCGAATACAGGTCGAAGTTGGTCGACCAGGCTTCGGTCTTGCCGGCGATGCGTACCGAGAACACGATGGTCTTGCCGTCCGGGCTGAAGTGGAATTCCTCGCGGTCGCCGAAGGGCTTCGAGGGCACGTCGCCGTCCAGCGAGCCGGACAGGCTGACCGGGGCGCCGTTCACGCGGCCGCCGGCGTCCAGCGGCGCCGAGTACAGCACGGCGTTGCGGCCGTCGGCCCAAGTGTCCCAATGGCGCACGAACAGGCGGTCGTAGACCATGCCGGTGGCCTTGTCCTTTTCCTTGGCGTCGGCCTTGGCCTTGGTGCAGGCCAGGTCCGGGCAGTCGCGGAACACCGACATGCTGACCGCGATGCGGTCGCCCGTCGGCGAGACGCGGTAGGCATCGACATCGACCGGCATGTCGGTCACCTTGACCGCATCGCCGCCTTCCGGCGCGATGCGCCAGACCTGGGACGAGCCCGAACGGGCGGACAGGAAATAGATCGCATCACCGGCGTCCGACCATTCCGGATCGGTGCTGCTGGCGGCATCCGAGGTCAGGCGCCGTGGCTTCGCGTCCGCGGCGCGCAGGTCGACCAGGTACAGGTCGGTATGGCCCTTGTTCTTCGCCATGTCGGTGCTGCGCACCGTGTAGACGATGCGGCTGCCGTCGGGCGACACCGCCGGCGTGCCGACGCGCTCCATCGTCACCAGGTCCTCGACCGTGAAACCGCGCGGCGCGGCCACGGCGGCGGGTGCCATGGTGACGGCGGCCGTGGCGAAGGTCGCGGCAACCGCGGCTGCCAGCGCAAGCAAACGTACTTTCATCCTGTCCTCGTGCTTCTGTGAAAAGAAGCAATTTAACATGTGGAAAGGATGATGGGGAATCAGTCATCCGGAAGATCGGGACCGTGCGAGCCGGACAGGTAATCGCCGTCGCCCAGGAAATGGAGGTCGTCCAGAGGATCGTCGATTTTCCGCTGTCGCTTGGCGAGGTAGACCAGCAGGAGGCCGATGATGAGCAGCGCCCCACCGTACAGCAGGGCAGGTTGACCGAGCACGGCCCGGCCCAGGGCTACGAGGAGCAGGCCGGCGGCGGCGAGGGCGATGCCGATGGCGTCTTTGACGCTCATGTCGCAACCTGAATACCGTTCAGGGTGTAAGTGCAGCAGGTGCAGGTAACGGGTACGTCCGCGGGACCAAGCTTCGGATTCACCTGACGCAGGATATCGTTTTCATCGACGAACAGTCCGTTGTAATAGCTGCTTTCGCCGATGCGCACCAGTTCCCGCCGTTCTTCTTCACTGCGAGCGACAAGCCAGAAGATCGGCTCTTCGCGATCGAGCCGGGAGCACGCTTCGCTGTGGACGTCCGCCCAGTCCTGGCCAACCTTCGACAACAGAAAACGGAACAGCGGCGTGTAATCGAGGCCGCGCTGCTTCTTGCCGTGCATCGAAGCGCGGGTAATGTCCCGGTCCTTGGCCTGCTTGCTGTTGCGCTCATGGCGGAAGTCGCCGCCGATGCCGTGGTGAACGCCGCGGGCGAGGGTGTTGACCTTGCGGTAAAGAGGGGCTTTGCGCATCCAGTCCTCCGGGGTGTGCATATCATACCTGCCAACTCCCGACGGCAGTCATGAATCGACGGGATGAACCCCGCTGCCCGCTGGTGGGATTAACCGACACCTCCTGCACCTGCACATGACAGGCGCAGGGTTCGAGTCAATCCAGCGAGGGCATGGTCATGACAACTTCCATCAAGATTCCGTGGCGTGCGGTGCTTGCCGGCGTGCTGCTGGCATGCGGCGCGATGCCGGCCCAGGCGGTTCCCAGCTTTGCGCGCCAGACCGGCCTGGACTGCTTTACCTGCCACTTCAGCTGGCCCGAACTCACGCCCACCGGCAGGCAGTTCAAGCTGAACGGCTACACCCTGGGCAAAAAGCTGACCCTGCCGGTGGCCGGCATGCTCCAGGTGGGCTACTCGAGCACGAACAAGGCCGGCGCCGACTTCAGGCAGAACTTTCCGATGGACCGCGATGTCGTGCTGCAGCAGGTCAGCCTCTTCTTCAACGGCAAGCTCAGCGACCATGTCGGCATCTTTTCGCAGGCGACCTACGATGGTGTCGAGCACCGTGCCAGCATCGACAACGTCGACCTGCGCTACGCGAACCACCTCAACCTGGGCAAGGACGACCTGCTCTACGGTTTCACCCTGCACAACAATCCGCAGGTGCAGGACGTCTACAACACGACCAGCACCTGGGGCTTCCCGTATGCCTCGTCGCCGACGGCGAACGTGCCCGCCGCCGCGCCCCTGATCGAGAACCTGGGGCAGCAGGTGGCCGGCGGCGGCGTCTATGCCCTGTGGCGGAACACGCTGTATGCGGAAGTCACGGCCTACCGCACCAGCAACCATCTGTTCTCGCCGCTGAGGCTGGGCATCGACAAGGCCGGCGCGGCAGCCCTCGACGGCTACAACCCCTACTGGCGGCTGGCGCTGCAGCATGAATGGGAGGGCGGCAAGCAGTCGGCGATGATCGGCACCTATGGCCTGGTCGCCAAGGTCTTCCCCGACAACAATGTGCTGACGGGGCCGACCGATCACTTCCGCGACATCGGCGTCGATGGGCAATACCAGTACATCACGGACCGGCACCGGATTTCGGCGCAGTTCGACTACACGCGCGAATGGCAGACCTGGAACCCCAACGCGCCGGCCAGCAACCACGAGGACAGGCTGGACTCGTTCCGGGCCAAGGCGAGCTATTACTACGACAAGAAATACGGCATCAATGTGGGCCGCTTCAATATCCACGGCACGGCCGATAACGGGCTCTACAACACGGGCGAGGCGGTCACCGGCAGCGGCAACGGCAGTCCCAACAGTTCCGGCACCATCCTGGAATTCAATTACCTGCCGCGGCGGGACATCCGCCTGATGCTCCAGTTTACGCACTACGACAAGTTCAACGGCGCCAGGACGAACTATGACGGCTTCGGCCGCAAGGCATCCGACAACGACACCGTCTATCTGCTGGGATGGTTCATGTTCTAACCCTTGTTCTGAATCACCGCTTTCCTCGAGAGGAGTCGATCATGGATGAATATCAGTTGGCACGCCGCCGCGTGCTGGGGACGATGGCGTCCGCGCTGCCGGTATTGCTGGTGCTGCCGCTGGCCGGCGGGAGTGCGGCGGCGCGCGCAGGCAGCGCGCGCAAAGAGGACTTTCACTACCAGGACCGGCCGAACGAGGGCAAGCACTGCGCGAACTGCACGGCCTTCGTTCCGCCGGCGTCCGGCCAGGCCCTCGGGACCTGCAATATCGTCGCCGGGCCGATCAGCCCGGATGGCTGGTGCATGGCGTTTTCGCCGAAGTAGGCGCTTACACTGCCGCGGTCCAGTCGCCCGACTTGCCGCCATGCTTTTCCAGCACCCGCACATTGGTCATCACCATCCCGCGATCGGCCGCCTTGCACATGTCATAGATGGTCAGCAGGCCGACCTGCACGGCGGTCAGCGCTTCCATCTCGACCCCGGTCTTGCCGACGGTCTCGACCTGGGCGCGGCAGTGGACGGCATTCGCAGCGGCGTCCACCTCGAAATCCACCGCCACCCGCGTGATGGCCAGCGGGTGGCACAGCGGCACCAGGTCGCTGGTCCGCTTCGCCCCCATGATCGCCGCGATGCGCGCAATCCCCAGCACGTCGCCCTTTTTCGCGGAACCGGAGCGGATCAGCTCCAGGGTCTCCGGCTTCATGCGGATGGTGCCGGCGGCCACGGCGATGCGGTGGGTTTCCTGCTTGGCGCCGACGTCGACCATGTGGGCCTGGCCGGTGGCGTCGAAGTGGGTCAGAGGCGAATCCTGGGTGGACATATTGTTGTAATCGAGTATTAAGAGAACGTTAACCGGAATGCAGCCCGGCAGTGACAATGGGCCGGAAGCGCGTATCATAGCACCGTGAAATCGACCCCGAATCCAGCGATGTTGCAGCTTTCATCCTCAGGAAAACAAGGCCTGCGCTGGCGCTCGCTCGTGAGCGCCGTTTGCCTCGGCGCCACCGCCACCCTTGCGCTGGCGGCGCCGACCGCGCCGGCCACGCCCGTCCTGCGCACCCCGGACGCCACCCTGCCGACGCTCGGCGATGCCGCGCGCGCCGACCTGTCTCCCGTCATCGAGCGCAAGCTCGGCGAGGAGATCATGAACGACATCCGGCGCGACCGCGACTACCTCGATGACGATGCCATTGTCGAGTACCTGAACAATTTCGGCGAGAACCTGGTCACTTACGCGCCGGGTGCGCGCGGTGAGACGAATGCCGATTTCTTCTTCTTCGCCGTGCGCGATCCGATGATCAACGCCTTCGCGCTGCCCGGCGGCTTCATCGGCGTGCACTCGCAGCTCCTGATCGCGGCGCAGAACGAGTCCGAGCTGGCCTCGGTGCTGTCGCACGAGATCGGCCACGTGCAGCAGCGCCACATCGCGCGCATGCTGGGGCAGCAGAAGCAGGATGCGCTGCTGCCGCTGGCGGCGCTGATCCTGGCGGCGCTGGTCGGCAAGGCCGGCGGCGGTGCGGATGCGGCGATGGGCGTGGTGATGGGCGGGCAGGGCCTGGCCATCCAGCGCCAGCTGAATTTCAGCCGCGACGCCGAGCGCGAGGCCGACCGTGTCGGCTTCCAGACCATGCGCGCGGCCGGTTACGATACCTCCGGCATGGTGTCCTTCTTCAAGCGCCTGCAGGGCACGACCCGCCTGTACGGCGAGGCGCCGGCCTGGCTGTCCAGCCACCCGCTGACCGGCGAGCGCATCGCCGACATCCAGAACCGGATCCGCGAAGCGCCCAAGCCCGGCCGCATCCGCCCGGATTCCATCGAATTCCACCTGGTGCGCGCCCGCGCCCGCGTGCTGCAGGATCCGAGCGCCAAGGGCTATGAAGACAGCAAGGGAGCGTTCGAAACCCAGCTCGGGCAGGACAACACCCAGCAGCAGACCGCCGCCATGTACGGCCTGTCCTTCCTCGCGCTCAAGCAGGGCGACCTGAAGCTGGCGCAGAGCTGGCTCGACAAGGCGAAGGGCTCGATGAAGCCGCGCCCGGGGGTGCTGTCCGCCGAGCGCACCAGCTCGGACGGCGCCGCCATGTTCGCCAGCCTCGGCACCGAGATCAAGCTGGCGCCGGGCCAGCCGCCGGAAGTGCTGGCGCAGGCGGTGCAGGACGCCGAGCAGGCGCACCAGAAGTTCCCGCTGTCGCGCATGCTGGCGCGCCAGTACGCGGACGCGATGATCGCTTCCGGCAAGCTGGACCAGGCGGCGACTTTCCTCCGCGACCAGGTCCAGCAGTACCGCGAAGAGCCCAAGCTCTACGACCAGCTGGCCAAGACCTATGCGGCTCAGGGCAAGATCGCGCTGCAGCACATGGCGCTGGCCGAATCCTATGTCTTGACCGGCGCGGTGCCGGCCGCGGTCGACCAGCTGAACATGGCGCGCAAGGCCCAGGACGTGTCCTTCTACGACCAGGCCGTGATCGACGCCCGCGAGCGCGAACTGCAGCAGCGCCAGAAGGACGAGAAGAAGGAAAAGAAAGACCGCGATAACCTGGCGGAGGGCAAGCCGGCCTTCAGGATCGAGAGCAGCTCGGGCAGCGCGCCCGGCTTCGGCAACGATACCCGCTCCGGCTTCGGCGAGGACATCGGCTCGATGAGCACGCTCGAACGCAAGCTGCAGCAGCGCCGCAGCCAATGAAATAATCTTTCATTTTGCGTCTAAAAATGAAAGATTATTTCTGAGCGTTTAACAGGTCAGGACGCTGCACGAAACCGAATCGGTGCGCCGCCTCTTCCAGCGCCAGCCGTTCCACCGCGATCTCGCGGCCCTGCCAGCGCAGGGCCAGCCGGCCCGGGCCGCCTTCGAGCCAGGCCATCAATCCCTCGTCCGCCACCGGCTTGCCGTCCAGTTCCATCGCCTGCAGCAGCTGGGCCACGTCGCGGTCGTCGAGCTGGGCCAGCTGTTCGCCGGCACGCAAGGCGATGCCGCCGGTCTCGAACATGAAGGCCTGTTCCGGCACCGCCATCGCCTGGCCGGTGTGCAGGACCAGGCCCTGGGCCGGATCGGTGCGGGCGATGAAGGGCGTGGCTTCCAGGTTCACATAGACCCGCTGCGGGCCGTTCTGGAAATACCAGCAGCCGCGCTCGTCATGCAGGTAGTTGCGGTTGATGAAGCCGACCAGGGCGGCATTGGTGAGTTTATCGCCCGGCGCTTCGGCGCGCTGGGCGGTTTCGTCGCGCATGCGCCAGACGCCGCGCGCATCGAGTGCCAGCCAGCCATAGCAATGCGGCACGTTCGGCCACTTGGCCATTGCCTGTTTTACGATGTCGTCCATGGTGTCAAGCTTGGCATAGTCGGGATGGCGCCGGCGCGCGCGTGCGGGCCTGCCCGTGGACCTCGTCGAAGAAATGCAGGATGCGGCGCGGCAGCCAGTCGTTGCGGCCGGGGAAAGGGCCGGCCGGGAAGCCGACGTGGCCGCCGGTCTGCGGATATTCGAGCGTGACGGCGGGCGATGCCGTTTCCGGCAGGTGCTTGCCCGGCAAAAAAGGATCGTTGCGGGCGTTCAGTACCAGGGTCGGCACGGTGATGTCGTGCAGTACGTGCTTGGCGCTGGCGCGGTGCCAGTAGTCGTCGGTGTCGCGGTAGCCGTGCAGCGGCGCGGTGACGACGTTGTCGAAGCTGTACAGGTCGCGCGAGGCGAGCAGGGCGGCGCGGTCGAACAGGCCGGGAAAGCGCTCCAGCTTGGCCAGCGCCTTGGGCTTCAGGGTCTCCAGGAACATGCGCGTGTACAGGCGGTTGAAACCGCTCGACAGCGCAGCGCCGCCGGCCGCCAGGTCGAGCGGGGCCGACACCGACACGGCCGCATCGACGATCCCGGCGCCATGCTGCTGCTCGCCCAGCCAGCGCAGCAGGGCATTGCCGCCCAGCGAGACGCCGGCCACGTAAAAGGGACCGCCGAAGCGCGGACGCAGGCGGCGGATGATCCAGTCGAGTTCTTCGGCGTCGCCGGAGTGATAGAAGCGCGGCGCCAGGTTGGCTTCGCCGGAGCAGCCGCGGAAATGCGGGATCGCGCCATGCCAGCCGCGCGCCTGGACAGCCGCCATCAGGCTGCGCGCGTAATGGCTGTTCGACGACCCTTCCAGGCCGTGGAACAGCAGTACGACCGGAGCGCCGGGCTGGCCGTCGACGAAATCGACGTCGATGAAATCCTGGCCGCAGGGCGTATCCCAGCGCTCACGCCGGAAGGCGACGTCGGGCTTCGCGATGCAGACGGCCGGGTAGATCGTCTGCAGGTCGCCGCCGGGCAGCCAGAACGGCGCCCGATAGCCGGGCATGCCCTCGAACAGGGCGCTGCACTCGGCGCAGTAGCGGCTCACGGCCGGGACGGGAGTAAAGAAGCGGCGATCAGTGGTGCGACAGTACGGTGCCCGGCTTCAGCTGGTACTGGGTGCCGCAGTAGGGGCACTTGGCGTGGCCGTGATGATCGAAATCCAGGAAGACGCGCGGGTGGGACGACCACAACGGCATCGCCGGGTTCGGGCAGTAGGCCGGCAGGTCCTTGGCTTCCAGTTCCACCACAGGAATGGTCTTCTCGTTCATGTTGTTACTTCTCCGTCAATGCGAATAGTCGAAGCCATGATTTTAACGGATTCGCACTGATTGCCGGAATGGTCCGGTAGAATAGCAGGCCGATTACTGTCGAGTAGTTTTCCCTCCAAGGAATTCTCTCGCACTATCACCGATCCCGTTCCATGCTCGACCGCCACCCGTCCGCCGCGCTGCTGGTTCCCGTTCAATGTTGCAGGAAAGCGACATGAACCAGTTGCAGCCGGACTCCCAGGTGCTCGACCCGCAGGCGGAGGCGCGCGGCTGGCGCGAAGGTTTCCAGACCGGTTTTCCGACCCTGTTCGGCATCGGCGCCTGGGGCATGGTGGTCGGGGTCGCGATGGTCAAGAGCGGCCTGAGCGTCGCCCAGGCCAGCGGCATGACCCTGGTCGCCTTCGCAGGTTCCGCCCAGCTGGCATCGCTGCCGCTGATCGCCGCCGGCGCCCCGATCTGGGTGATCTTCCTGACGGCCCTGGTCGTCAACCTGCGCTTCGTGATCTTTTCCGCCCTGCTGGGGCCGCATTTCTCCCACCTGCCGCTGTGGCAGCGTTTTTATCTCGGCTATATCTCCGGCGACGTCTCGATCGCCCTGTTCCTGCAGCGCTATCCGAGCTCGAGGCCGGAGCCCGGCAAGCTGGCCTTCCTGAAGGGCCTGATGTATCCGAACTGGGTCGCCTGGCAGATCGGCTCCCTGATCGGCATCTTCCTCGGCAGCGCCGTGCCGACCGAATGGCAGCTCGGCTTTGCCGGCACCCTGGCCATCCTGTGCATCATGGTGCCCCTGATTATCAACAGCGCGGCCCTGTGCGGCGTGCTGGTGGCCGGGGTCACGGCGGTGCTGGCGCACGGGCTGCCGTACAAGCTGGGCCTGCTCGCGGCGGTGGTGGCCGGCATGGGTGCCGCGATGGTCTACGAAGAGACCGTGCAGAAACGCCGGGTGCGCCATGGTTGACTGGGAGATCTGGCTCATCATCCTGGTGCTGGGCGTGGCCACGGCCTGCACCCGCAGCACCTTCTGGCTGGTCGGCCACAAGGTGACGATCCCGCCGCGGGTCCAGGAAATGCTGCGCTATGCGCCGGCCTGCGCGCTGGCCGCCATCGTCTTCCCGGACATGGTGCTGGGTCCGCAGGGCGACCTGCAACTGGCGCTGGCCAATCCGAAGCTGCTGGCCGGCGTGGCCGCCCTCGCTTTTTACCTGTGGCGGCGGGCCATGCTGCAGACCATCGTGTTCGGTATGCTGGTACTGACACTGTTGCGTGTGTTTCATGTTTTCGGCAACAACGCCTAAGGTAGAATAACGTTTTTTCCACTAATCTCTACCGGATCCACGCTGACATGGCTGTCCTCAATTTCACCCGCTTGCAAGACCTGATCGACCAGGGCGCGCTGAAAGGTAAACGCGTCTTCATTCGCGCCGACCTGAACGTTCCCCAGGACGATGCCGGCAACATCACCGAAGATACCCGCGTGCGCGCTTCCGTGCCCGCGATCCGCGACGCCCTGCAGGCCGGCGCGGCCGTGATGGTGACGTCCCACCTGGGCCGTCCGACCGAAGGCGAATTCAAGCCGGAAGACAGCCTGGCACCGGTCGCCAAGCGCCTGTCCGAGCTGCTGGGCCAGCCGGTCGAGCTGAAGCAGAACTGGGTCGACGGCGTCGATGTTGCGCCGGGCCAGGTCGTGCTGCTGGAAAACTGCCGCGTCAACAAGGGCGAAAAGAAGAATTCCGATGAGCTGGCCCAGAAGATGGCCAAGCTGTGCGACGTCTACGTGAACGACGCCTTCGGCACCGCCCACCGCGCCGAAGCGACCACCCACGGCATCGCGAAATTCGCGCCCGTGGTCGCCGCCGGCCCGCTGCTGGCCGCCGAACTCGATGCGCTCGGTAAAGCGCTGCACGCGCCCCAGCGCCCGCTGCTGGCCATCGTCGCCGGCTCGAAGGTCTCGAGCAAGCTGACCATCCTGCAGAGCCTGGCCGACAAGGTCGACAACCTGATCGTCGGCGGCGGCATCGCCAACACCTTCATGAAGGCCGTCGGCCTGAACGTCGGCAAGTCGCTGATGGAAGCCGACCTGGTGGGTGAAGCGAAAACCATCATCGACAAGATGGCCGCGCGCGGCGCCACCGTGCCGATCCCGGTGGACGTGGTGTGCGCGAAGGAGTTCTCGCCGACCGCCGCCGCCACCGTCAAGGACGTGAAGGACGTGGCCGACGACGACATGATCCTGGACATCGGCCCGAAGACGGCCGCTGCCCTGGCCCAGCAGATCGCCCAGGCCGGCACCATCGTCTGGAACGGCCCGGTCGGCGTGTTCGAGTTCGACCAGTTCGCCGAGGGCACCAAGACCCTGGCGACCGCCATCGCGCAGTCGAAGGGCTTCTCGATCGCCGGCGGCGGCGACACCCTGGCTGCCATCGCAAAATACAATATTGCCGACCAGATCGGCTACATCTCGACCGGCGGCGGCGCTTTCCTCGAGTTCCTCGAAGGGAAGACCCTGCCGGCGGTGGAGATCCTGCTGCAACGCAGCGCCAAGTAGAAGCTGAGAGTGAGACCCTAGCGCAGCCCAGGCTGCGCTTTTATTTGAAGGATAACCATGTACCGTGGCACCAAGATCGTAGCAACCATCGGCCCTGCGTCGACCGATTTCGACATTCTCGTCAAGATGATTCGTGCCGGCGTCGACGTCGTACGCCTGAACTTCTCGCATGGCCGGGCGCAGGACCACATCGATCGCGCTGCCCTGGTACGCCGCGCCGCCGCCGAGTGCGGCCGCGAAGTGGCCATCATGGCCGACATGCAGGGTCCGAAGATCCGCGTCGGTAAATTCGAGCAAGGCAAGATCTTCCTGAACAATGGCGATCCCTTCATCCTGGACGCCAAATGGGGCGAGAACGGCGAGCTGGGCAACCAGGAACGCGTCGGCCTCGACTACAAGGCCCTGCCGCGCGACGTCAAGCCGGGCGACAAACTGCTGCTGAACGACGGCCTGATCGTGCTGGTGGTCGACAAGGTCGTCGGCAACGAGATCTACACCACGACCAGGGTCGGCGGTGAACTGTCGAACAACAAGGGCATCAACCGCCAGGGCGGCGGCCTGACCGCGCCGGCCCTGACCTCGAAGGACATGGAAGACATCAAGACCGCGATGAGCTTCCAGGCCGACTACCTGGCGATCTCCTTCCCGAAGAGCGCCACCGACATGGAAATGGCGCGCCAGCTGGCCAACATCGCCGGCGAGCCCTTCGGCCACAAGCCGATGATGATCGCGAAGATCGAGCGCGCCGAAGCGATTCCGGTGCTGCAGGAAATCCTGGACGCCTCCGACGGCATCATGGTCGCCCGCGGCGACCTGGCGGTCGAAGTCGGCAACGCGGCCGTGCCGGCGCTGCAGAAGCGCATGATCAAGATGGCGCGCAACTCGAACAAGCTGGCGATCACCGCGACCCAGATGATGGAGTCGATGATCGTCAACGCCGTCCCGACCCGCGCCGAAGTGTCGGACGTGGCCAACGCCGTGCTGGACGGCACCGACGCCGTGATGACGTCGGCCGAGACCGCATCGGGCAAGTATCCGGTCGAGACCGTCGAGATGATGTCGGCGATCTGCGTGGAAGCCGAGCAGTCGGAATACAACAAGCTGGAAGCCGACTTCCTGAACGTGCAGTTCACCCGCATCGACCAGTCGATCGCCTACGGCACCCTGTTCACCGCCCACCACCTGCGCGTGAAGGCGATCGTGGCGCTGACCGAATCGGGCTCGACCGCGCTGTGGATGTCGCGCCACTCGATCGACACCCCGATCTTCGCGCTGACCCCGTCGCAGACGACCCAGCGCAAGGCTTCGCTGTACCGCAACGTGCGCTCCTTCCACCTGATGCAGGAAGGCGGCAGCCACGCCGTGCTGCGCAAGGCCGAGGAACTCCTCATGCGCGAAGGCGTCGTACGCAAGGGCGACCTGATCGTTGTGACCTGGGGTTCGCCGATGGGTCAGGCCGGCGGTACCAATGCGCTCAAGATCGTGCGTGTTGGCGATGCTGAGAATTTTTTGAAGGAATCCTCGTAACACCCGTCGTTCCCGCGACCAACGTCGTTCCCGCGGAGGCGGGAACCCAAGTTTGCATGAGCTGACGATATGCACGCAAACTTGGACCCCCGCCTTCGCGGGGGCGACGGGGGGCGCGGGCAACACTGACGGACGAGGTTCCAACAGGTTTTTTTTATTGTTTGGAGCAAAACCATGGCACTCGTATCAATGCGTCAACTGCTGGACCACGCCGCCGAACACGGCTACGGCCTGCCGGCTTTTAACGTCAACAACCTGGAGCAGGTCCAGGCCATCATGGCCGCGGCCGACCAGACCGGCAGCCCGGTGATCATGCAGGCTTCGGCCGGCGCCCGCAAATATGCCGGCGAAGCCTTCCTGCGCCACCTGATCGACGCCGCCGTCGAGGCCTATCCGCACATCCCGGTCGTGATGCACCAGGACCACGGCCAGTCGCCGGCCGTCTGCATGGCCGCGATCCGTTCGGGCTTCACCTCCGTCATGATGGACGGCTCGCTGGAAGCCGACGGCAAGTCGGTCGCCTCCTACGAGTACAACGTCGAAGTGTCGAAGGAAGTCGTCAAGTTCGCGCACTCGATCGGCGTGACCGTCGAAGCCGAACTGGGCGTGCTCGGTTCGCTGGAAACCATGAAGGGCGACAAGGAAGACGGCCACGGCGCGGACCGCACCATGACCCGCGAAGAGCTGCTGACCGACGTCGCGCAAGCCGCCGATTTCGTCGCCAAGACCCAGTGCGATGCGCTGGCGATCGCGATCGGCACCTCGCACGGCGCCTACAAGTTCACCCGCAAGCCGACCGGCGACATCCTGGCCATCGACCGCATCAAGGAAATCCACGCCCGCATCCCGAACACCCACCTGGTGATGCACGGTTCGTCGTCGGTGCCGCAGGAACTGCTGGCGATCATCCGCGAATTCGGCGGCGACATGAAGGAAACCTATGGCGTGCCGGTCGAAGAGATCCAGGAAGGCATCAAGCACGGCGTCCGCAAGATCAACATCGACACCGACATCCGCCTGGCGATGACGGCCGCGATCCGCAAGTACCTGTTCGAGAATCCGTCGAAGTTCGACCCGCGCGACTACCTGAAGCCGGCCCGCGAAGCCGCCACCCAGATCTGCAAGGCCCGCTACATCTCCTTCGGCTGCGAAGGCATGGCTGCGAAGATCAAGCCGATTCCGCTCGAGAAGATGGCTGAGCGTTACAAGGCTGGTGAGTTGTCGCAGATCGTGCAGTAATCGTGTAGGTGGGCACCCCGTGCCCACGCGTGACACCGGCAACACGCGAACGGCACGCGTGGGCGGAGGACCGCCCACCCTACAAATGCGGCAGCGCGTCAAAAATGACGTAAAATGTCGCACTCCCCACCGGCGGATCCTCCGCCGGTTTCGCTTTATCAAGATACTCCCTCTATGAAAAGCCTCTACCAATCCACTATTTCCTCCCTGCCACTGCTCGGCCGCGGCAAGGTCCGCGACAACTATGCCGTCGGCGACGACAAGATCCTGATCGTCACCACCGACCGCCTGTCCGCCTTCGACGTCGTGATGAACGAACCGATCCCGGGCAAGGGCATGGTGCTGAACCAGATGAGCGATTTCTGGTTCGAGAAACTCGGCCACATCGTGCCGAACCACCTGACCGGCGTGGCGCCGGAATCCGTGGTGGCGCCCGAGGAAGTGGATCAGGTCAAGGGGCGCGCCGTGGTCGCCAAGCGCCTGAAGCCGATCCTGGTCGAGGCCGTCGTGCGCGGCTACATCATCGGTTCCGGCTGGAAGGATTACCAGGCCAGCGGCGCCATCTGCGGCATCCAGCTCCCTAGCGGCCTGCGCCAGGCCGACAAGCTGCCCGAGCCGCTGTTCACCCCGGCCGCCAAGGCCGACCTCGGCGAGCACGACGAAAACATCAGCTTCGCCGACATGGAACAGCGCATCGGCAGCGAGCTGGCCAACAAGATCCGCGACGTCAGCATCCAGCTGTACAAGACCGCCGCCGACTATGCGGCCACGCGCGGCATCATCATCGCCGACACCAAGTTCGAATTCGGCCTCGACGACAACGGCGTGCTGCACCTGATGGACGAAGTCCTGACCGCCGATTCCTCGCGCTTCTGGCCGGCTGATTCCTACGCGCCGGACATGTCGCCGCCGTCCTTCGACAAGCAGTTCGTGCGCGACTATCTCGAAACTTTGACCGATTGGCAAAAAACGCCGCCGGCGCCGCCGCTGCCGCAGGACGTCATCGAGAAGACCCAGGCCAAGTACTTCGAAGCCATCGAACGCCTGACCGGCGAGAAGCTGAAGGTCTGAGATGGCGGACCAGAACAAGCCATTGGTTGGCGTGATCATGGGTTCCAATTCCGATTGGGACGTGATGCAGCATGCGGTCGCCATCCTCAAGCAGTTCGGCGTGCCGCATGAAGCCCAGGTGATCTCGGCCCACCGCATGCCGGACGAGATGTTCGCCTACGCCGGCAGCGCGCGTGGCCGCGGCCTGCGCGCCATCATCGCCGGTGCCGGCGGCGCCGCCCACCTGCCGGGCATGGTGGCCGCCAAGACCATCGTGCCGGTGCTGGGCGTGCCGGTGCCCTCGCGCTACCTGCGCGGCGAGGATTCCCTGCTGTCGATCGTGCAGATGCCGAAAGGCGTGCCGGTGTCGACCTTCGCCATCGGCGAGGCCGGCGCCGCCAACGCGGCCCTGACCGCGGTCGCGATGCTGGCCGCCACGGATGACGCGCTGGCTGCGCAGCTGGAAGACTTCCGCGCCAGGCAGACCGCCGCCGCCAAGGCCATGACCCTTCCGCTCGATCATGAGTGATGCGTGATGAGTGACCAGTCTGTGAAACCGTTCCTGCCCGCTGCCAGCCCGTCCACCTGGCTGGGCGTGATGGGCGGCGGCCAGCTGGGCCGCATGTTCGCCCAGGCTGCGCAAGCCATGGGCTACAAGGTCGCGGTACTGGAGCCGTCGGCCGATTGCCCGGCAGGGCAGGTGGCCGAGCGCCTGGTCGAAGCCGGTTATACGGATGCCGCCGGCCTGGACGCGCTGGCGGCCCAATGCGCGGCCGTCACCACCGAATTCGAGAACGTGCCGGCCGACAGCCTCTCGCGGCTGGCGCAACAGGTCTTCGTGGCGCCGAACGCCCAAGGCGTGTCGGTGGCCCAGGACCGCATCGCCGAAAAATCCTTCTTCGTGGCCTGCGCGGACAAATCCGGCGTGATGCCGGCGCCGCACAAGGTGATCGCATCGGCGGAAGATGTCGACGCCATCGCCGACGACTTGTTGCCCGGCATCCTGAAAACGGTGCGCATGGGCTACGACGGCAAGGGCCAGGTGCGCGTGCGTACCCGCGAGGACGTCCGCGCCGCGTGGGAGTCCATGGGCAAGGTGAGCTGCCTGCTGGAGAAGATGCTGCCGCTGGCCTACGAGGTATCGGTACTGACCGCACGCGGCCATGACGGCGCCTCGGTCGTCTACCCGATCGCCGAGAACGTGCACCGCGACGGCATCCTGTTCACCACCACCGTGCCGGGCCCGAACGTGTCGCCCGCGTGCGCGCGGAAGGCGCAGGATGCGGCGCGCGCGATCGTCGCCGAACTGGGTTACGTCGGCGTGCTGTGCATCGAATTCTTCGTGCTGGCCGATGGCTCCCTGGTCGTCAACGAGATGGCGCCGCGTCCGCACAACAGCGGCCACTACACCATCGATGCCTGCGTGACCAGCCAGTTCGCGCAGCAGGTGAGGGCGATGGCGCGCCTGCCGCTGGGCGACGTGCGCCAGCATTCCCCCAGCGTGATGCTGAATATCCTGGGCGACGTCTGGTTCGACGGCGACGCTACGACGCCGCGCGAGCCGGCCTGGGATCAGGTGCTGGCCCTGCCGGGCGCCAACCTGCACCTGTACGGCAAGGACGATCCGCGCCGCGGCCGCAAGATGGGCCACGTGACCTTCGTCGCGCCGACCCTGCCTGATGCGCAGCGCCAGTTCGAAGCCGCCTGCGCCATCCTGGGGATCGCGCCGTGAACGAGCTTCAGCAGTCGGTGGAAGACGGCCAGGCCGGGATCGACGCGGGCGCACGCGCGCTCGAAGCCGGCAGGCTGGTCGCCTTCCCGACCGAGACCGTGTACGGCCTCGGCGCCGACGCCGAGAATCCGGCGGCCGTCGCCGCCATCTATGCCGCCAAGGGCCGCCCGCAGGATCATCCGGTGATCGTGCACGTGGCGCCCGGCGCGGCCCTCGATTACTGGTGCGCGGACATCCCTTCCGAGGCCTACCAGCTTGCCGAGGCCTTCTGGCCCGGCCCGCTGACCATGATCCTCAAGCGCGCGCCGAACATTCCCGATGCCGTCTCCGGCGGCCAGGACACGGTCGGCATCCGCTGCCCCTCGCACCCGGTCGCGATCCGTCTGCTGCAAGCCTTCAAGGGCGGCAGGGGAGGCGTGGCGGCGCCGTCGGCCAACAAGTTCGGCCACGTCAGCCCGACCACCGCCCAGCACGTGCGGGATGAATTCGGCGCAGACGTCGGTGACGGCGGACGCATCGCCGCGGTGCTGGACGGCGGCCAGAGCGAGGTCGGGATCGAATCGACCATCGTCGACCTGTCGCGCCTGCAGACCCATGGCCCGGTGCTGCTGCGCCCCGGCCACATCTCGGCCGAAGCGATTGCCGCGGTGATCGACCAGCTGCCGGCACGTCCGGACGCCCTCGGGGCAGACCCCTCGGCTCCGCGCGCATCCGGCACCCTTGAATCGCACTACGCGCCGCACACGCCGGTGGCGATGCAGGATACGGCCACCCTGGCCGCGACCCTGGAGCGCCTGCATGCCGCCGGCCGCAAGGTTGCGCTGATCCACTATTCGCCGCTGCCGCCGGCGCACGCCGAGATCGCCCTGCCGGCCACGCCGGACGGTTTCGCGCACGCCCTGTACGCGGCGCTGCGCGCGATGGACGGCGCCGGTGCCGACCTGATCCTGGTCGAGGCCCCGCCCCAGGACGGCGCCTGGCTGGGCGTCAACGACCGCCTGCGCCGCGCCGCGCACGGGTCGACCGGGATCGTGCACGGACTGATAAACAACACTACCGAGCTCTGATACAAACGAAGACTTCTCAAACGGGCATGTAGAAGGCATGCTTGTGGGAAATTGAGTGACGCGCGACCCGCGCCATTCCAACGTCGTCCCCGCGAAGGCGGGGACCCAAGTTTGCTCGCGCTATCGAGACGCAAATAGAACTTGGGTCCCCGCCTGCGCGGGGACGACGTGTTTTACAGCCTCGTTTTGTCAGAAGGACATCCCCATGCGTTCGCTCCCTACCCTGGGCCTCAGCCTCGGCCTGGGCATCCTGCTTGCCGCTTGCAGCGGCGGCACCACCACCGGCGGCACCCCAAGCGGCGTCGCCAATCCCGATCCGCTGCCCGCGCCCATCCGCGGCAGCCTCGTCGGCCAGGCCTCCTCGGTCGCCGTGAGTGTCGGCGGCAATAGCTTGACCACCCTGTCGCCGTCCGTGCTGGCCGGCTTCCTGGAGTCGGCCCAGAGCGGCACCCTGGCCGTGGCCGGCCAGCCCCAGTGTTCGGTCTCGGTTTACCGCGTGCACTACAACACCATCGGCGGCGCCGGCGAGGCGACCGATGCCAGCGCGGCCATCTTCGTGCCTTCCGGCGGCGGCAACTCCTGCAGCAATTCGCGTCCGGTACTGCTGTACGCCCACGGCACCTCGCTGCAGAAGTCCTATGACATGGCCGACATCGCCAACAACACGGAAGCGCGCCTGGCGGCCGCCGTGTTCGCGGCCCAGGGCTTCATCGTGGTGGCGCCCAACTACGCCGGCTATGGCGGCTCCTCGCTGGGCTATCACCCCTACCTCGACCGGGTGCAGGAATCGGCCGACATGATCGATGCCCTGCGCGCGGCGCGCAGCAGCTTCGGCGCCATCGGCGTACGCGACTCCGGCAAGCTGATGGTCACCGGCTATTCGCAGGGCGGCTTCGTGGCGCTGGCCACCCAGCGCGCGATGCAGGAACTGGGCAACGCCGAGTTCACGCTCACCGCCGCAAGCGGCATGTCGGGGCCGTATGCCATCTCGCGTTTCGGCGACGACCTGTTCGGCGGCGCGCCGCGCGACGGCGCGACCGTGATCGTGCCGACCATCATCAACGCGGCCCAGCATGCAAGCGCGGCGATCTACCGCACGCCCGCCGAGGTCTACGAGGCGCAGTACGCCTCAACCATCGTCGACCTGGTGCCGGGCACCCTGGGCAGCAGCGAGCTGGTCAGCCAGGGCAAGCTGCCGGCCACAAGCCTGTTCGCAGCCGACTCGATGCCGCAGGCGGCCGGCTATACCCAGTACTTCGGCGCCAACAACCTGGTCCGCAGCGACTACCGCGCCGCCTACCTGGCGGACATGGCGGCCCACCCCTGCGACCAGAGCGCGGCGGCGCCCCTGGGCTGCGCGCCCGCGCACAATCTGCGCAAATGGCTGGTGAGGAACGACCTGCGCAGCTACCTGCCGCTTGCGCCGACCCTGCTGTGCGGCGGCCATGACGATCCGACCGTGCCGTACTTCAATACAACCGCGACCGCTGCCTATTTCCGTGCCCGCGGCGCGGCGATTACCGAGCTCGACATCGACGACACGCCCAGCCTGAACGATCCCTACCGTTCGGCCAAGGCCGGCTTCGTCGCGGCCAGGACCATCCTGCGCGCCGCGAATGGCGATGCCGCCGTCGCGTCCAGCTACCACGCGGGCCTGGTGGCGCCTTTCTGCATGGCGGCGACCCGTGATTATTTCCAGTCGGTACTGTCGCGTTAAGGCTTGATTCGAATACATTTTTTTACATATGACAAGCCCGGTGGCGTTGCTATAATCGCCAGCGCCCACCGGCTTCATCGGTACTCTGTTGCAAATATTGTTGCCGAGACATGGCCTGAAGGCCATTTCCGCTATACAACCAGGAAGAACACTGGCATATTAGTTGGGATACGAATAGCACGGGCGTTCGTTTCAAAAGCAAAGAAAAACCTCATCTAGGAGACACAATGCGTAAGACCTCTTTCGCGCTCGCGCTGCTGACCGCGGCCGTTCTGACCGCCTGCGGTGGTAACGGCCCTCGCGGCGGCGACCAGACGCCCAAGACCAAATTCAGCAACCAGATCACCTTCGGCGACAGCCTTTCCGACGTCGGCACCTATGCCGTCGGCGGCGTGGCAGCCCTGGGCGGCGGCCAGTACACGATCAACGGCAACAACACCTCGGTCAGCCCTGAACTGACCGGCAAGAACTACACCCAGCTGATCGCAGCCCAACTCGGCCTGCCGGCCCCGTGCGCGGCCCAGACCGGCCTGCAGGGCACCGCATCCGCAGGCTTCTCGGTACCGGTCACCGACCATCCGGAATGCTTCAACTACGCCCAGGGCGGCGCCCGCGTGACCAATCCGATCGGCCCGGGCAACAAGGCGCTCGACAAGCCGGGCGCGATCTCGCTGGGCCAGATGACCGTGCCGGTCGTGACCCAGATCGCCAACCACCTGAAGAAGGCCGGCGGCAAGTTCAAGGGCGATGAACTGGTCATCGTCATGGCAGGCGGCAACGACGTGCTGGAACAGCTCGGCGAACTGTCGGCCGGCGCCACCGCCGCCGGCGGCCAGGCCCTGGCACAGAGCCTGGTGGCCCAGCTGGCTCCGGGTACCACCAACCCGGCCACCGGCGCCGCCGCGATCGGCGCAGCGATCCAGGCCGAAGCCGCCAAGGGCAGCGCCGCCCCGGCCATCATCACCGCCGCGATCACCGCCGCCGTCATGAACGGCAACACCGCCGCCGCCGCCAACGCCACCGCCATCGGCACCAAGGCAGGCGCCGACGCGCAAGCCGCCGGCCTGGCTTACTCGGCCGCCCACGGTCCGGACCTGGTCAAGGCCCTGGCCACCGCCGGCGCCGAGCTGGGTGCCCTGGTCAAGAACCAGATCGTGGCCAACGGCGCAGGCTATGTGGTCGTGAACAACCTGCCGGACGTGTCGATCTCGCCGTCGGCGAAGGCGCAGTCGGCCGATACCCAGAAGCTGATCCAGGCCATGGTTGCCGCCTTCAACGACCAGCTGAAGGCTGCCGTCGGCGGCGAAGCCAAGGTGCTGTACGTCGACCTGGCCGCCATCAGCCGTGACCAGTCCGTCAATCCGACGCCTTACGGCCTGACCAACACCACGACCCCGGCCTGCGACCTGAGCGCCGCCAAGAATCCGCTGGGTTCCTCCCTGGTCTGCAACAAGAACAATCTGATCGCTGGCGACGTCAGCCACTACATGTTCGCCGACTCCGTGCACCCGACCCCGTTCGAGTACTCGCTGATCGCGCGCTATGTACTGGAGCAGATGACCGTCAAGGGCTGGCTGTAATTTTCACGGATAAGAACAAGGAAAACACATGAATGCACGTATCAATTTCGTGAAACTGCTGGTGGCCGCGGGCGCGCTGGCCGCCGCGACCGGTGCCTCGGCGCAGTCGGCGGGACAGTTCACCGTGTCGGTGGGCGCCAACATGCTGAAACCGCACGTGACCAGCGGCGCGATCTCGGCGCCGGCGCTGCCGAACTCGCTGGGCGACGTCAGCAAGGACACCCAGCCGGTGGCCGTCATCACCTACGGCCTGACCGACAACATCTCGGTCGAGACCGCGATCGGCACCCCTTACAAGCACAAGCTGTACGGCGCCGGCTCCATCACCGGCACCGGCCAGCTGGGCACCGTCGAGGCCCTGCCGGCGATCGCCCTGCTGCAATACCGCTTCTTCTCGCCGAATTCGATGATTCGTCCCTTCGTCGGCCTGGGCGTGACCTACGCGATGTTCCAGAAGGAAACCGGCTCGTTCGCGATGACCGCCCTGACCAATCCGGGCGGCGGCACCCCGACCACCTTCCGCATCGATAACAAGTGGACCTATTCGGGTCAGGTCGGCCTGCAGTTCAACATCAACGAGAAGTGGTTTGCCAACGCGGCCTTCATCAAGACCAAGCTGAAAACCGATGTGCATTTCTCGACGAATCAGGAGCAGCACATGAAGCTGGATCCGGACTCGTACATCGTGTCGGTCGGCTACAAGTTCTAAGCCGCTCGTTCCCGAGCTGAACCGCTCTTGAAAACCCCGCCTCGGCGGGGTTTTTTCATGGCGGACCAGGAACACGTGGCGCGCTCGCGCACGGCCGGCGGGCGCGGCGCCAGCACCAGCCGCAGTCCGCCGGCGGGACGCAGGGTCACCTGCATGCGCGGCTCGGGCGCGGCCTGGCCGGGCGCCGGCGCGAGCGTGAAGCGCTGCACCAGCATCGCCAGGGCCAGCGCCATCTCCATCGAGGCGAAAGCGTTGCCGATGCAGACCCGCGGCCCGGCGCCGAAGGGAATATACGCACCGCGCGGCAGCTCGCGCGCGGCCTGCGGGTCGAAGCGTGCCGGGTCGAAGCGCTCCGGCTGCGGGAACCAGCGCGCATCGCCCTGGGCGACGAAGAAGGGGATCGTCACCAGGCTGCCCTTCCGCACCAGCCAGTCGCCGATCCGCACGTCCTCGACCGCACGGCGCATCAGCACGCCGGGCACGGGCGGATAGCGGCGCAGGGTTTCCTTGACCAGGGCCGCCAGCAGGGGCAGCCGCGCCAGGTCGGCCATCGCCGGCGCCCGCGGACCGAGCACCGTGTCGACCTCGTGGGCCACGCCTGCGGCCAGCTCCGGATCGGCGGCCAGCGCCCACGCCGCCCAGGCCAGTGCGGTGGCGGTGGTCTCGTGGCCGGCCAGGAAGATCGTCATCAGCTGGTCGCGGATCTCGTCTTCAGGCAGCGGGGCGCCGCTGGCCTCGTCGCGCGCCGCCAGCAGCATGCCGAGCAGGTCGTCGTCCCTGCCGGCATCGGCGCCGCCGCGGCGTGCGCGGATGTGTGCGCGCACCAGGTCGTCCAGCAGGCGCAATTCCTTGCGCTTGCGCGCCTGGCGCGGCAGCGGCGCCCAGGCCGGGATCGCGAAGGGCAGGAACATCTCGGCATAGCCGATCGCCGCCAGGGTGCGGATCGCCTGTTCGATGCGCGCCGTGTCCTGTTCCACCTTGCTGCCGAACATCGTGCGCAGGATGATGTCCATGGCCAGCATGTTCATCGTGTGCTCGGCATCGACCGGGGTGCCGCCATCCGCCGGCAGGCTGCCGAAGGCATCGGCGGCGGCCGCCGTCACCTGGATGGCGTAGGTATCGAAACGCTTCGGGCTGAAGGCCGGCAGCAGGGTACGGCGCTGGCGCTGCCAGGTCTCGCCCTCGGTGATCATCACGCTGTTGCCGTGCAACTGGCGCATGACCTTGATGTGCTGTTCGTAGCGGATGAAGGAACGCGCCTTGTCGACCAGCGCTTCGCGCACCTGGTCCGGGTGCATGAAGCCGTAGTGGTGCAGCCAGCCGTGGCGCATGTAGACCGTGTCTCCGTAGCGCTGCCGGGCCGCGCGCCAGAAGCCGAGATAGTCGTCTTCCATGTCGGCCAGCAGGCGCAGGCCGAAGGCGCGGTCACGCGGACCGGGCGGGCGGGACAGCTTCCTCATCTGCGTACTCATCGGAAAACTCCAGTCGGTAGACCCAGTCGGCTTCTTCGTGCACGACGTCGCGTGCCAGCTGGGCGGGGGTGCGGCCGGTCTGCGCCTTGCATTCGCGCGCCATGTGCGACTGGTCCGCGTAGTCGCATTCCTGGGCATGGCTGGCGAGGTCCAGCGGCTGGCCGGCAAAGTAGCGCCGCTGGGCGCTCAGGAAACTGCGCTCGCCGCGGCGCAGGCGGTTCAGGGTCTGCAGATTCGTTCCCAGCTCGCGCAGGGCCAGGCGCTGCAGCTGGCGCGGTCCGATCCCGAGTACGCTGCTGGCCATCCCCAGCGTGATGCGGCTGCCCATGCGGCGGATGCGCAGCCAGGCCGGCAGCCTGTGGTGCCGGGCGTGCTCGACGATGCAGCGTTCGACCAGGACCTGGCGGGCCGCCGTCGAGGCGGCGGCGAACACGGCGTCGGCCAGTTCGCGGCCGCGCGCGGGCAGTACGTCGTGCGCCGGGAGGAACTTGTCCTGCAGCGGCGCCAGGTCGATGCCGAACAGGGCCTGGAAGGCGTCCGGATAGAACATCGCCATGAAGGCCCAGGTATCGCCGCGGTTGCGCGAGACGACCGGATGGGTCTGGCAACCGCTGAGCACGCAGCCGGACATCACCCGGCCCTGCTGCCCGCCGCCATTCGACAGCAGCTCGGCCTCGCCCTCCAGGAACCAGGTCATCACGCAATGGGCGCTGGCGGGAAAGCGGTTCAGCAACTGCTCGCCCTGCAGCGCGCTGCCGCGGGTATCGCGCAGGATGAAGCCGCGCACGAAAGGCGACACGTCCACCGAAGGCTGGTACAGGCGCGCAATGGGCAATCGCAGAGAGGACGGGGCATTCATGATCGGTATTGTGGAATTGTTATTGATAGCAATATAGAACGATCACGACATGGCGTGGACAAGCGCAGGCGTAAAAAAAGGCGCTGTTCGCGCCAAGTGTGGAATCTATTTCGTAAGCCTGCGGTCCAATGTCGACCTGAAGCGTTGACGGAGGCCTTATGCAAGCACGGCAGTTCGAACAGTTCCTGCAACGCCTGTCCAGCCTGACCCGGCGGCAACGCGACCGCCTGCTCGCACTGCTGCAATCGGCAGCCGGCCTCGACCGCGTGCTCGAGATCGTCGAGCAGCCCGCCGCACCGCTCTGTTGCCCGCACTGCGAAGCCAGCAAACCCTATCGCCACGGTCACGCCCATGGACTGCAGCGCTACCGCTGCCGCAGTTGCCGTCGCACCTTCAACCTGCTCAGCGGGACGCCGCTGGCCCGGCTGCGCTACAAAGGGCAATGGCTCGACTATCTCGGCGGCATGCTCGACTCCCACAGCGTGCGCCGCGCAGCGCGCGAGATCGGCGTGGCCAGTGCGACCAGTTTTCGCTGGCGTCACCGCTTCCTGTCCCTGAGCAAGGATGACCGCCCACAGCGCTTGAGCGGTATCGCCGAAGCCGATGAGATGTATGTGCTCGAATCGCACAAGGGTTCCCGACATCTCACTCGACCACCACGAAAGCGCGGCGGCAAGGCGACGAAGCGTGGGATCTCGAACGAGCAGGTGTGCATCCTGGTCGCACGCGATCGCAGCGGCCAGACCATCGACGCCGTGACCGGCAAGGGCAGCGTGAGCAAGCGGCAGCTAGTGGAACACCTGGGGCCAAGGCTGGAGCGCGACGTGCTGCTGGTGACCGACAGCCACGCCGCCTATCCGGCATTCGCGCGGGAGCTCGGGATCTCACATGAAGCCATCAACGCGAGCGCCGGCGAACGAAGGCGCGGTGCGCTGCACATCCAGAACGTCAACGCCTATCACAGCCGGATGCGCGCCTGGCTGCTGCCATTTCGCGGCGTCGCGAGCCGTTACCTGTCCCATTACTTCGGCTGGCGCTGGGCGCTGGATGGGCGGCGAATCGCCAGTGCGGATGCCTTTTTGAGAGCGGCGCTCGGCAGATTCAACACCTAGCGCGAACAGCGCCTAAAAAAACCCGCTCGGAAGCGGGTTTCTTGCCGGTCAGGCGAGCATCAGCAGGTCAGAACGCCGCGATGCCGGTCTGCGCACGGCCCAGGATCAGGGCGTGGATGTCGTGCGTGCCTTCATAGGTGTTGACCACCTCGAGGTTGACCATGTGGCGGATGATGCCGAACTCGTCGGAGATGCCGTTACCGCCCAGCATGTCGCGCGCGACGCGGGCGATGTCCAGCGCCTTGCCGCAGGAATTGCGCTTCATGATCGAGGTGATCTCGACCGCCGCCGTRCCTTCGTCCTTCATGCGGCCCAGGCGCAGGCAGCCCTGCAGGCCCAAGGTGATCTCGGTCTGCATGTCGGCCAGCTTCTTCTGCACCAGCTGGTTCGCRGCCAGCGGCTTGCCGAACTGCTTGCGGTCCAGCACGTACTGGCGCGCGGTGTGCCAGCAGTCTTCCGCYGCGCCCAGCGCGCCCCAGGCGATGCCRTAGCGSGCCGAGTTCAGGCAGGTGAACGGACCCTTCAGGCCGCGCACTTCCGGGAAAGCGTTTTCTTCCGGGCAGAACACTTCGTCCATGACGATTTCTCCGGTGACGGAGGCGCGMAGGCCGAACTTGCCGTGGATCGCCGGGGCGCTCAAGCCYTTCCAGCCCTTTTCCAGCACGAAGCCGCGGATCGCGCCTTCGTCGTCCTTGGCCCAGACCACGAACACGTCGGCGACCGGSGAATTSGTGATCCACATCTTCGAGCCGGTSAGCGARTAGCCGCCRTCCACCTTGCGGGCGCGGGTGACCATCGAGGCCGGATCGGAACCRTGGTTCGGCTCGGTCAGGCCGAAGCAGCCGATCCATTCGCCGGTGGCCAGCTTCGGCAGGTATTTCTGCTTGGTTTCCTCGTTGCCGAAYTCRWAGATCGGCACCATCACCAGCGAGGATTGCACGCTCATCATCGAGCGGTAGCCGGAATCGACGCGCTCGACTTCGCGGGCGATCAGGCCGTAGGACACATAGTTCAGGCCGGGGCCGCCGTACTGTTCCGGAATGGTCGGGCCCAGCAGGCCGAGTTCGCCCATCTCGCGGAAGATGGACGTGTCCATGGCTTCGTGGCGGAAGGCTTCGAGGATGCGCGGCTGCAGCTTGTCCTGGCAGTAGGCCGCGGCGGCGTCGCGCACCATGCGCTCTTCGTCGGTGAGCTGCTGGTTCAGCAGCAGCGGGTCATCCCAGTGGAATTGGGCTTTTTGTCTCATGATGTTCTCTTTCTTGTCTTGTCGCTTCAGTCGGCGGTCGCGGTCAGGCGCTCGGCGTTCTCGTGGCGCTGCTGCTCTTCCATCACCAGTTCGCCCAGCATGCGCTTGAGGCGGTTGAATTCCGGATCGGCCGGATCGCGCGGGCGCTCCAGCGTGATCGGCACGTCGCGCTTGATGGTGCCGGGACGGTAGGTCATCACGATGGTGCGGTCGGCCAGGTAGACCGATTCCTCGATGCTGTGGGTGACGAACACGATGGTGGTGCCGAAGGTCTTCCAGATCTTCAGCAACTCGTCCTGCAGGTTGCGCCGGGTGAGGGCGTCGAGGGCGCCGAAGGGCTCGTCCATCAGCATGACCGGCGACTCCAGCGCCAGCACGCGGGCGATCGCCACACGCTGGCGCATGCCGCCCGACAGGTCCTTCGGATAGCGCGCGCGGAAATCCTGCAGCTTGAGCATGTTCAGCAGGAAGTCGACGCGCTCCTTGACCTGGGCGGCGCTGCGGCCCGCCACTTCGAGGCCGAAGGCGATGTTCTTCTCGATCGTCATCCAGGGGAAGAGTGCGTACTCCTGGAACACCATGCCGCGGTCCGGACCGGGTTCGAGGATCGGCTTGTCGCCGGCCAGGATGCGGCCCGAGGTCGGATGCGAGAAGCCGGCGATCGCGTTCAGCAGGGTCGACTTGCCGCAGCCCGAAGGGCCCAGCAGGCAGATGAATTCGCCGCTGGCGATCTCGAGGTTGATGTCGCGCAGGGCGACGACCTCGCCGCCCTGGCCGGCGAATACCTTGTTGACGCCGTTGATGTGGATGGCTGTCATGTCGTCTCCTTAATGGTTGTCGAGACCGCGATGCCACTTCAGCAAGTGGTTGTTCAGCGCGCTCATGCCGGAGTCGATGGCCAGCCCCAGCAGGCCGATGGTGAACATGCCGGCGATGATCTTGTCGGACCAGAAGTATTCGCGTGCTTCCAGGATGCGAAAGCCGAGACCGTTGTTCACCGCAATCATCTCCGCGACGATCACGACGATGAAGGCGGTGCCCATGCCGATGCGCGCACCGGCCAGGATGTAGGGCGTGGCGGCCGGCAGGATCACGCGGCGGAACATCGTCATCGGGCCGACGCCGAGGTTGCGCGCCGCGCGGATATAGATCGAGTCGACCTGGTGCACGCCGGCGATGGTGTTCATCAGGACCGGGAAGAAGGAACCCAGGCTGATCAGGAAGAAGGCCGGCGGATTGCCGAGGCCGAACCACAGGATCGACAGCGGAATGTAGGCGATCGGCGGGATCGGACGCAGGATCTGCACCAGCGGGTCGAACAGTTTATAGACGGCCTTGTTGGTGCCCATCAGCAGGCCCAGCGGCAGGGCCAGGCCGGCGCCGATGGCGAAACCGACCAGCACCCGCGTCAGGCTGCTGTAGGCGTCTTCCAGCAGTTCGCCGGACACCAGCCAGCGCAGATAGCTGCCCTGGGCCGGGTCGTAGGCGCTCAAGGGCATCAGGTACTCGCCCCATTTGTGCAGCACGGCGAGGGGCGAAGGCAGGACCTGTGGATTCACCCAGCCCATGGCCGATGCGCCCTGCCACAGCAGCAGCGCCGCGAGCGGAACCGCGGCGCCATGGACCAGGCGCCGGAGCAACAGAAGATTCATCCCGACCCCTTGCTTATTTAGCGGACTTCTTGGCTGCCTGCAGCAGATCCAGCTTGACCCAGTCCTTCGCGGCCGGCGGGTTCGCCATGCGGCCGACGTTGTACTTCATCATGTAGTCGGTGGTCAGCTGGACGTGTTCGACCGTGATGTCTTCGGTGAACTTGGCGTTTTCCATCGCGTCGCGGTAATCCTCGGACGACACCTGGTTCTTGAACATCGATTCACGCACATACTTCTCGGCCAGTTTCGGATCGGCCAGGAACTTGCGGGTGGCGTCCACGAAGCACTGCATGAAGCGCTGGGCGACGTCGCGGCGTTCCTTGTACAGCTTTTCCGACATCACCAGGGCGCGGGTCGGCTCTTCCAGCGCGGTGTCGTAGGGCTTGATGATCTCGGTGCCGTATTTCTTGTTGATGGCCTGGGTCGAGTAAGGCTCGGACTGGCTCATGGCGTCGATGTTCTTGGTCAGCAGGGCCTGGTTCAGGTCCGGATAACCCATGTAGACGACCAGCACGTCCTTGCCCGGCTTGTCCGACCAGGTCATGTTGTGCTTCGACAGTTCGGCGAACAGCAGGATCTCCTGCGGGCCGCCGCGGGTGACGCCGACCTTCTTGCCCTTCAGGTCGGTGATCGAGTGGATGTTCAGGTCGGGACGGCCGACGATGCGCACGCCGCCCTTGGCGAAACCGGCCACCAGGTAGACCGGCACGCCGCTGGCGCGGCCGGAAATCGCCGCTTCCAGCGCGCTGGCCGAAACGTCGACTTCGCCCGCGATCATGGCCGGCACGATGTCCAGGCCCTTGGCGAAGACGCGCTCTTCGATCTTGAGGTTGTACTGCGGTGCGATTTCCTTCATGTAGGCCACGGCGCCGTAGTGGGCGAACTTCAGGTTGCCCAGGCGAACCAGGTCGGCCGCATGGGCCAACGGAAATTGCGCGGCGGCTGCCAGGGCGACGCCCAAGGTCTTGACGTTCAGGAATGCTTTGATGCGAGTGGCGAATGCCATTGCTGTCTCCTTGATGATTGATTGTTGTTGCACGACTCTGCGGTACGTTGCTAACAAAGCATGAGCAGTTTCCATGCCAGCCATCAAGGTTTTGGGCGACGCCCTAAGCCATTGTTTTAAAAGAACAAATGAAATGGCGCGCTGCGCCAGGCAGCGGCGATTCCGTGAATCCGCACAATCCGGCCCCGATCTGTCCGGAATGCCGCACGCCGTGTGTGGCGCCCATACATAACTTTTTCACATAGCCTCGGGGCATTCTTTCATCCTTGCAGCTTGCGCTACGCCTATACTCTCCGCTGCACAATTGAGCGCACGCTCGCCCTGACTACATCACATGGCTCTGAATTACATCTGGATCGGCTTTTTCCTGGTTGGCTTCGTCGCAGCGCTGGCCCAATGGATCTTTCTCGGAGATACCGAGATCTTCAAGCGCATCATCGACGGCACCTTCGATTCCGCCAAGATGGGCGTGATGGACATCGCCCTGCCGCTGGCCGGCGTGATGACCCTGTGGCTGGGCCTGATGAACGTCGGCGAGAAGGCCGGCGCGGTCGGCTGGCTGGCGAAGATCATTTCGCCCTTCTTCTCGCGCATCTTCCCGGAGGTACCGAAGGACCACCCGGCCACCGGCCACATGGTGATGAACTTCTCGGCCAACCTGCTGGGCCTGGACAATGCCGCCACCCCCTTCGGCCTGAAGGCGATGGAAAGCCTGCAGAGCCTGAACCCGAACAAGGACACGGCCAGCAATGCCCAGATCATGTTCCTGGTGCTGCACACCTCCGGCCTGACCCTGATCCCGCTGGCCATCATGGCCCAGCGCGCCATCCTGGGGGCGAAAGACCCCTCGGACATCTTCATTCCGTGCATGATCGCGACCTATGTCGCCACCGTCGCCGGCATCATCGCCGTCTCGATCCGCCAGCGCATCAACCTGATCAACGGCGTGGTGCTCGGCTGGCTGGGCGGCATGACGGCCGCCATCGCCGGCCTGATCTGGTACATGACGACCTTCCTCAGCAAGCCGGAAATCGAGACCTTCTCGAAAGTCGCCAGCAACCTGATCCTGTTCACCATCATCGTCGTGTTCATCGTCGGCGCGCTGCGCAAGAAGGTGAACGTGTACGAGGCCTTCATCGAGGGCGCCAAGGGCGGCATCCAGACTTCCCTAACCATCATCCCCTACCTGGTCGGGATGCTGGTGGCCATCTCCGTGATCCGCAATTCCGGCGTGCTGGGCTTCGTGGTGCAGGGCCTGGAATGGCTGATCCGCCAGGCCGGCCTCGACACCGCCTTCACCCCTGCCCTGCCGACCGCGCTGATGAAGCCGCTCTCCGGCAGCGGCTCGCGCGCGCTGATGATCGACGCCATGAAGACCTATGGCGTGGACTCCTTCGTCGGCCGCCTGGCCTGCATCTTCCAGGGCTCGGCCGACACCACCTTCTACATCGTCGCCCTGTACTTCGGTTCGGTCGGCGTGCGCAAGACCCGTTACGCCATTTCCTGCGGCCTGATCGCCGACCTGGCCGGCATCATCGCCGCCATCTCGGTGGCCTATGTGTTCTTCGCTTGATTTTTGAATGAATAAAGGGACCAGCATGTTTCGCATCCGCCCGCTTGCCTTCGCCTTCGCCGCCTTCGCTTCCTTCGGCGGCGCACTGCCTGCCCACGCCCAGCTGCCGGAGCCGGTAGCACAGGTGCTGCGCAGCACCGGCATTGCCGAGGACGCCGTCAGCGTGCTGGTGCTGCGCGACGACCAGACCGTGCTGTCCCACCTGGCGGACCGCCCGATGCAGCCGGCCTCGACCATGAAACTGGTGTCGACCCTGGTCGGCCTGGACACCCTGGGACCGGTCTTCCGCGGCCGCACCGAGCTGCGCACCACCGGCAAGCTGCAGGGCGATACGCTGAAGGGCGACCTGGTGCTGCGCGGCGGCGCCGACGTCGACCTCTCGGGAGAAGCGCTGGAAAACATGCTGCGCAGCCTGCGCTACCAGGGCATCCGCAAGATCGAGGGCAAGCTCGTCGTCGACCGCCAGCTCTTCAATCCTGCACGCACCGACCTCGGCACGCCGCCCTTCGACGAATCGCCGGAAGCGTATTACAACGTCATCCCCGATGCGGCCATGATCAACAAGAACATGCTGCAGCTGGACATGCGCTCGACCGGCTCGCGCCTCAAGCTGCAGATGCAGCCGGAGCTGCAGGGCGTGACCATCGGCCACGACATGAAGCTGGTCGACGCCAACTGCAAGCAGTGGGACGACGGCTGGAAGCTGCCGGAAGTGGTGCCGCAGAAGAACGGCGGCATCAAGGTGGTGCTCCACGGGACCTTCCCGAAAAACTGCGAGCAGAGCTATTCGATCAATGTGGTCGACCGCCAGGAATACGTGGAGCGCCTGTTCCGCGCCACCTGGAAACGGCTCGGCGGCACTATTTCCGGCACTGCCGTCGAGGGCGCGACGCCGCCAGACTCGCGCCTGCTGGCCGCCCACGTCTCGCGCACGCTGCCGGAAATCGTCCGCGATACGAACAAACCCTCGGACAACCTGCTGGCGCGCCTGATCTTCCTGAGCCTGGGCTCGCTGGAAGCGGACCCGGTACTGGGCAGCCATCCGCAAGCCGGCGCCGCCGAAACGACCTTCTCGCGCAGCGATGCTGCGGTGCGCAACTGGATGCGCAGCCATGGTATCGACGACAAGGGCCTGGTGCTGGAAAACGGTTCCGGCCTGTCGCGCATCGAACGCATCACCCCGGCGCAGATGGGCGGCCTGCTGAAGGCCGGCCTGCGCAGCCCCTGGGCGCCGGAATTCCAGTCCAGCATGCCGATCGTCGCCGTCGACGGCACCATGCGCCGCCGCCTGCACGACAGCCCGGCGGCCGGCCGCGCGCGCCTGAAGACGGGCACCCTCAGCAACGTCGTGTCGCTGGCCGGCTATGTGCCGGACGCCACCGGCAAGCCGCTGGTCGTGGTGGCGATGGTCAACAGCAGCCTGGCCGGCAATGGCCGCGGCCGCGCCGTGGTCGACACCCTGGTCGACTGGGCATCGCGCCTGGGCGGTCCTGCCCAGCCGGTGCTGAGCGTGCCGGGACAGCCGGCGCCGAGCCAGCCGGCGCCGGAGCCGCAGACCACGCCGCAAGGCGCGCTGGCCACGCCGCCGGCCCAGCCCGAACAGCCGCTGCAACCGGCCCAGCCGCAGACCCAGCCCCGGCAAGCCACCCAGCAGGGGCAGCAGCAGGGCCAGGACAGCAACCAGCGCCAGCCCATGCCGCCGGCCCCGGCGGCGCTGGAACGCCCGTGAGCGCCGACGCTCCGGCGCCGGCGCCGGCGCCTGCCTCCGCATCGGCAGGCACGCCCGCCGGCATCCGCATCCGCCGCTTCACGGCGCGCGAGTGGCCGGCCTACCGCGCCCTGCGCCTGCGCTCGCTGGCCGACGCACCCGAGGCCTTCGGCAGCAGCCACGCCGCCGAGGAAGCCTGGGCCCAGGAACTGTGGATGGCGCGCCTGACCGCGGCCAGCGTCTCGGGCCGCGACTGCCCGCTGGTCGCGGAATCGGCCGGACCGGACGGCGCCATCACTGACATGCTCGGCTTGCTCTGGGCCAAGTGCGACGCCGAGGATGCCGGCATCGTCAACCTGTTCCAGATGTGGGTCGCGCCGGAAGCGCGCGGCCGCGGCGTGGCCGCCGCCCTGGTCGACGAAGCCGTGGCCTGGGCGCGTTCGATCCGCGCGCACACCGTCCGCCTGGGCGTCGTCTGCAGCAACCAGGCCGCGATCCGGCTTTACCTGCGCAAGGGCTTCCGCGAGGTCGGCACGCCGGCGCCGATCCGCCCCGGTTCGGCGCTGCTCGAGCAAACGATGTGCCTGAATTTGATGCAATAAAATTTCAAATTTAGCCTAGTTTTGAAATTCTATTGCGGCACCGAATTCGGCTTGGCCGCCCCCGCCGACGATGCGGCGCCGCCCGTATTCGCCTGCGCCGTATTCGTGCCCGGCTCCATCCACGGCGTGCCGGCCAGGTTGGGCTTGGCTTCCACCAATGAGACATTGGCGCCGGTGCCCTCGCGGATCGCGCGCACCACGTCCATCATGGTCGACTCGGTGAATTTTTCCGGCGTGCCGAGGAACACGCTGCCCAGGCGCCGCGGCCAATCCATGATGCCGCCCTCGGGCTTGGTGAACACGGCAACCATGTCGAGGTGATAGCCGCTCTTGTAGGGGAAGAGGCAGGCGACCAGGTTCATGTCCTCGGTACCGCGCACCCGCGGGGTCGCCTTGGCGGTCCATGCCGCGCCGTCGCAGCTGGGGCTCCTGGCCACCGGCGAGCCCGGCGGCACGCCGGCCGGATCGGCGATCTTGAAGTGGCCGGGCAGGTCGGTCGCCTCGACGCCGGGAGGCGTTGCCACCACCGCATCCTTGACGTTGCGGTTGATGCCGTCGGTGGCCGCCTTGGCGACCGACTGCGCGGGAGCGTCGGTCCTGATGTCGAATACCCGGTAGTACTCGACCGTCGTACTGCGCGACGCCAGCGGGTTGTTGCCGCCCCCGGTACTGCATCCTGCCAGCGTGGCCGACAGTCCGGCGGCCAGTGCGCAAGCCATCATCATGCCTCTCATCATGCACCCTCCCTGTTGGTTGGACGTCTGTGACGGCTCCAATTTTTACGCTCGCTCATGCATGACGAATGAGTTGGCTCAAGCGTGCGCGGGTGCCGTCAGCATGGCGCCACAGGGATGCGGCAAGAACTCAGAGTACGCGGCGGAAGGTCTGGCGCACCAGGTTGCGGTCGCCGCAATCGAAGTGCCACCATTCGGTGTTGATGCCGACAAAGCCGGCCTGGAACATCGCGTCGCGCAGCAGGCGGCGGTTGGCCACCTGGGCTTCGGCAAGAGCACCGGTCTGCAGGAAACCTTCTTCCAGCTTCGGGTGCGAGAGTTCGGTCATGTCGTCGAAGCCGGTGCCCATGTCGAGCTCGCGGCCGGCTTCGTCGAGGATGGTGATGTCGAGCGCCATGCCGTAGGAGTGGATCGAGCCGCGCTCCGGATTGGCCAGATACATCTGCAGGCCGGTGCCTTCCAGCGCATCCCACAGCTGCTGCTGCACGCGCTGGGGACGCAGGGCGTCCAGCACCAGCACCGTGCAGCCGGGCCGCCGTTCCTTCAGCCAGGCCACCACGCGCTCGAGCGCGGCGGCGGCATCGACGTGCAGCCAGGCGCAATCGTAGGGCGAGTACAGGTCGCGGCCGATGAAGTTGTGGGGGGTGGCGTAGCGCAGGTCGACGGCAATGCCGGCGATACTGGAGAGGTGACGGAACTCGGGATCGCCGGCGATGTCTTCGCTGGCGATGGTCCGAGACGGCCCGGTGATGCTCATTGTCGACCTTTCACTGAGTTCCTTTGTCTAACAAGGCGCGGGCGGCCGCGCCGATGCAGTTGGCCAGCTCGCGCGCACCGTGCGACAGCGGCGCATGGCTCGCCGTCAGCAGGTAGAGCTGGACGGGAATCGCCGGCGCCCACTGGCGGCACTGGACCTTGGCCTTGGCCGCCGAGGCCGCCGTGAAGGGGTCGAGCACCGCGCTGCCGGCGCCGGCCTCGACCAGCGAGCGGGCGATCTGGTAGGTCTGCACCACGGTCTGGAATACCGGATGCACGTCCTGAGCCTCGCAGGCTGCCACCACCATCTCGCCGAGCGGGTCGCGGTCGGCCAGGCCGATCAGTTCGCCGGACAGGGCGCTCGGGGTGATCGGCTCGCGGCATTCCGCCTCGCTCCAGGTGCCGGCCGGCGCCATCACCATCAGGTTGCCCGCGGCGATCGCTTCGGCCTCGATGCCGGGGTGGCGCGGGTCGTGCAGGGACAGCGCCAGGTCGGCCTCGCCCAGGCGCAGGGCGTTGACGATTTCGCTGGTGTGGAAGGTGGCCAGTTCGCAACGGGTCTGGGCGAACTCGCGGCGCCACACCGTCAGGGCGGCCGGCAGCACGCTGACGGCGATGGTCGGCGTCGAGATCAGGCGCACGGTCTCGCCGGCGCGGTTCTTCAGGCTGGCGGCCAGGCGGCGGATGCCCTGCAGGTCGCGGTTCAGCTTTTCCGTTTCCGCGAACAGGCGGTGCGCTTCCGGCTTCGGATACAGCTTGCCGCGCACGCGCTCGAACAGCGGCATGCCCAGCTGCAGCTCGGCATGCTGCAGCACCTTGGTCACCGCCGGCTGCGAGATATGGAGAACCTGGGCGGCACCGCTGATGGTGCCGACTTGCATGATGGCATGGAAAACTTCGATATGGCGCAGGCGCATCGCTTCACCCCTTGGAGCAGAAAGGGGAAGGATACGTAAAACTGGCGCTGCCGGAAAGCATCACTGCTGAACTTTTACCGGCGGTGTTGCAGGAATGGCTGCCGGATCGACCGTGGCCGGGGCCGGCACCGGGGCTGGAGCCGGCATCGGGGTCGGCGTCGGCAGCACGGGCGACGGCACCGGCGCGGTGATCACCGGCGGCGGCAGGATCTGTGGCAGCGGGCCGTTCGGGTTGGTCAGCGCCTCCAGCAGCGCGGCGGTTTCGACGTCGGGCATGCCGTCGATGTTCGCCGGACGGTATTTCATCTGGAAGGCCGCCAGCACGGTGCGGGTCTGCTCGTCCATGTTGCCCGACTGGACCAGGCCATAGCCCCAGGCCGCCAGCTTCTTCTGGAACCAGGCCACGTCCGGCAGCTGGTTCTGGAAGATCGGCGTCACCACCGCCACGCGGGCGGCGTCCGGCCACGCAACCAGGCCGGCGTCGGCCAGCTGTTTCCACGGGAACATCGGACCCGGGTCCTGCTTGCGCAGCGGGGCGATATCGCTGTGGCCGAGCACGTTTTCCGGCGTGATGTGGTTGCGGGTGACGATGTCGCGCACCAGCGGGATCAGGGCGTCGATCTGGTATTGCGGGAAAGGCGCGTAGACGCGGCCGGCCGGGGTGTCCTTCCAGCCCGGATTGACGATCTCGATGCCGATCGAGCTGTTGTTCAGCTGGGTGAAATTCTTCCAGCTCGAATTGCCGGCATGCCAGGCCGCGTTCTTCTCGTCGACCAGGTTATAGATGACCGGCGTGGGATCGTCGGTGAGCAGGTAGTGGGCGCTGACGTCCTGCTGCGTCAGGATCTTGATCGAGGTCGGGCGGTCGCTGACGGTGTAGTGCAGCACCAGGAAGCGGGCACGCGAGCTCTGGCCCTTGGCCGTGTAGGTCTTGTCATACTGCGGTCCGGTGGCGCAACCGGCCAGCAGGGCGATCAGGAGGGTGGCGGCAAGGCTTTTCATGGATGTTCGTCTCGTCGAATGTTGAATGCTTGTTATTATGCAACAGGGGTCGGCGGCGGTTCGAGCGCCATGCGCGCCGCCGCGTAATGGGCGCCGCCCGAGGTCTGGCTGAATGCCAGCCCGGCCGGCAGCAGCTCGCGCATCGCCGCCACGATGGACGGATGCAGCTCGGCCGCACGGCCCGACACCGCCACCGGGCGCGGCCCGAAGCGGGAAATCAAGGCCCGCGCCAGGCGCGCCAGCTCGGCGCCGGCATTGCGCAGGATGGCGGCGGCGGCCGGATCCTGGTCGGCCGTCGCCGCCACGGCCAGCGCCAGCTTGCCCACCGCGCCACGTTCCTGGCCGTAGATGAACTGGCGGGAAAACGCCCAGTCGTCGCCGCCGACGTAGTCGAACACGGCCTGCGCCATCGTCGAGCCGCGCCAGGCGCCGGGCGATTCGTCCTCGAGGCGCCAGATGTGGCGCAGCGCCTCTTTCGCGATCCAGAAGCCGCCGCCGCCATCGTCCAGCACCACGCCGCGGCCGCCGGCGCGATGGAAAGTGCCGCCGGCGTCGATGAAGGCGCCGATCGAGCCGGTGCCGGCGTACACCAGGTAGCCTTCGCCGGGCGCGAAACTGGCGCGGTAGGCGATTTCCATGTCGCTGCAGAAGTGGATGCCGCTTGCCTGCATGTGCAGCAGCTCGGCCAGCCAGCGCTGCAGCAGTTCGCCCTCGCCGCCGAAGCCGGTCAGCCCGGCCTGCACGCGCGATGGCACGCCATGCGGCAGCACGCTGGCGGCCAGCTCGGCAAAGGTGGCGCGCACGGTCTCGCGGCCATGCGGACTGCCCATCTGCAGGGCCGACAGCCCGGCGACGGTGCCTTCGGCCACGATCCGGCCATCGGGCGCGGCGAGCGCCCAGCGGGTCTGGGTGCCGCCGGCGTCGATGCCGAGGCCCAGCTCAGTGGCGGCGGAAGATGAGGCTTGAATCATGGTCGAAGCGAAGTGTACGCCGGTCGGGCCGGGGCGTGCGAATGAAAGGTGGCCGTATGCGCATGAGTAAAGGTTATGGCGGCCAATGATTCGTCATTCGGGGCATTGCCCGAAATGACTTCCCGCGACTTATGCTCCGTCGCCCCCGCGAAGGCGGGGGTCCAAGTTCTGCTTGAGTTATCGAAACGCATACAAACTTGGATCCCCGCCTTCGCGGGGATGACGGATCAACGGCCGCGGGGACGACGTGCAACTGCTAACGGTCAGGTTTTCTTCCAGGCCGTCACCCGAGCACTCTCATTCCCCAACCGGTCAACCGCACTCACCACCACCAGATCCGCCGCCCCCAGGGTCGCATCGTCACCCACCAGCCACTCGTTCTGCCCGGCCGGCACCACCGCGAAGCGCCACTGGCCGCCATAGCGCGACCACACGGCGTACAGGCTGTCTCCCTTGCCGGGCGCCAGCTTCAGGCGCAGCGCGCTGCCCTTGCGGGTGACGGCCACCGACGGCGCTTCCGGCCTGTCCTTGCCCAGCCAGGGCGTGGCCGGCACCAGCGCCGGGGTGGCGTAGGAGACCGTCCGCAGCTGGTCGCTCAGGCCCTTGCGGTTCTCCATCAGCGCGACCATGCTGAAATGGACGTGGCCGCCGGCGCTCGGGCGCGAGCGCGTGACGGCGATCTGGTCGATGATTTCCTGGGGCGCGTAATCCTTGGCCGGCGGGGCGATGCCGACGCGGCTGGTGTACAGGCCCGGCCAGACATGGCGGCCCTGGCTGTTCTGGCCCAGCCAGTAGTCGAGCAGCACGTCGTAGGCCTGGCCCGGCTGCTTGATCGACCAGTACAGCTGCGGGGTGAAATAGTCGAGCCAGCCGTTCTGCAGCCAGGTCTCGGCGTCCGCGTACAGCTTGTCGTACTGCGAGAAGCCGGTGATGCCGGGCGGGCGGCGGTCCGGGCGGCCCAGGCCGAAGGGGCTGATGCCGAAGCGAACCCAGCTCTTCTCCTTGTGGATGCCCTCGTACATGGCCTGGATCAGGTGGTTCACGTTCTGGCGGCGCCAGGATGCGCGGTCCAGCTTGCCGCCGCTGGCCAGGTAGCGCTGCCAGGACGGCTCGTCCGGGAAGTCGAGTTCGGCCTTGGCGGCCTTGCCGTTCAGCGCGGTCTCGTTGCCGGCCGCCGCGTTCGGCGCCTCGATCGGGTAGGGATAGAAATAATCGTCGATGTGGACGCCGTCGATGTCGTAGCGGCGCACCACGTCGAGCACGACGTCGAGGGTCTGCTTGACCGCCGACTCCTCGCCCGGGTCCATCCACTCGAACTTGCCGTAGGTCTTGACGGCGGCCGGATTGCTGCGGGTGATGTGGTTCGGCGCGGCCGGCGACTTGGCGATGTTGTGGCGGGCGCGGTAGGGATTGAACCAGGCGTGCAGCTCGAGACCGCGCGCATGTGCCTGCGTGACCCAGAACTTCAGCGGGTCGTACCAGGGCTGGGGCGCCTTGCCCTGGGTCCCGGTCAGGTATTCCGACCACGGCTCGATCTGCGACGGATAGATGGCGTCGGCCGAAGGACGCACCTGCAGGATGATGGCGTTCAGGTTCATCGCCCTGGCGCGGTCGAGGATGGCGATGGCCTCGGCCTGCTGCTGGGCGGCGTTCAGGTTCTGCTTGCTGGGCCAGTCGATGTTGGCGACGGTCGAGACCCAGGCGGCGCGGAATTCGCGCGGCGCCGGCGGCGGCGCGTCGCCATCGCCTGCGCCGGCGGTGGCGATCTTGCCGGCGCCCGGGGTCGTGGTACAGGCCGAGAACAGGCCACTCATCGCCAGCGCGCCGGCGACTCCCGCAAGCGCGAACGCGCGTCGTTTCTGATCAGGTTGCACAAGCACTCCACATATTGTTCAAACTTTAACGAACCATTTCTTGCGCCACATGCCCCAGGCCACCGCGAACATCAGGGCGTTGAACAGCACCGCATGCAGCAGCGAGGTGTTCAGGGGCCCGATGGGCAGCGCGGCGATCGGCGCATACAAGGTTTTCCCCAGCGAACGCAGGCTGCCGTCCGGCTGGGTAAATTTAATGAAACCGAACATCTTCGCCAGGAATCCCGACAACGCGAAAATGAACAACGCATTCATGCCATAGATGACGAAGGGTTTGGTCCAGCGCGCCGCGGCCTCGCGCACGGCAGTGTAAGGGTTGACGTCCAGCAGCCAGTAAAAGGCGGAAAACACGACCAGGGCCCAGCCCGTCATCAGGAAGCAATAAGACGGGGTCCACAAGCTCTTGTTAATTGGCATCAGAATGCTGTCCAGGATCACCCCGATCCACAGGCACGACAGGCCGGCCAGCAGCATCCAGACGGTCTGCTCGGTGCGGTTCACGTTCGTTGCCAGCCAGCGCCCGGCCAGTACGCCGAACAGCTGGCTGCACAGCGCGGGCAGGGTCGACACCAGTCCTTCCGGATCCCAGGTTTTACTTTGCACCCACAGGTGATTGCCCAGCAGCGAGCGGTCGATCCAGGCGCCGAAGTCCTGGCCCGGTTCAAGCACGCCGGCGCCGATGCCGGGTACCGGCACCAGCAGCATCAGCACACTGTACAGGGTCAGCAGGCCGGCGATGATGGCCAGCTGCATGCGCCAGCCGCAATACACGACGATGGGCGCGGCCAGCAGGGTACACAGCGCGATCCGCTGCAGCACCCCGGGGATGCGCACCTTCTCGACATTAAAGTAGGGCATGAAGTTCAGCAGGAAGCCGATCAGGAAGATCAGCGCGGCGCGCTTGGCCAGCTTCAGCAGCAGGCGCGGGCGGTCGGCGCCGGCCGCCGCCAGGCGTCCCAGCGAGAGCGCCATCGCGACGCCGCCGATGAACAGGAAGAAGGGGAAGATGCAGTCGGTGAAGGTCCAGCCGTTCCACTTCGCGTGTTCGAGCTGGGAATACAGGTGGCTCCAGTCGCCCGGATTATTCACCAGCACCATCGCGGCGATGGTGAAGCCGCGGAAGGCGTCGAGCGACGCCAGGCGGGACTTGGGGTCTTGCATCTTGTTGTTGTCTCCCTTTTATTTTTACCACATCGTTCCCGCAGCCTTCAGCCGTCGTTCCCGCGAAGGCGGGAACCCAAGTTTGCCGGCGCAGTCGAGATGCATGCAGAACTTGGGTCCCCGCCTGCGCGGGGACGACGTTTATACGTCGCGGGTACGAATCCCTACTTCTTCCCAAACTCCGGATCAATCTTGACCAGCGCCGCCATGATGAAAGCCGGAACCGTCGCCAGGCAGGTCCAGGTAAAGAAGTGCTGGTAGCCGATCATCTCCTGCAGCTTCCCGCTCCACATGCCCGGCACCATCATCCCCAGCGCCATCAGGCCGGTGCAGATCGCGTAGTGCGCGGTTTTATACGGGCCTTCGCAGACCATGATCATGTACATCATCATGGCGGTGAAGCCGAAGCCGTAGCCGAACTGCTCGATCGCCAGGAAGCCCGAGATCACGCCGAAGTTCTGCGGCTGGAAGGTGGAGAGATACACGAACACCAGGTCCGGCAGGTGCACCGCGAACACCATCAGCCACAGGCAGCGTTTCAGGCCCCAGCGCGAGATCAGCCAGCCGCCGAACAGGCCGCCGATGGTGAGCGCAACGATGCCGATGGTGCCGTAGGCGGTGCCGTACTGCGCGGTGGTGAGGCCGAGGCCGCCCTTCTCGACCGGGTCCTTCAGGAAAGGCGCGACGAGTTTCAGCAGCTGGGACTCGCCCAGGCGGAAGGTCAGGATGAAGCCGAGGATCAGCCAGATGTCGCGCTTGCCGAAGAAGCTGCCGAAGGTGGCCAGGAAGGCGCGCAGCGGATTGCTGCCGTCGCTCGCCTTGTGGTCGGCGTCGGGCCGCGGCAGCACCGCCTGGTGCCAGGCGAACAGCGCGAAGAACAGGCCGGCCAGCACGAAGAACACGATGGCCCAGGCCTGGTGGACGTCGCCCAGCGACACCGCGAGCGTGCCGGCCAGGATCACCAGCGGCCCCTGCCCCGCCAGGGTCGCCAACCTGTAAAAGGTGGAACGCACGCCGACGAAGGCTGCCTGCTGCGCCTGCGGCATGCCGAGCATGTAGAAGCCGTCGGCCGAGATGTCGTGGGTGGCCGAGGCGAAGGCCATGATCCACATGACGGCCAGGCTGACCACGAAGAAGGCGGGTAGATGGAGCGTCGCGCCGACCGCGCCGAGGCCGGCGGCAAGCAGGAGCTGCAGCGCGACGGTCCAGCCGCGCTTGGTGCCGAACATGTCGACCAGCGGCGACCACAGGGGCTTGATCACCCAGGGCAAGTACAGCAGGCTCGTATAGAAGGCGATGTCGGTGTTGGAGATCCCCATGTCCTTGTACATGACGACCGACAGGCTGTTGGCGACGATGTAGGGGATCGCCTGGCCGAAGTACAGGGAGGGCACCCACAGCCACGGGTTCTTTGCTTGCGTTTTCTGCATAACTCTTTCGTGGTGGGGCGTACCGGCGGCGCAGGGCGCATCCAGCACGCCCCGCTCGCTTAACTGGTCATTGAACTGGTCAGCCGGCCAATGCTTCGCGCACGCTGCCGTGCGCGCCGTCCAGCAGGGCGCGCGCCTGCTCGACGTCGATTTTCCTGGACAGGGCGACGATCGCGACCTTGACGTGGAAACCGCACTGCTCCAGTACCTGGCGCGCCGCTTCATCGTCGGCGCCGGTGGCGAAGGTGGTCAGGCGAATCGCCCGGCGCACCAGCTTGGCATTGGTAGCCTTCAAGTCTACCATCAGGTTGCCATAAACCTTGTTCAAACGCACCATCAGGGCGCTCGAGAACGAGTTCAGCGCGATCTTTTGCGAGGTGCCGGCCTTCAGGCGGGTGCTGCCCGAGATGGCTTCCGGACCGGTGTCCAGGGTGACGCCGATTTCCGCCTCGCCCGCGACCGGGGCGTCCGGATTGTTGGCGAAGCCGACGGTCAGCGCACCGGCGGCGCGCGCGGCGCGCAGGGCGCCCAGCACATAGGGCGTCGCGCCCGAGGCCGCGATCAGCAGCACCACGTCGCTTGGTCCCACGTTCACGCTGCGCAGGTCGGCCGCGCCCTGTTCGAGATCGTCCTCGGCGCCTTCGACGGCGACGAACATGGCGTCGGTGCCGCCGGCCAGCAGCGCCACCGCGCGGCCGTGCGGCCAGGAGAAGGTCGGATACAGCTCGACGCTGTCGAGCACGCCCAGGCGGCCGGAGGTGCCGGCGCCGACGTAGATCAGACGGCCGCCCGCTTCCATGCGAGGCAGCGCGGCCGTGACGGCGGCGGCGATGCGCGGCGCGGCGGCACGGACCGCCTCGACGGCCTTGAACTGGTCATCGACCAGCACATTCACCAGCTCGGTAGTGGGATATTGGTCCAGGGAAGCGTGTTGCGGGGCGGGGGTCTCGGTGTTCAGCATAATAAAACCAGTGTAATACCAATCAGAACAGCCTGCCATGAAAGGATCGGCCGTTATCATTCCGAAAAGTTATGTATAGCTGCGGCCTATTCATTGGCAGTGCAACCGGCGACTCCGTATGCTGGACATGATAAAAACAAGGAGACGAGATGAACCACGGCAGGCGCAATGTGCTGGGCATGGCTTTATTGGGCATGATCGATCCGCTGATGGCGGCCACGCCGGCCCCGGGCGCTTCCGCGGTCGCCATGCCGGCCGCGCTGAAAGTACAACTCGACCGGGAACTGGCGGCGATCGTGGCGAATCCCGCCTGCGAGCTGGCCAGCCTGTCGGTGCTGGCGATCCGCGACGGCCGCATCGCCTACGAGGCCCAGTTCGGCCGGCGCCTTATTGGCAACCTCAGCGGCGCGAATGGCCAGCCGGACAAGCCGGTCGACGCGCGCACCCTGTTCCGCATCGCCTCGATCTCGAAGATGATGACCACCCTCGGCCTGATGCGCCTGGTCGAGGACGGCAAGCTGGAGCTGGACGCCGACGTCTCCGCCTACCTCGGCTTTACGCTGCGCAATCCGCATTTCCCGGACCAGCCTGTCTTTCTCCGCCACCTGCTCACCCATACCTCGTCCTTGCGCGACGAGGCCGGCTATTCCTGGGGCGTCGACACGGCGCTGAAGGACGTCCTCGTCCCCGGCGGCCGCCTGCATGGCGAGGGCAAGATGTGGGCAAGCAATGCCGGTCCGGGGGCCTATTTCACTTACTGCAACCTCGGCTGGGGCGTGATCGGCACCATCATGGAAAAGGTGACGGGCGAGCGCTTCGACCGCCTGATGCGGCGCCTGCTGGTCGAACCCCTCGGCCTGCACGCCGGCTACAACCCGGCCGAGCTGCCGCCGGAAGATATCGCCAACATCGCGGCGCTGTACCGCAAGCGCACCGTCGACACCGAGGTCTGGGATGCGAACGGCCCCTGGATCGCGCAGGTGGACGATTACAGCAAGGCGCCGCCGTCGCCGCCGGCCGGCATCGAGCGCTACGTCATCGGCGCGAACGCGACACCCTTCAGTCCGACCGGCGGCATGCGCATCTCCGCCCACGACATGGGCGTCGTGATGCGCATGCTGATGAACGGCGGCGTGCACGAGGGCAAGCGCATCCTGCGGCAGGCCTCGCTGGACCGGATGTTCTCGCGCCAGTGGACCTACGACGGCAAAGGCGGCAACGGCGACAGCCTCGACGGCCTGTTCAATTGCTGGGGCCTGGGCAACGAGCAATTCCCTGACGATCCCGCCACCCACACCCGCCTGGTCGAAGGCGGCGGCTTCGCGGCGGCCGGCCACCTGGGCGACGCCTACGGCTTGATGTCGGTGTTCGCCGCCGACCTGAAGAACCGCAACGGCGTGGTCGCGCTGGTGGGCGGCACCTCGACCGACCCGCTGGCCTACAAGGGCAGGTATTCCTCGCTGGCCCGCTTCCAGGAACAGATCCTCACGGCGATGCACCGGCGCGCCATCCTGGTGCGCGCATGACCGGCGGTTATGCCTGCCTGCGCTACATTCATTAGCGAAAGCCAGGGCCAGCCCCTAAGCTTTCACGTCATTATCGAAGAAAATAGTGTGCACGGATGCAAGAAATAATCGTGATCGGCGGAGGTGTTGTCGGCCTGACCTCGGCCTGGTGGCTGCTCGAGGCGGGCCACAAGGTCACGCTGCTCGAACGTGCACCACAAGTGGGCACCGGCACCAGTTTCAGCAATGGCGGCCAGCTGAGCTACCGCTACGTGTCGCCGCTGGCCGACGTCGGCGTGCCGCTGAAGGCGCTGCAGTGGATGTTCCAGGAATATGGCCCGCTGCGCTTCAAGCCCCAGTTCGACCTGCACCAGTGGACCTGGCTGGCCGCCTTCCTGGCCAACTGCCGCGCCGACGCCAACCGCAAGACCACCAGCAAGCTGCTGGAGCTGGGCGAACTGTCGCGCCAGGCAATGGTCCAGCTCGAACCGGTGGTGCCGCCGGCATCCTTCCAGTGGCGCGAGTCCGGCAAGCTGGTGGTCTACCGGACCAGGAAAGCCTTCGAGGCCGCCGCTTCCAAACCGGACTCCTCCCCCACCCGCAAGGTCTGGACCGCGGCCGAATGCGCGGCCCACGAACCGGCCCTGGCCGCCGTCGCGGACAAGCTGGAAGGCGGCATCTACAACAGCGGCGAAGCCGTGGCCGACTGCTACGCCTTCTGCGTGGCCCTGGCCGAACGCATCGCTGCCCACCCGCGCTTTAGCGGCTTCGTGCACGGCGACGCCCTGCGTCTGCTGACGTCCGGCGACAGGATCACCGGCATCGAGACCGGCAGCGGCCCGCTGAAAGGCGACGCCTACGTGCTGGCGGCCGGCATGCAGAGCCGCGCGCTGGCCCGGACCGCCGGCATCTCGCTGCCGATCTATCCACTCAAGGGCTACAGCCTGACGGCGCCGATCCGTGCTAGCGACGTGGCGCCGGAAATCAGCGTCACCGACTTCGAACGCAAGGTGCTGTACGCGCGCATCGGCGGCAACCTGCGGGTGGCGGCCATGGTCGACATGATGGGCGAAGACCTGAGCCTGGACGCCCGCCGCCTGGCCAGCCTGACGCGCCAGGTCCGCGAAACCATGCCGGATGCGGCCGACTACGACAGCGTCACCCCCTGGGCCGGCCTGCGCCCCGCCACCCCGAACAGCGCCCCGATCATCGGCCACTCGCCCTACAAGAACCTGTGGCTGAACATCGGCCACGGCCCCCTCGGCTTCACCTTCGCCTGCGGCACCGCCACCCTGCTGGCCGACCTCGTCCAAGGCAAAACCCCACCCCTCACCCTCGAAGGCCTGACCCTGCGCTGAAATTCGGGGTCAGAGCACTTTTCGCCCCAAATTCGGGGTCAGAGCACTTTTTTGGGCAATGACCCAGCGGCAGCTAAACCCGGCACGCCTTCTGCCATAGCGGCGAACGCCCGGGCCAGGCCCGCAATTTGTAACCAACAGTCGAAAATAGCCGTGCCGGCGGTAAAAACCGGTAATGTGCTCTGACCCCGAATTTTTGCGGAAAAGTGCTCTGACCCCGAATTTTTTTCGAGACGGTTGAATTTATTTTCGGTAAAAGATGTCCGAAGATGAGGCAACGGCGTTCAATATGCTGTCTTCTCGGAAATTCCGAACAGTCATCGCCTCTCACCTGAGCCCCTGAAATGGCGGATAATTGCCGCCATGCCTACCCCGCCAAAACCCGGCTGCCCCTGTGGCAGCACCCTGCCCATCCTGCGCTGCTGCGGTCCGTATATCGCCGGCGCCGAGCTGCCGCCGACCGCCGAAGCGTTGATGCGTTCGCGCTACACGGCCTATGTGATGCAGGAGGAAGACTATCTGCGCGCCACCTGGCACCCGAGTACCCGGCCGGAAGAGCCCATCGTCGACAAAAATGAAAAGATTCAATGGCTCGGACTTGAGATAAAATCTGCTTTACGTTTACGTCAACGTAAAGTAGATCTGCCGGAACAGTTGGACCAGGACACCGTCGAATTCGTCGCCCGCTTCAGGGTCAACGGCCGCGCCCAGCGGCTGCACGAGATCAGTCATTTCGTGCGCGAACCCGAAACGCCGGGCGGCTCGGGTTCGATCATGCGCTGGTTCTATGTAGACGGCAGCTTCCCCGAGCAAAAAGCCAAATAGAATACGCAGGAGACGCGATGCCCCAGATCGACAGCAAACTCAACCCGCGCGGCGAGGATTTCAAGACCAACGCCGCAGCCATGCAAGCCCTGGTCGACGACCTGCGCGCCAAGGTGGCCGCCGTTGCGAAAGGCGGCGGCGAAGCGGCCAGCGCCAAGCACGTCGCCCGCGGCAAGCTGCTGCCGCGCGACCGCGTGCAGATGCTGCTCGATCCCGGTACGCCCTTCCTCGAATTCTCCCAGATGGCGGCCTACGAGATGTATGGCAATGCCGCGCCCGCGGCCGGCATCATCACCGGCATCGGCAGGGTCGCCGGCCAGGAATGCGTGATCGTCTGTAACGACGCCACCGTCAAGGGCGGCACCTATTACCCGATGACGGTCAAGAAGCACCTGCGCGCCCAGGAGATCGCCGAGCAGAACAAGCTGCCCTGCATCTACCTGGTCGACTCGGGCGGCGCCAACCTGCCAAACCAGGACGAGGTCTTCCCCGACCGCGACCACTTCGGCCGCATCTTCTATAACCAGGCCAACCTGTCCGCCAAGGGCATCCCGCAGATCGCGGTGGTGATGGGCTCCTGCACCGCCGGCGGCGCCTACGTGCCGGCGATGAGCGACGAATCCATCATCGTCAAGGAACAGGGCACGATCTTCCTGGGCGGCCCGCCATTGGTAAAAGCCGCGACCGGCGAGGTGGTGAGCGCCGAAGACCTGGGCGGCGGCGACGTCCACACCCGCCTGTCGGGCGTGGCCGACCACCTGGCCCAGAACGATACCCACGCGCTGTCGCTGGCCCGCACCATCGTCTCGAACCTGAACCGCGTGAAACCAGTACAGGGCGCACTCCGTGAAGCGCAGGAACCGAAGTACGCCCGCGAAGAACTGTACGGCGTGATCCCGGTCGACACCCGCAAACCCTTCGACGTGCGCGAAGTCATCGCCCGCATCGTCGACGGCAGCGAGTTCGACGAGTTCAAGGCGCGCTACGGCACCACGCTGGTGTGCGGCTTCGCCCACATCTTCGGCATGAAGGTCGGCATCATCGCGAATAACGGCATCCTGTTCTCGGAGTCGGCGCTGAAGGGCACCCACTTCATCGAGCTGTGCTGCCAGCGCAAGATCCCGCTGGTGTTCCTGCAAAATATCACCGGCTTCATGGTCGGCCGCAAGTACGAAAACGAGGGCATCGCCCGCAACGGCGCCAAGATGGTGACCGCGGTGGCGACGGCGTCGGTGCCGAAGTTCACGGTGATCATCGGCGGCTCCTTCGGCGCCGGCAACTACGGCATGTGCGGCCGCGCCTTCTCGCCGCGCTTCCTGTGGATGTGGCCGAACGCGCGCATCTCGGTAATGGGCGGCGACCAGGCCGCGTCCGTGCTGGCCACCGTCAAGCGCGACGGCATCGAAGCCAAGGGCGGCCAGTGGTCGCCCGAGGAAGAAGCCGCGTTCAAGCAGCCGATCAAGGACCAGTACGAACACCAGGGCCACCCCTACTACGCCACCGCGCGCCTGTGGGACGACGGCGTCATCGATCCGGCCGATACCCGCATGGTGCTGGGACTGGGCCTGTCGGCCGCGCTCAACGCGCCGATCGAAGACACGAAGTTCGGCGTATTCCGCATGTAAGCAGAACAGGGAGAAAACAATGGACAATTACGACACCCTGACCATCGACGTTGCGAACAAGGTCGCCACCATTACCCTGAACCGTCCGGACGTGCGCAACGCCTTCAACGAAGTCGCGATCGCCGACCTGACCATGGCCTTCGACGAGATCAGCCAGGACGCCGGCGTGCGCGCCATCGTGCTGGCCGCGAACGGTCCCTCCTTCTGCGCCGGCGCCGACCTGAACTGGATGAAGAAGATGGCCGGCTACTCCCACGAGGAGAACGAAGCCGACGCCCTGCGCCTGGCCGACATGCTGCGCACCATCTACTTCAGCCCGAAGCCGGTGGTGGCGAAAGTCCAGGGTGACTGCTACGCCGGTGGCATGGGGCTGGTGGCGGCCTGCGACGTCGTCGTGGCGGCCGATGGCGTGAACTTCTGCCTGTCGGAAGTAAAGCTGGGCCTGATCCCGGCCACGATCTCTCCCTACGTCATCAAGGCGATGGGCGACCAGGCTTCGCGCCGCTACTTCCTCACCGCCGAGCGCTTCGACGCGCGCGAAGCGAAGCGCCTCGGCCTGGCCCACGAGGTCGTCCCGGCCGAGGAACTCGATACCACCGTGAACACCATCGTCAAGGCGCTGGTGAACAACAGCCCGAATGCCGTGCGCGAAGCGAAGAAGCTGGTGCGCGACATCGCCGGGCTGCCGATCGACGATGTGCTGCTGGCCGATACCGCCGGCCGCATCGCGAATATCCGTGCTTCCGCCGAGGGACGCGAAGGGGTCGCGTCCTTCCTCGAGAAGCGCAAACCCGCATGGCTAAGTTAGCCAATCAGTAAAGTAATAGGATTTATCTTGAACCGTCACACCTCGTCCGACTGGATCGCGCGCAGCCTGCGCAGCGTCTGGCACCCATGCACGCAGATGCAGCACCACGAAGAGGTGCCGCTGATCGCCGTCAGCCACGCCAAGGGGCCGTGGCTCTACGACCATGAAGGCCGGCGCTACATGGACGGCATCAGCTCGTGGTGGGTCAACCTGTTCGGCCACGCCAACCCGCGCATCAACGCCGCCCTGAAGGACCAGCTGGACAAGCTCGAACATGCGATGCTGGCCGGTTTCACCCACGAGCCGGTGGTCGAGCTGTCGGAGCAGCTGGCGGCGTTGACCGGCCACGCGCTGGGCCACGCCTTCTATGCGTCCGATGGCGCATCGAGCGTAGAGATCGCGCTCAAGATGAGCTTCCATTACTGGCGCAATGCCGGCTACCCGAACAAGCAGGAATTCGTCTGCCTGCAGGGTTCCTACCACGGCGAGACCATCGGCGCCCTGGCCGTGACCGACGTCGCCCTGTTCAAGGACGCCTACGGCCCGCTGCTGCGCGCTTCCCGTACCGTGGCCTCGCCCGATGCCCGCAAGGCCGTCGACGGCGAATCGGCCCAGGACGTGGCACGCCGCGCGATCGAGGACGTGGAAACCCTGTTCGCCGAGGAAGGCGACAAGATCGCCGCCATCATCGTCGAGCCGCTGGTGCAGTGCGCGACCGGCATGGCGATGCACGATCCGCTCTACCTGCAGCGCCTGCGCGAGCTGTGCGACAAATACCACGTGCACCTGATCGCCGACGAGATCGCGGTCGGCTGCGGCCGCACCGGCACCTTCTTCGCCTGCGAACAGGCCGCCATCTGGCCGGACTTCCTCTGCCTGTCGAAGGGGATCAGCGGCGGCTACCTGCCGCTGTCGCTGGTGCTCAGTACCGACAAGGTCTACGAGGCTTTCTACAGCGAAGACATCACACGCGGCTTCCTGCACTCGCACTCGTACACCGGCAACGCCCTGGCCTGCCGCGCCGCATTGGCGACCCTGCAGATCTTCCAGGAAGACGATGTCCTGAACAGGAACCGCGAGACCGCGACCCGCCTGATGCTGGAACTGGCCCCGCTGCTGGAACACGAGCGCGTCACCAACTTCCGCCAGCGCGGCATGATCCTGGCGTTCGACGCCGTCGAGCCGGATGCGAAACGCGCCTCGACCTTCGCGCGCCGGTTCTTCACCAGCGCGGTCGAGAACGAGCTGCTGCTGCGCCCGATCGGCCGCACGGTCTACCTGATGCCGCCCTATGTATTGGACGAGGAAGAGATCGTCGCACTGGCGGCGCGCACCCGCAAGGTCTTCGAGAAAGTGATCGCCGAAGCATGACGAACAATGCGAATCATGCGGCGGACCTGAACCTGATCGCCGGCGTGGAGCGCCAGCTGGACAGCCTGGCCGCACAAAGCCTGATGCGCCGCCGCCGCACCGCCGACTCCCCCTGCGCGCCGCGCCAGGTGGTCGACGGCCGGCCCATGCTGGCCTTCTGCAGCAACGATTACCTGGGCCTGGCCGCGCACCCGCGCGTGATCGCCGCCCTGCGCGAAGGCGCGGACCTGTATGGCGCCGGCAGCGGCGCTTCCCACCTGGTGTCAGGCCACGGCCGCGCCCACGCGCAGCTGGAAGAACGCCTGGCCGCGATGCAGGCGCAGCACCTGGTCGATGCGCGTGCGCTGTACTTCTGCACCGGCTACATGGCCAACCTGGCGGCGCTGACCGCGCTGGGCAGCAGCCCGGATGCGATGATCTTTTCGGAGGCGCTGAACCATGCCTCGCTGATCGACGGCGCGCGCCTGGCCAAGGCCGGCGTCACGGTCTATCCGCATGGCGACGTGGCCGCGCTGGAAGCGAAGCTTTTGGAAAGCAAGGCCGCCACCAGGATCGTCGTCACCGACAGCGTGTTCAGCATGGATGGGAACCTGGCCCCGCTGCCCGCCCTGCTGGCCCTGTGCGAACGCCACGGCGCCTGGCTGGTGGTCGACGATGCCCACGGCTTCGGCGTGCTGGGCGCGAACGGCCGCGGCGCGCTCGAACATTTCGGTGTGCGCTCGCCCAACCTGGTGTATGTCGGCACCCTGGGCAAGGCGGCCGGCGTCGGCGGCGCTTTCATCGCCGCGCATGCGTCCGTGATCGAACTGATGATCCAGCGCGCCCGCCCCTACATCTACACGACGGCGTCCCCGCCGGCGCTGGCGCATGCGCTGCTGGCCAGCCTGGACATCATCGAAGGCGCGGAGGGCAGGGAACGCCGCACGCACCTGAACCGGCTGATCGCCCTGCTCGACGATGCGCTGAAGCTGAAGCGCTGGCAGCGCCTGCCGTCGCACACGGCCATCCAGCCCATCGTCATCGGCGCCAACGACGAGGCGCTGCGGGCGGCCGGCCGCCTGCACGAGCAGGGCCTGTGGGTGCCGGCGATCCGTCCGCCCACCGTGGCGCCGGGCACCGCCCGCCTGCGCGTGACCCTGTCCGCCGCGCATACGCAAGACGAGGTGGCGCAGCTGGCCGCCGCCCTGAATCACCTGGAAACCGAGCAGCTGGAAAGGAACGCAGCATGACTCTCAACGATCCCGAACAACCAGGCGGCGACTCCGCCGGCGGTACGCCCGCCCAGCCGGAAGTCGGCTTTGCCGAGCCGGCGACCGCCGCGGCGCCCGCCGTCGCCACCGTGCCGGCCCCGCTGGCCGCGGAAGGCGTGCCGACGCGCTTCGCCTGCTTCGTCACCGGCACCGACACCGAGATCGGCAAGACGCTGATCAGTGCCGCGATCCTGCACAAGCTGGTGCAGCACGGCCAGCGCGCCTGCGGCATGAAGCCGATCGCGGCCGGCGCCGAAGAGCGCGACGGCGAGCTCCACAACGAAGACGCCGCCATGCTGCGCGCCGCCGGCAACGTGAACCTGCCGCAGCACATCACCACGCCCTTCATGCTGCGCGAGCCCTGCGCCCCGCACATCGCGGCCGAGCTGGAAGGCGTGACCATCGAGCCGGTGGCGATCATGACCGCCTATGCCGAGATCCTGGCGGCATCCGACGCCACCGTGGTCGAGGGCGTCGGCGGCTTCTGCGTGCCTTTCTCCGACGATTTCGACAGCGCCGACCTGGCGGTGCAGCTCGGCCTGCCGGTGATCCTGGTGGTGGGCATGCGCCTGGGCTGCATCAGCCACGCCCTGCTCACCGCCGAAGCGATCATCTCGCGCGGCCTGGTGCTGGCCGGTTGGGTCGCCAACCAGGTCGATCCGCACATGCGCTTCGTCGACGAGAACGTGGCCGCCCTGGAGCAGCGCATGCCCGCGCCCCTGCTGGGACGCGTGCCACGCCTGGAACAAGCCTCGGCCGCCGATGCGGCTGCCTATATCGAGCTCGCGGGCGTGCCGGGATGGCCGCTCGCGCGTTCCTGAAACACCAAAACAAGGATGCAAAAGATGACCCAAGTCGTTACCCTCCACCCGCCCGTCACCCCGGCCTCGCTGCCGAAGGACGCCACCTGGCCGCTGGCCGAGGTGCTGGCCCTGTTCGAACTGCCGCTGCCGGAGCTGATGTTCCGCGCCAGCCAAGCCCACCGCGCCAACTTCCCCGACGGCGACGTCGAACTGGCGACCCTCCTGTCCATCAAGACCGGCGGCTGCGAGGAAGACTGCGGCTACTGCCCGCAGGCGGCGCGCTACGACACCGGCGTCGAAGCCAAGAAGATCCTCGAGCTGGACACCGTGCTGGCCGCAGCAAGCGAAGCCAAGGCCAAGGGCGCGACCCGTTTCTGCATGGGCGCCGCCTGGCGCAGCCCGAAGGAACGCGACATGGAAAAGGTCGAAGCCATGGTGCGCGGCGTGAAGGCGCTCGGCATGGAAACCTGCGCCACCCTCGGCATGCTCGAGGAAGGCCAGGCCGAACAGCTGAAGCAGGCCGGCCTGGACTACTACAACCACAACATCGACACCTCGCCGGACTTCTACGGCGACGTGATCTCGACCCGCGAATACAACGACCGCCTGGATACCCTGGGCCGCGTGCGTAACGCCGGCCTAAAGATCTGCTGCGGCGGCATCGTCGGCATGGGCGAGACGCGTTCGCAGCGCGCCGGCCTGATCGCCCAGCTGGCCAACATGAACCCGTATCCGGAATCGGTGCCGATCAACCACCTGGTGCAGGTCGAAGGCACGCCGCTGCACGGCCTGCCGCCGCTGGACCCGATCGAGTTCGTGCGCACCATCGCCGTGGCCCGCATCACCATGCCGAAGGCGCGCGTGCGCCTGTCGGCCGGCCGGCGCGAGCTGGGCGAGGCGGTGCAGGCGATGTGCTTCATGGCCGGCGCCAACTCCATCTTCTACGGCGACAAGCTGCTGACTACCGATAACCCGGAAGCGGATGACGACCGCAAGCTGCTGGAGAAGCTGGGCTTGAAGACCCGCTCGGCGATGCTGGAGTCGGTGCAGAAGGAAAGTTGCGGTTGCTGAGGCCACGTACTTAAGCACGTCATCCCCGCGCAGGCGGGGATGACGGTTTGAAGTTAACACTTAAAAAAACAGACGAGACACCACATGTTCACCAAGATCCTCATCGCCAACCGTGGCGAAATCGCCTGCCGTGTCGCCGCCACCGCGCGCCGCATGGGCATCCGTACCGTTGCCGTCTACTCCGAAGCCGACGCCGGCGCGAAGCATGTCGCGGTCTGCGATGAGGCGGTCTTGATCGGCCCGGCCGCGGCCAAGGACAGCTATCTGCGCGGCGACAAGATCCTCGAAGTCGCGAAAGCCACCGGCGCCCAGGCCATCCACCCGGGCTACGGCTTCCTGTCGGAGAACGCGGAATTCGCCGAAGCCGTCGAGGCGGCCGGCCTGGTCTTCATCGGCCCGCCGGGTTCCTCGATGCGCGCGATGGGATCGAAGTCGGCGGCGAAGCAGCTGATGGAAAGCGCGAACGTGCCGCTGGTGCCGGGCTACCACGGCGACGCCCAGGATCCCGAACTGCTGCAGAGCGAGGCGAACCGCATCGGCTATCCGGTGCTGCTGAAGGCCAGCGCCGGCGGCGGCGGCAAGGGCATGCGTGTGGTGGAGCGTTCGGAAGATTTCCAGGCCGCGCTGGCCTCCTGCAAGCGCGAGGCGATTTCCTCCTTCGGCGACGACAAGGTGCTGGTCGAGAAGTACCTGACCCGCCCGCGCCACATCGAGATCCAGGTCTTCGCCGACAAGCTGGGCAACTGCGTCTACCTGCACGAGCGCGACTGCTCGGTGCAGCGCCGCCACCAGAAGGTGCTGGAAGAAGCGCCGGCGCCCGGCATGACCATTGAACGCCGCGCGGCGATGGGCGAAGCGGCCGTCGCCGCCGCGCGCGCGGTCGGCTATGTCGGTGCCGGCACCGTCGAGTTCATCGCCAACCAGGACGGCTCCTTCTACTTCATGGAGATGAACACCCGCCTGCAGGTCGAGCACCCGGTGACGGAGATGATCACCGGGACCGACCTGGTCGAATGGCAGCTGCGCGTGGCGGCCGGCCAGCCGCTGCCGAAGCAGCAGCATGACATCGCCATCAATGGGCACGCCATCGAAGCGCGCGTGTATGCCGAGAATCCGGAGAAGGGCTTCCTGCCGTCGATCGGCACCTTGCGCTTCATGGACGTGCCTTCGCACGTGGCCTTCGAGCTGGGAGGCACCGCCAACATGCCGGCCGGCGTGCGCATCGATTCGGGCGTGCGCGAAGGCGATGCGATCTCGCCGTTCTACGACCCGATGATCGCCAAGCTGATCGTCTGGGGCGCGGACCGCACCCAGGCGCTGTCGCGCATGGCGCAGGCGCTGTCCGAATTCCACATCGTCGGCCTGGCCACCAATATCGCCTTCCTGAAGCGCCTGGTGGAAGGCCAGGCCTTCTCCAGCGCCGACCTGGACACCGGCCTGATCGAGCGGAACAACGCCTCGCTGTTCCCGGCCGCCGGCCCGGCGCCGAAGGGTGCGCTGGCGCTGGCCGCCGTCGCGCTGGCGGATGCCGAGCAGGCTCTGTCGGTATCGAACAATCCGGCCGATCCCTGGACCAGCACCCACGGCTGGCGCATGAACGCTACCTATCGCCGCGCATTGTCCTTCAGCGACGACTACGCGGCGACGCTGGATGCAAAAGCCTACAAGACCGCCCTGGCCTATCACCCGCAAGGCTGGGTGCTGGAACTGGACGGCGCCGCCCACCCGCTGGCGCTGGTCTCCAAGCGCGGCGGCGAGTATGCGATCCGCCTCGACGGCAGCGCCCTGCATGGCACCGTACGCCGCGACGGCGAACTGCTGCACGTGTTCACCGGCGGCCAGCATGTCACCCTGCATTACGCCGATCCGATGGCGCATGCCGGTGAAGTCGAAGCGCTAGGGGGCCGCCTGACCGCGCCGATGCCGGGCAAGGTGGTCGCCGTGATCGCCAAAAACGGCCAGACGGTCAAGAAGGGCGAGCCGCTGGTGATCATGGAAGCGATGAAGATGGAGCACACGATTGCGGCGCCGAGCGACGGCCTGGTCGAAGAGATCCTGTACCAGGTCGGCGACCAGGTGGCCGACGGCGCGCCGCTGCTGGCCTTCAAGGCCTCTGCGTAAGGAGACCCGATGCGGATTCTCCTCTACCGCGGCGACGGCGTGATCGAGCCGTGGGCGCGCGATTTCGCGCAGGCGCTGCCGCAGGCCGAGACGGTCGCATGGCAGGAGGGGCAGCCCCTCGAACCCTGCGACTACGCGGTCCTGTGGGCGCCCACGCCCGCCCTGCTCGACCAGCTGTCGCGCGTCAAGGCGATCTTCCTGATGGGCGCGGGCGTGGACGCGATCCTGAAATTCGGCGATGCCCTGCCCGACGTCCCGGTGATCCGCCTGGGCGATGCCGGCATGGGCGAGCAGATGGCGGAGTACGTGGCGTATGCCGTGCTGCGCTACTTCCGCCGCTTCGACGAATACGAGCAGCAGGCGCGCCAGGGCATCTGGAATCCGCTGGCCGCGCGCAGGAAGGAAGAATTCACGGTCGGCGTGCTGGGGCTCGGTAAACTCGGCGTGCCGGTCGTGCGGGCGCTGCGCCAGCTCGGCTTTCCGGTGCGCGGCTGGAGCCGCACGCCCAAGGATCTGCCTGGCGTGGAATGCCATGCCGGCATGGACGCGCTGGACGCGTTCCTGGGCGGGTCGCAGGTGCTGGTCTGCATGCTGCCGCTGACGCCGGAAACGACCAACCTACTGGACCGCGCCCGGCTGTCGAAGCTGCCCCAGGGCGCCTATCTCGTCAACGTGGCGCGCGGCGCCCAGGTCGCCGAGCCGGACCTGGTGGGCCTGATCCGCGCCGGCCACATCGCGGGCGCTACGCTGGACGTGTTCCGCAACGAACCGCTGCCGGCGCCGCATCCCTTCTGGAGCGAGCCGCGCATCACCATCACGCCGCACATCTCGGCGCTCACGATCCGCGAGGAAGCCGTGCGCCAGATCGCGCACAAGATCACCATGCTCGAACAGGGCGAACATGTGGCCGACGTGGTCGACCGCCAACGAGGATACTGAAAATGAAGCTGCCAAAACACGTCAAGATCGTCGAAGTCGGCCCGCGCGACGGGCTGCAGAACGAAAAAGAGAATGTCTCCGCCGCCGTCAAGATCGAGCTGGTCGACCGCCTGTCGCGCGCCGGCTTCGCCAACATCGAGGCGGCGTCCTTCGTGTCGCCGAAATGGGTGCCGCAGATGGCCACCAGCGCCGAGGTCATGGCCGGCATCAGCCGCCGTCCGGGCGCCATCTATTCGGCGCTGACGCCGAACATGCAGGGCTTCGAGGCGGCGTTAGCAAGCAAGGCCGATGAAGTCGTGATCTTCGGCTCGGCCTCGGAAGCCTTCTCGCAGAAGAACATCAACTGCTCGATCGCGGAATCGATCGCGCGCTTCGAAAGCGTCGCGAAGGCCGCATCGGCCCACGGCCTGCGCCTGCGCGGCAGCATCAGCTGCTCCTTCGGCTGCCCGTACCAGGGCGAGGTGCCGCTGGACGCCGTGGCCGACGTGGTGGCGCGCATGCGCGACCTGGGCTGCGACGAGATCGACATCGCGGACACGATCGGCGTCTCGACCCCGCGCAAGACCCAGGCCGTGATGGAGACGGCGGCGCGCGCCTTCAGGCTCGAGGGCATCTCCGGCCACTTCCACGACACCTACGGCCAGGCATTGGCGAACATTTACGCCAGCCTGGAAATCGGCGTGGCGATCTTCCATTCCTCGGTGTCGGGCCTGGGCGGCTGCCCGTATGCGAAGGGCGCGACCGGCAACGTCGCCACCGAAGACGTGGTCTACATGATGAACGGCCTGGGCATCGAGACCGGCATCGATCTCGACCAGGTGGTGGACGCCGGTCACTTCATTTCGCAGCAGCTGGGGCGCAAGGGGGTGAGCCGGGCCGGTAACGCGCTGCTGGCGAAACGGGCTGGCTGATTTGTCATGCGATCGTGGGCACGGTGTGCCCACCCTACAGCGTACGTAGGGTGGACTCCCCGAGCCCACGTCCTCGCTACGCGGAAATCGGGATAGGGGCCGTCAGGTTAACTGACGGATCCCCTCCCACACCACCCGGCATGCGGGTCCGCACCGGGCGGTTCGAGAAGTTGAGGTCATGAGAGCCTTGGCATGCCGAGGCGGTCAAAGTAGGCAATGGTGAGTATGCTGTTGAGCAG
>NZ_JBFTRS010000024.1:0-100154 GCF_056399645.1 Massilia sp. 01N417 | reverse complement strand
GCGCCAAGATCGTCGTCTCGGGCGGCCGCGGCATGGGTTCGGGCGAGAACTTCAAGATCCTGGAACCGCTGGCCGACAAGCTGGGCGCCGCCATGGGCGCCTCGCGCGCGGCCGTGGACGCCGGCTACGTGCCGAACGACTGGCAGGTCGGCCAGACCGGCAAGATCGTCGCACCGCAGCTGTACATCGCGGTTGGCATCTCGGGCGCCATCCAGCACCTGGCCGGCATGAAGGACTCGAAGACCATCGTCGCCATCAACAAGGATCCGGAAGCGCCGATCTTCTCGGTGGCGGACTACGGCATCGTCGGCGACCTGTTCGAGGTCGTGCCGGCGCTGGTCAAGGAACTGGGCTAAGCTTTAAAGCCGTCGTTCCCGGCATTGCCGGAAACGACTTCCCGCGAAAGCGGGAATGACGGATCAAAGCTTACCTAAGGCCCGCTCGATATCGGCAATCAGGTCATCAGTATCTTCCAACCCGATATTGAAGCGCACCAGCACCCCAGCATCCGTCCAATTCCGGCGCATCCCCTGAATCCGGTAAGGCATCACCAGGCTGTTCGCCCCGCCCCAGCTGTAGCCGATGCCGAACAACTCCAGCGCATCGACGAAGCGGTCGGTCTGCTCTTCCGTATAGCGCGCATCGAACAGCACCGAGAACAGGCCGCCGGCGCCGCTGAAATCGCGCTCGAAGAATTCGTGGCCGGGGCAATCCTCGAAGGCCGGGTGCAGCACCTTCGCGATTTCCGGACGCTGCTTGAGCCACGCCGCCACCTTGCGCGCCGCCGCGTCGTGGGCTTCGAAGCGCAGCTTCATGCTCGGCAGGCCGCGCATCACCAGGTAGGCATCGTCGGCGCTGACGCCCATCCCCAGCCGCATGTGAGCGAGGGCGATGCGGTCGATCAGCGCCTTCTCGCGGGTGATCACGGCGCCCATCAGCACATCCGATCCGCCGGACTGGTACTTGGTCAGCGCCTGCATGACGATGTCGACGCCGAGGTCGAAGGCGCGCAGGCCGAGGCCGGCCGACCAGGTGTTGTCGAGCGCGACCAGCACGCCCTTCGCTTTCGCCGCCTTGCACATCGCCGGCAGGTCCGGCACTTCCATCGACACCGAACCCGGCGCCTCGGTCCAGATCAGCTTCGTGTTCGGCTGGATCAGGTCCGCGATGCCGGCGCCGACCAGCGGGTCGTAGTAGCGCGCCGTGATGCCGAAGTCGGCGCTCAGCCAGCGCCCCAGTTCGCGGTTCGGGTTGTAGACGTTTTCCGGCAGCAGGACGTCGTCGCCGGATTTCAGCAGAGCCAGGTCGACCATCGAGATCGCGGCCAGGCCGGACGGCGCCAGCAGGCAGTGCGAGCCGCCTTCGATCTCGGCCAGGCGGGCTTCGAGCGTGAAGGTGGTCGGGGTCCCGTGCAGGCCGTAGGTGTAGGCGTTCTTGTTCTTCCAGTCGCCGCTGCGCATGCTGGCGACGTCCTTGAACAGGACCGTGGAAGCATGGTGGATGGCGCTGGGGAAGGCATCGAAGCCTTCGGGGGCGCGGTAGTCGCTGTGGATCAGGGTGGTTTGGAGGGATTTTTTGCTCATTGTTCTTGCTCCATATTGACCCGTCATCCCCGCGAAAGCGGGGATCCATGCTGAGCTACCAAAGTCGGCGAACTTGCAAAAGCCCGGACAACACGAATTCTGCGGCTCAGTATGGGTTCCGGCTTTCGCGGGAACGGCGGTTGAGTTGCGGTTTCTCGTTCAGGCCACAGTCGCCCAAAGATCATGCGCATCCGCCTTGGTCACCACGACCTCGATGAACTCGCCGACGGCCGGCTTGGCCTTGCCCGGCTGGAGCGCGCGCTTGATGTGGACCACGCCGTCGATTTCCGGCGCGTCGGCAGCCGAGCGGCCGATCGCTTCGCGCGGTCCGACTTCGTCGACCAGCACGCGGATCTTCTTGCCGACCTTGGCCTGCATGCGCTTCAGCGAGATCTCTTCCTGCAGCAGCATCACCCGCGCGCGGCGTTCCTCGCGTACGGCTTCCGGCACAGGATTCGCCAGTTCGTTGGCGGTCGCGCCTTCGACCGGCGAGTAGGCGAAGCAGCCCAGGCGGTCGATCTGCGCCTCGCGCAGGAAGTCCAGCAGGTATTCGAATTCCTCTTCCGTTTCGCCCGGGAAACCGGCGATGAAGGTCGAACGGATCACCAGGTCCGGGTTCATCTTGCGCCAGGCCAGGATGCGGTCCAGGTTCTTCTCGCCGCTGGCCGGACGCTTCATGCGCTTCAGGACGTCTGGATGCGCGTGCTGCAGCGGGATGTCCAGGTAAGGCACGAGGTTCTCGCCCATCAGCGGGATCACCTGGTCGACGTGCGGGTAGGGGTAGACGTAGTGCATGCGCACCCAGGCGCCGTACTGCCTGGCCATCTCGCCCAGGGCCTCGGCCAGCTGGGTCATGTGGGTCTTGATCGGACGGCCGTTCCAGAAGCCGGTGCGGAATTTCACGTCGACGCCGTAGGCGCTGGTGTCCTGCGAGATCACCAGCAGTTCCTTGACGCCGGCCTTGAAGAGGTTTTGCGCTTCCTGCAGCACTTCGTGGATCGGACGCGAGACCAGGTCGCCGCGCATCGACGGGATGATGCAGAAGCTGCAGCGGTGATTGCAGCCTTCCGAGATCTTCAGGTAGGCGTAGTGCTTCGGGGTCAGCTTGACGCCGTGGTCCGGCACCAGGTCGATGAAGGGATCGTGCGGCTTCGGCAGGTGCAGGTGGACCGATTCCATCACTTCGGTGACGGCGTGCGGACCGGTCACGGCCAGCACCTTCGGGTGCACCTTGGTGATGATGTCGTCGCCCGCCGCATCCTTCTTGGCGCCGAGGCAGCCGGTGACGATCACTTTGCCGTTCTCGGCCAGGGCTTCGCCGATGGCGTCCAGCGATTCCTGCACGGCGGCGTCGATGAAGCCGCAGGTGTTGACGATCACGAGGTCGGCGCCGTTGTAGGAATTCGCGGTCTCGTAGCCTTCCGCGCGCAGCTGGGTCAGAATCTGTTCGGAGTCGACCAGGGCCTTCGGGCAGCCGAGCGAGACGAAGCCGACCTTGGGCGCGGCAACGCCGGGCGCGGCCGGCGGGATCACGACCGGGTTCGAAGCCGGAGCCTCGGCGACGGCGGCTGCGGAATCTTGGGAGGCGGGAAGCGGATTGCGGCGGAGTTCAGGCATGTGGATTGCGACGGAAAATTCTGGGCAATCCGCGATTGTACAGGAAGCGGGGGATCAGGAAAACCAAGGGGTGATTTTGGGGACTGCTGAGTGGCGGAATGGGATCGCTGCGCCACACCGTCATCCCCGCGAAGGCGGGGATCCATACTGAGCTGCCGAATTCGAACTATTTGCGAGACCGCTGCCTGATCGACGTTGGCGCCTCAGCATGGGTTCCCGCTTTCGCGGGAACGACGGTGGTGCGATGGCGATTTACTTCTTGGTATCCGTCGGCACCCCAAACGGGAAAGTCCCGAACATCGCCTTGCTCTGGCTCTGCATCTGCTCCTGCATCTGCAGGAACAGGTTCTTGCTCTGGTCGATGTAGTTGTTCATCATGCCCTGCATCATCGGGCCCTGGATGTTCATGAACTGGGTCCACATCTCGGTCGAGAAGGGTTTGCCTTCGAGGGCGCCGGCGGCCGAGCCGACGAACTTGTTCTGGATGTCAGTGAAGGCCTGGACGTTCTTTTCCAGGTAGGAGCCCATCATGCCCTGCATCGCATGGCCGTAGTAACGGATGATCTGCGACAGCACGGCGCTCGAGAACATCGGCGCGCCGTGTGCTTCTTCTTCCAGGATGATCTGCAGGAGGATGCTGCGGGTCAGGTCTTCGTTGGTCTTGGCGTCGACCACGGTGAATTCGTCGGCGTCCAGCACGAGCTGCTTGACGTCGGACAGGGTGATGTAGGAGCTGGTCTGGGTGTCGTACAGACGTCGGTTCGGGTACTTCTTGATCAGGCGTTCGCTACTCTTTTTTCCACTGCTCATCTCAGGTTCCAAATATTGCGCCGCGGCGCTCTGTTATGCGGTCCGCGGACCGGCTAGCCGAGCCGCGGGCGTCTCCGATTCCAAGAGGATATTCTCTAAAATACCACGTTGTGATCGCAGGCGCAGCAATTATTCAACAGGCAACTCACGTATTTTTAAAGCAAGTTGCCTGTCTATTAAGAACTCAGTCGGCACGTGCCTTCACGTAGCGGCCGGGTGCCGCTTCGATCGGCTGGTAATGCGCATTGCCCGGCTGGGCCGGCGGCGGGACGTCCTTGCCGCCGTTCTCGGCCAGGAATTTCGCCCATTCCGCCCACCAGCTGCCCTTCACTTCCGTGGCGCCGGCGAACCAGTCGGCCGCGCTCTTGGGGCGATTGCGGCCATTCGCCTGGTTCACCCAGTGGCTGCGCTTGCCTTTCGAGGCCGGATTGATCACGCCGGCGATGTGGCCGGAGGCACCCAGCACGAAGCGATTCGCCTTCGGCTTTTTCGGGTTCAGCAGGTTCATCGAGGCGAACGCCGCTTCCCAGGGCACGATATGGTCTTCCTTCGAGCCATAGACGAAGACCGGGCAATCGATCTTGCCGAGGTCGACCTGGACGCCGGCCACGGTCAGCGCGCCCGGCACCTTCAGCTTGTTCTCCAGATAGGTATTGCGCAGGTACCAGCAGAACATCGGGCCCGGCAGGTTGGTACTGTCGGCGTTCCAGTACAGCAGGTCGAAGGCAGGCGGGGTCTTACCCTTCAGATAGTTCTGCTGGACATAGTTCCATACCAGGTCGTTCGGACGCAGCGAGGAGAAGGTCGTCGCCAGGTCGCGTCCCGGCATCAGGCCGCCCTTCGCCAGTTGCTGTTCGCGCAGCGCGACCTGGGTCTCGTCGACGAAGACGTCCAGCACGCCATTGTCGGCAAAGTCGAGCAGGGTCGTGAACAGCGACAGGCTGGCCGCCGGCTGGCGTCCGCGCGCCGCCTCGACTGCCAGCGCGCTGGCGGCGATGGTGCCGCCGACGCAGAAGCCGAACACGTTCACCTTTTCCTTGCCGGAGATCTCGCGGGCGACGTCGATGGCCTTGACCGCGCCCTGGTCGACGAAGTCGTCCCAGGTCTTGTTGCCCATCGTCTGGTCCGGATTACGCCAGGACATCATGAATACGGTATTGCCCTGCTCCACCAGATAGCGCACCAGCGAATTTTCCGGCTGCAGGTCGAGGATGTAGAACTTGTTGATGCAGGGCGGCACCATCAGCAGCGGCACCTCGTGCACGGTCGGGGTCGCCGGCGTGTACTGGATCAGCTGGAACATATCGTTCTCGAACACGACGGTGCCGGGCGTGACGCCGACGTTGCGGCCGACCTCGAAGGCCGACTCGTCGGATTGCGAGATCCGGCCCTTCTGCATATCGGCCAGCATGTTCTGCAGACCCTTGGTCAGACTCTCGCCCTTGGTCTCGAGCAGTTTCTGCTGGGCTTCCGGATTCGTCGCCAGGAAATTGGCCGGCGACAAGGCGTCGACGATCTGCTGCACCGCGAAACGGATCTTCTGCTTGTCGCGCGGCGGCGCTTCGACCGCCTCGGCCATCGCCATCAGGAATTCGGCATTCAGGAGGTAGGACGCGGCGCTGAAGGATGACACCGGGTTCGCCGTCCATTCGGGCGCCGAGAAGCGCCTGTCCTTGAACTCGGGCGTCTTGCCGCTCATGACGTCCTGCCACAGGCGCATCGCCTTCTGCAGGTAGTCGTTGCGCATCGCTTCGAGCTTGGCCTGGGGCAGGCCGGCGCCGAAATCGCCCAGCATGCGCATCACCGGCGCCGCCTGCTGGGCCATGCCGCCGCCAAACGCCGAGGGGTCGGCAAACTTCATCCAGGACTGCCAAACGGAGGGATCGGAAAACTGCGACATCCATGCAGCGCCAGGCTGCGCGAAAGCTTCGGGCGTATTCATATCGGCGTCCATTGTTTAGAATCGGGTATTCGAGCGTGCAACAAAGGAAAGTCTTATGTGGATCGTCGCCATCGGATGGATGTATGTCGTGACCCTGATGGCGGCCACCGAGCCTTCCGTGGTTGCCGGCATCATGACCTTCCTGTTTTACGGCGTGTTGCCATTATCTCTCGTTTTCTACCTGACGGGAGCGTGGCGGCGTGGCCGCGCGCGCAAGCGGGACGCCAAGCACTCCAAGCGCCCGGACACCCCTACAACTTAATGTAGATCAAACTCGCTTGACGCCCGCTGCCCGCGCCGTCGCGCCGGTACGAATAGAAACGATCGCGTTCCGTGAAAGTGCAGCGGTCGCCGCCGTGCACGCGGGTCACACCGTCGCCCGCCAGCAACCGGCGCGCCAGCAGCGGCATGTTCGCCAGATACTTGCCTTCGCGCCCGGGATAAGGCCGGAAGCCCTCCTCTGCTCCACCGTCCGGCAGCGCGGCGCGAAAGGCATCCAGCACGTCGGTGCCGACCTCGAAAGCCTCCGGTCCGATGGCCGGACCAAGCCAGGCCGTGATCTCGCCCGCGCCTTGCGCGCGCATCGCGGCGATGGTGGCGCCCAGCACGCCACCAGCCAGCCCGCGCCAGCCGGCATGGGCCGCGCCCACCACCTTGCCTTCGAGGTCGGCGAACAGCACCGGCAGACAATCGGCGGTCAGGATCGCGCACACCACGCCCGCTTGCGCCGCGATGCTGGCGTCCCCGGTGCGCACCGGTCCGCCGGGCTGGACCGTGGCGGCATCGACCACGTCGGCGCCGTGGACCTGCGCGATCCAGGCCGGACGTCCCGGCAGCAGGGTCTGCAGGCGCGCACGGTTTTCGGCGACGGCGTCGGGGTCGTCCTTCACGTGCAGGCCCAGGTTGAGGCCGCCGCCGCCGTTGCCGTCATCGAAAGGCGCAACGCTGACGCCGCCCAGGCGGGTGGTCGCCAGCGCATCGATGTTGGCGGGCAGGTCCGGCCAGTCCGGCCGCACCAGGTGCCCGGGATGGAGCCCCGGCATCAGGCCGCTTCCGGCTCGTCGATGCCGGCGCGTTCCAGCAGTTCCGCGAAGTCGTCGGCGAGCGGCACCACCCATTCCATGTGTTCGCCGGTGGCCGGATGGGTCAGGCCCAGGCGGCGCGCCTGCAGCGCCTGGCGGTGGAAGAAGGACAGCAGGTGGGATTTGCCGTACACGGTGTCACCGACGAGGCTGTAGCCCAGCGACTGCATGTGCACGCGGATCTGGTGGGTGCGGCCGGTTTCGAGGCGGCACTGCACCAGGCTCACCGGACGGCGGTCCAGTTCGCCCTTCGCCAGCAGCTCGTAATGCGTGATGGCCGGCTTGGCCATCGGCGCATTCGACACCGCCATCTTGGTGCGCTCGGTCGGGTGGCGGCTGATCGGCGAATCGACGGTGCCGGATAGGCGCGGCGTGCCCCATACGAGGGCGAAGTATTCGCGCTTGACGGTACGGGCCGCCAGCTGGCGCACCAGGTCGGTCTGGGCTTCGAGGGTCTTGCCGACCACCATCAGGCCGCTGGTATCCTTGTCGAGGCGGTGCACGATGCCGGCGCGCGGCACCGAGACCAGTTGCGGGCAGTAATGCAGCAGGCCGTTCAGGAGCGTGCCCGACCAGTTGCCCGAACCCGGGTGGACCACCAGGCCGGCCGGCTTGTTGATCACGAGGATGGACTCGTCTTCGTAGACGATGTTCAGTTCCATTGCTTCCGGCGTATAGGCCGTATCTTCCGGCGCCGGCTGGGGCAGGACCAGCACGGTCTCGTCGCCGTAGGCGGTGCCCTTGCCCTTGGCCGGCTTGCCGTCGACGGTGACGTGGCCTTCGTCGAACCATTGCTGCAGGCGGCTGCGCGAGAACTGCGGCACCAGGCCGGCCACGACTTTGTCGAGGCGCTGGCCGCAGTGCGACGGGTCCAGGGTCAGGGTAATCGGCGAGAAGTCGACACCACTCGGCGCCAGGCCGGGTTGTGGTGCGAACTCGGCGTCCAGGTCGTCGTCCAAATCGGGGTCGAGAGGCATTTCCGCCGAATTCGGCGCAGCATTTAATATCACGTTGTTCCCATCGGCTATAATCAGCCGTTCGTTGTATCTCGGTAAAAACTTTCTTGCAAAAAGCTATGCAAAAAAAATTGTCTGTATTGGTTGTGACGGGTGCTCTGCTCAGTTTGTCAGCTTGCGGCTTGTTGCCGGGAAAGTCCGACGAAAGCAAGAACGTGTCAGCATCGAAATTATACGCTGAGGCGCGTGAAGAAATGGATGGCGCCCACTACGAAGCCGCCATCAAGCTCTTCGAAAAGCTGGAAACCAACTATCCCTTCGGTACCTATGCGACCCAGGCGCAGATGGAAATCGCCTACGCGCACTATAAAGCCCAGGACCAGGCCGAGGCGCTGGCCGCGGTGGAACGCTTCATCAAGCTGCACCCGAATCATCCGCAGGTCGACTATATGTATTACCTGCGCGGTCTGATCAACTTCAACGACCAGATCGGCTTCATGAGCTTCATCTATTCGCAGGATCCGACCGAACGCGACCCGAAAGCGACCCGCGAAGCCTTCGCCGCTTTCAAGGAACTGGTCGACAAGTTCCCGAACAGCAAATACGCGCCGGACTCGATCCAGCGCATGAACTACCTGATCAACGCGATGGCTTCCTACGAAGTCCACGTGGCGAACTACTACTACCGCCGCGGCGCCTACCTGGCCTCGCTGAACCGCGCCCAGGAAGCCGTCACCAACTTCCCGACCTCGCCGGCGCGCGAGGAAGCGCTGTTCATCATGATCCGCAGCTACGACAAGCTGGGCATGTTCGACCTGCGCGACGACACCCAGCGTGTGTTCCAGGCCAACTACCCGAACAGCCACTTCCTGGGTGGCAAGGGCAGCGGCGATGCGCCGTGGTGGAAGTTCTGGGCCAAGTCGGGGCCGCAGCCGGCGCCGAAGGATGCCGTGCAGTAAATGACAAACGCCCGCTCGATGCGGGCGTTCTTATTTTCGTACCGCTAGATCGTCGTTTCCGCGAAGGCGGGACGAGGTTTCAAAGGCGCCGATAATGCGCGCGCTTCACGCCTCGACCCGCCGCCTGAACACCCACTCCTTCTCCGTCGACACGCTTCCGTCAAACGCATATCCATCGACATCGAAGCCCTTCAAGTCCTGCGGATCGCGAATTCCCCGTTCCGCCGCGTAACGCGCCATCATCCCCCGCGCCCGCTTGGCGAAGAAGGAGATGATCTTGTACTTGCCGTTCTTCCAGTCCTCGAACACGGGAACGACCAGCGGCACGCTCAGCAGCTTGGGCTTGACCGACTTGAAGTACTCTTCCGACGCCAGGTTCACCAGCGCGGTAGCGCCGTTCGCGGCCAGCGCCTCGTTCAGCGCGCCGGTGACGAGCTCGCCCCAGAAGGCGTACAGGTCCTTGCCGCGTGGGTTGGCCAGCCTGGTGCCCATCTCCAGGCGGTAGGGATGCATCTGGTCGAGCGGGCGCAGCACGCCGTACAGGCCGGACAGGATGCGCACGTGGTCCTGCACGTAGTCCAGCGCCCTGGCGTCGAGGCTGCGCGCGTCGAGGCCGGTGTAGACGTCGCCGTCGAAGGACATCACGGCCTGGCGCGCTTCGCTGTGGTCGGGGTGCCAGCTGGCGTAGCGGGTCACGTTCAGCACCGCCAGCGGGTCGGAGATACTCATCAGGGCGCCGACCTGGGCCGGCGAATAGTCCTTCAGCACGCGGATCAGCTCCGCGGCGCGGTCGATGAATTGCGGGGTCGTCCTGCGGTCGGTGGTGGGCGGCGTGTCGAGGTCGAGCGATTTGGCGGGCGAAAGAACGATCAGCATGGGTGAGAAATGCGTACAACAAGTAAAATTGCCGACATGATACCCGCTTCAGCCAAACCCATCGTCATCGATACCAATGTCTGCCTCGACCTCTTCGTTTTCCGCGACCCGCGCTGGGCCGGCCTGCTGGCCGCGCTCGAGAGCGGCGCGGTCCAGGCAGTGACCCGCGCCGATTGCCGCGACGAATACCTGTACGTCCTGCACTACCCTCACCTGCCGCTCGACGACAGCACGCGCCCGGACGCGGCCGCCCGCTTCGACGCCCTGATCCGTGTGGTGGCGCCCGACAGCCGCGCGATCCGCCTGCCCGTCTGCACCGACCGCGACGACCAGAAATTCCTCGAAATCGCGCGCGACGCCGATGCCGCCATCCTGATCACCAAGGACAAGGCCTTGCTCAAGCTGGCCAAGAAGACCGTGCGCGAAGGCCTGTACCGGATCATGACGCCGGACGCCTGGCTTAAACTCGACCCCAACCTCTAAGAACCGCCATGCCCACTCCCGTCCTTCGATCGCGCCTGCCGGCCGTCGGCACCACCGTGTTCACCCTCATGTCTGCGCTCGCCAGCGAGCATGGCGCGGTCAACCTCGGCCAGGGCTTCCCCGACTTCGGCTGCGACCCGCGCCTGCTCGACCTGGTCGACGAGGCCATGCGCGCCGGCCTGAACCAGTACCCGCCGATGTCCGGCGTGCCGCTGCTGCGCGAAACCATCGCCGCCAAGCTCCAGGCCCTGTACGGCCACGCCTACGATGCCGCCACCGAGATCACCGTCACGGCCGGCGCCACCCAGGCCCTGACCACCGCCATCCTGTGCGCCGTGCATCCGGGCGAGGAAGTCATCATCATCGAACCGGCCTACGACAGCTACCTGCCTGCCGTGCAGCTGGCCGGCGGCGTGCCGGTGACCGTGTCGATGCGGGTCGGAGAGAATGGCTACAGTGTGCCCTGGGACGAGATCGCCACCGCGGTGACGCCGCGCACCCGGATGATCGTCATCAACAGCCCGCACAACCCGACCGGCTCCATCCTGCGCAAGAGCGACCTCGACGCCCTCGCCGCCATCGTCGACGGCACCGACATCCTGATCCTGTCCGACGAAGTCTACGAACACATGGTCTTCGACGGCCAGCGGCACGAATCGGTCAGCCGCGATCCGAGGCTGGCGGGGCGCGCCTTCGTCGTCTCGAGCTTCGGCAAGACCTATCACGTGACCGGCTGGAAGGTCGGCTACGTGGCGGCGCCGGCGAGCCTCATGGCCGAGTTCCGCAAGGTCCACCAGTACAACGTCTTCACCGTCAACACGCCGATGCAGCACGGCCTGGCCGGCTATATGCGCGACCCCGGGCCCTACCTGGAGCTGCCCGCCTTCTACCAGAAGAAGCGCGACCTGTTCCGCGCAGGCCTGGCGAATACCCGCTTCACCCTTCTGCCGGCGGACGGCACCTATTTCCAGTGCGTGAAGTACGACGGCATTTCCGACCTGAGCGAATCGGCGTTCGCGCAGTGGCTGACGCGCGAGATCAAGGTGGCGGCGATTCCGGTGTCGGCTTTCTACAGCCAGGGGAAGGAGTCGGGGATCGTGCGGTTCTGCTTTGCGAAGCAGGATGAGACGTTGGCGGTGGCGCTGGAGCGCTTGGCGAAGGTATAAGAGCGGTCGGGAGCGACGGCCCGCCAGCTTAACTCGAGCAGAACCTGGGTCCCAGCCTTCGCGGGGACGACGTGCCAGTGTTGCGGGCTTCGCTCAGCGTCCCAGCTGCTGCACCCGACGCTCCACGAACGCCTGCAACTCCGCCGACAAGCTCCCGCTCGCGCGCGCGCGCTGGAAGGCTTCCAGCGCTTCCGCATTGCGCTTGTCGGCCTGCAGCGACATCCCCAGTCCCATCCACCACACGCCATTGGCGGGCGCGGTCCGCAGCGCGGCCTGGTACTGCTCGGCCGCCTCGCCGTAGCGCTGCTGGCGCTGCAGGGCGCCGGCCAGGAAGGCGTGGTAGTCGGCGTTGTTGCCGGCGTAGGGCAAGGTGCGCGTGAGGGTATCGATGCCGGAGGCGCCGCGTTCGATCTGCAGGCGCGCCAGCAGCATGGCCAGCGCCGGCTGGCGCGGGTCGAGGATCAGGCCGGCCTGCAGGTGGCGGATCGCCTCGTCGGTGCGCTTCGCTTCGATCAGCAGCCCGACCAGGGTCTGGCGCGCCGCATCGTGGTTCGGATCCAGCTTCAGCGCCTGCTCCAGCGCGGCGACCGCTTCCGTCATCCGGCCATCCTGCAGTGCGTTCAGCGCGTGGCGGTATTCGCCCTCGGCGCGCTGGGCGCCCGATTCCTGGCGGCCCTGCCCGGCGCTGCGCTTGTCCCTGACGGTGTCGGCGGCGCTGTCGGCCACCCGCGACGGCGCTGCTGCCTTGCCTTCCTGGCGAGCCACCGTCCTGGCCGTGGCTTTGTCCTTCGGCTTCGCTTCGTGCGTGGCGGCACGGGCGCGAGCCAGTGGACTGGGGGTGCTCGACGCCATGCGCGCCTGCAGCTCCGCCATGATGGCCTGGCGCGCGGCGCGGGCTTCGTCGCTGTCCGGCGCGTAGCCGTCGACGCTTTTCGGATGCACGCCGGCGGCCGGCGGCGCGTCGAACCTGTGGTCGTGGCGGACGGCTGCGGCGGGCGCAGGGGCGGCTGACACGGCTGCGGGCAGGTCGGCGACCGGCGCCACGACCGGGGCTGGAGACACAAGCGTCACCGGCGCCGGCGCCGGCAGGGTCGCGGCGGACGCCGGCTTCACCTGCAGCGGTGCGGCAGCCACCACGTCCGGCTTCGCGCCCCCACGATTCGCCTGGACTTGCCCCCAGCCATACCAGGACCCCAGGGCGATGAGCACGGCCGCGCCGGTAGCGGCTGCGACCAGCCCGAGGGTGCGGCCATCGACGCGCCCGCCCAAGCGCTCACGCTCGCGCGCCACCGGCCGGATCTGGGACGGCAAGGACTCGGCGCCCGGCGTGGCGCGCGAGTCGAGATCCTGGAGCATCTTGTTAATCAGGCTCATCGCAGGCTCGTCATCGTGTGATCGCCCAGCCGACGCTGGCGGCCGCGCCGGCCAGCACGGCGCCGATGGCAGCCCAGGGCAGGAAGCGGCGCCCGCCCTTGCCCTTGGCGCTGGTCGCCAGCGTATCCTTCGCCGCCGCGTTCACGTGGGCGCGCGTGATGCTGTGGCTGCCCTCGCCGTAGCAGAGCATCAGCGATTTATGCGCCAGCACGTTGACCAGGCGCGGCACGCCGCCGCTGGCCTTGTACAGGCTGGCGACCGCGCCGCTGGAAAACAGGCGGGCGCCGGCAAAGCCGGCCACGCGCAGGCGGTGGGCGACGTAGAAATCGAGGTCGTCGCGGCTCAACGGCCCGAGGTGGTAGTGGAAGGTGATGCGCTGGGCCAGCTGGCGGATCGATTCCAGCTCCAGCTTGCGGTTCAGCTCCGGCTGGCCGAACAGCACGATCTGCAGCAGCTTGCGCTTTTCCGTTTCGAGGTTGGTCAGCAGGCGCAGCGCTTCCAGGCTCTCGACCGGGATCGCCTGGGCCTCGTCGAGGCAGAGCAGCACGCGCTTGCCCTGACCGGCAAGAAGGAGCAGGCGATCCATGATGGACTTCAGCAGGCGGTGCTGGTCGACGTCCTTGTCGAGGGCGATCTCGAGCTCGTCGGCCAGGGCCAGCATCAGGGTGCGCGGCTCCAGGTAGGGATTCGGAATGTAGGCGGTGACGAAGCTGTCGCCCAGGGTCGCCATGAACTTGCGGCACAGGAGGGTCTTGCCGGTGCCGACTTCGCCGGTGATCTTGATGAAGCCTTCGCCGTTGCGCGCCGCCACCAGCAGGGTGTTCAGCGCTTCCTGCGAACCCGGGCTGCCGAAGAAGAAGCTGGTGTCGGGCGTGATCCCGAAGGGCGGCTCGCGCAGGCCGAAGTGGGCGCTGTACATTACCGCATCCCTCGGGTGCGCGGGTCGAGCTGCTCGATGCGGCGGCCGGCATCGAGCAGGTCGTCGTTCCAGTTGTTGATGCCTTCGACGATGGTCGGCTTGATCAGCACCACCAGCTCGCGCTTCTGGTTGACGCGCTTCTTGGCGCCGAACAGGTTGCCCAATACCGGTACGTTGCCGGCCACCGGCACCTGCGAATTGTCGGAGGTCGAGGACTGGCGCATCAGGCCGCCGATTGCCACCACCTGGCCGTTCGAACCGCGCACGATGCTGTCCAGCTCCGAGGTGGCCGACGCCGCCAGCGGCAGGTTCAGGTTGCCGGCCGTGCCCAGGCTCACGGCCTTGTTCACGGTGGAGACCTGGCTCACCGACGGGTGCACGTGGAGCAGGATGTTGCCGCGGTCGTCGATCTGCGGCGTCACGTCCAGCACCACGCCCGAGAAGAAGGCCTGCAGGGTCACGTTCGGGGTCGTGGTATTGCCGGTCGCGTTGGCGTTGGTGGTGGTGCTCACGCCGGTCACGTAGAACTCGTCGGTGCCGATCTTCAGCACCGCCTTCTGGTTGTTGACCGCAGCCACCCGTGGGCTCGACAGCACGTGCACCGTGCCCTGGGTCTCGAGGAAGGAGATCAGGGCGGCGAAATTGCTGGTCTGGACCGCCAGGCCGAACATCGAGCCGGCGGCGCCGGCCGCATTCGACAGCGAGAAGCCGGTGCTGGCCGACAGCCCGGTGCTCGGATCGCTGATGACGCCCGGCTGGCCGCCGTTGAAGGGCAGCGGCGTCAGGCTCGAACCCGGCGCTACCAGGCCGCCCGAGACGCGATTGTCATGACCGCTCCTGATCGAGGCGAAGGACGCCCAGTTCACGCCGCTCTGGAAGCTGTCGTTCAGCTCGACCTCGAGGATCTTCGCTTCCAGAATCACCTGGCGGTCGACCGCCAGCTGGGTCGCCTTCAGGTAGGCGTCGACGTTGCGCAGTTCGTCCGGCATGGCGCGGATCACCACCACGCCCGACTGCGGGCTGACGACGATGCTGCGCCCATCCGCCTTCGAGCCGACGATGGCTTCGATGGCCGCTTTCAGGTCGGTCCAGAAGTCATTGTTCGAGGTGGTGCTGACGTCGGTGCTCTCGATCTGGTTCTGGTTCTGGCCGTTGGGATTGTTCGGGTTGTTCTGGTTCTGGTTGTTGTTCTGGTTGTTGCCGTTGTTCTGGTTGCCGTTGCCATTGCCGTTCTGGTTGTTGACGGCATTCGCCACCGAGGTCGAGGACACGCGCAGGTTCGACACGCCGCGGCGGCTGCCGACCAGGTAGTTCACGCGGAACATCTTCGTTTGCATGGTCAGCGGCTTGACCGAGATGCGGGTGCCGTCGATCTTGTAGTCGTAGCCGTAGACTTCGCGCACCGCGTCCAGGGTCTCCTGCAGGGTCACGTCCTTCAGGTTGACGGTGATGGAGCCGCTGACGTCCGGATGCACCAGGATGTTGTAGCGGGTGCCGGCGACGATCGAGCGGAAGAACTGCTGGGCCGGAACGTTATTGAAGGAGACGTTGAAGCGCTCCTCCAGCGCCGGGCGCGCCTTCGGCAGCTGGGTCGCCAGGCTGGATGCCGGCGGCAGCAGCGCATTCGCGACCGCATCGTCGACGGCCGGCGCCGCCGGGCGTTTGGCGGCATCGCGCGCCACTTCATTCCTGATGGCGTCGTAGGTCGTGTCGGCGGGCGGGGTCTGGCAGCCGGCCAGCGCCAGCATTGCCGCCAGCAAGGCTGCGAATGGTTTGTTCATCGGCTTCATTGTCGGCCTCCGCTGCGGTGCGCGGCGCCGGCCGGCACACGGGTGATGCCGCCCGCGCTGTCCTGCACGTACAAATGCAGCACCTGGCGTTCATGGCCGCGCTGCAGCTCGACCTCGCTGTCGGCGATGCGCACCACGCGCGCGCCGCGGAAGCGCTCGCCCACGCGCACGCTCTGGCCATCGATCACGGCAATGCGCTGGCTGCCGGCGGCGCCGAGCATCACCGACTGCAGCTGCGGCAGGACATCGGCAGCAGCTGCGCCGGTACCGGGAGGCGCCTGCAGCGCCGCGGCCGGGGGACGGGTCGGGTCAGGCAGACGCTGGGCCGTTTCCGCAATCGCGACGGCGGCGACGGCGGCGCCATTGGCAACGCCGGTAGCGCCGGCCAGCGCCAGCAGCGCGGCCAGGGCCGCGGTCGTCGACAGGGGGGTGGCTCGCTTCATGCTTGTCCTCACAGCTTCATCCATTTCGGGTCCAGGCTCAGGGTGTACAGGGTCAGGGTCAGGCGCACGGTCGGATACTGCTCGACCTGGAGCTGGGCCTTGCCCCAGAACAGCTGGGTGGGCAGCGCTTCGAGCGCCGTCATGTAATCGACCATGTCGAGATAGCTGCCGCGCACCGTCAGTTCGACGCCATGACGGAACAGCAGGTCCGGCTGCTTCGGCGCGGCGGGTGCGGCGGCCTTGTCGGCCGGGTCCGCGCCCAGTTCGTTCAGCGAGCCGGCCGGCAGGGTCTGCATCGACACCAGCTTCAGGCGGCCGTTGGCGCGCAGGATCGATTCCAGCAGCGGCGCGATGCGCTCGGGCGGCACCAGGCCGTTCTGCATGGCGCGCATCTGCTCGCTCATGCGCGCGGTGTCGGCGCGCGTCGCCGACAGGCGGGTGCGCAGCGCCTGGTCCGGGTCGGCCTCGGCGTCGGCGACCTTGCGCTCGATCGCGCTCTCGGTCTCGGCCAGGCTGGCGCGCTGCAGTGAAATCTGGTTCTTCAACAGGTCCTGCTTGCGCTGCAAAGGGGCGAGCAGCACCGCCTGGCCGAGGAAGGCCAGCACCGCCAGCACGGCGGCGAACACCAGCAGGCGTTCACGCTGGCTGAGCGCGTCGATGCGCGCGGCGAGCTGGTTCCAGCGCTGCTTCACGGCCGGTCTCGCTTGTCGCCGATGCCGTCCTTGTCGCCGGCCGCTGCGGATTGGAGGCTGAACTCGACATAGGGTGCGGGGACGCTGCTTTCCTTGCCGTCCGCGCCGGCCTGCCTGAGCGGCGGCGCCTCGCCGATCTGCATGCTGCCGACGGCCTTGCCTTGCAGGACAGGCTCGTTGCGCAGGCGGCCCAGGAAGCCCGGCACCATGGCGGGATCGAGCGCCCTGCCCTGCACGCCGATCTCGCGGCCGGCGCCGCCGACGCTGACGGCGGTCAGCCACAGGCCCTCGCGGCTCTGGCGCGCCATCGCGCGGAAGTATTCGGCGTAGCCCTGGGTATTCCCCAGTTCCCCGCGCTCGATCACCTGAGCCACATGCTGCAGCGCCGCGCGCTGCTGCTCGGCCTCGGCCATCTGGGTCGCCAGCGCCGGATCGCTGCGGCGCGGCGTGAATTCCGCCGACACGCTGGCCAGCCGCTTCTGTGCGACCTCCAGCCGACGCGCGACGGTATTCGCTTCGCCCTGCAGCTGGGCCAGGCGCAGCTCGGACCAGGCCCCCATCGCGGCCAGGCCCATCACCAGCGCACCGGCGGCGATACCCATCGCGCGCGCAGAGAACAGCGTGGTCTGCCTTTGGAAGGCCGGGTTGAACAGGTTGATCTGCTGGCTCATGCCACTCCTTCCTCGCGCAGCGCGGCGCCGATCGCGACGAAGAAGCGCTGCTGGGCTGCCGCGCCGAGCAGCTCGGGAACGTGTGCGAGGTCGAGCAGCATGCCCAGGTCGAGGGTTTCGACGCGGGTGTAGAGATTACCCGACAGGTATTCTTCCAGGCCCTGCGCGCCGCTCGGCGCCAGCACCAGCTTGGCCACGCCGATGAAGGAGAACTGGCGTTCGAAGTGGTCGAGCGAACGCTGCAGTTCCAGCGTGATCTTGTCGAAGGCCTGGTGCTTGCGGTCGTGGTCGGCGTCGAGCAGCTGGGCCAGGGTCACGTCGATGCGGCGCGACAGATACAGTTCTCCGCGGCAGGACACGGTCAGCAAGCCGCCATCCTCGCCGAAAGACAGCATGGCGATGCCGCGGCCGTCGGTCTCGAGCATGCTCGACAGGTTACGCTGGGCCATTTCGGGGATGTCGATGGTGCCGAGTTCGACCTTGGCTCGATGGAACAGGTCCTGGCGCGCCTTGATCGTGGCGTTGCGCGAAGCCACCGCGAACACGCTTTGCTGGGGACGCACGGCGGCATTCGGATCGAGGGGAATCTCGACCAGGTCGAAGGTCGCTTCGGCGACCGGGAAATCGAGGTTGTCCTTCAGGCGGAAACGCATCGCGGCCTTGCGCTCCTCCGGCGGCACATTGGGCGCCTCGACCGCCATGATCTGGTAGTCGCCGCCGCCCAGCACCGTGGTGCAGCGGTAATCCTGCGCATGCAAATCCTTGCCCGCCTTTTCGAGCGCGTCGGCATTCGCCTGGCCCGGATAGTGGCTGGCCACGGTCACCGCCGGCTTGCCGTCACCGCGGCGCACGCTGGCCGCGACGATGCCGTCGCGTTGCAACACCATTGCCAGCCAGGCGCCTTGTTTCTTTTTTTTCCTAAAAAAACGCATGCGGAGCAGTGGTATGGGTGACTTTTGAGTGGTTTCGCTAGGCCTTGATTATATTCAACTGTCGTTAAAAGCCGATACTATTTTTCCACCAAGGAAAAATATTCCGATCATTCTTTACAGAACCGGCTATTTCCTGTTGTAAGTACACCTCATGGCGAACGGGTGTTTTCAAGGGGTGAGGCGGCAGCAAAAATGATTTTGCGAATAGCGGCCAACTCATGCACACTCGCGGGTGTATTGTTTCTGGCTATTAATTAAATCATTTGAAGAAATTCGCTGACAGGTTCTGGTCGATGTTCGGGCGTGGGCGGACGGCCGCGCTCGCGGCCCTGGCGCATTTGTGCGCCTGGTGCGCCCTGGTAAGCGGCTGCCTTGCGAGCCCGGGCGCCTTCGCAGCCGATCTCGTCTTCAACGGCGGCGCCGCGGGAAATTGCTCTCTCTCCGGCACAAGCTATACCTGTAATGGCTTCCCGCTGACCACCAACACGGACAGGATGACGATCGCCGATGGCTACACGGTGATCGTCAACAGCAGCGGCGTCAACTTCGACTACAACCAGAGCCTGGCGATGAGCGGCTCGGCAACCCTGAACGTGAGCGGCAACCTGAATATCGGCAATATCAAGCCGAGCAATCTGGCCATCACGGGCGGCAACCTCATCAGCGGGGGCTCCTTCACCATCGGCGCCCAGGCGCAGTCGATCACGGCCAACATCAGCGCCGTCACCATGAACCTGGGTTCCGGCTCGACCTTGAGCATTACCGGCAACGTTACTGCGAGCGGCAACATCTCGATCGGTTCCCACGCCACCATCAACGGCGCGGTGAGCGGCAACGTCATCGACACCGACTCGCCGTCGGTCATCAAGGGCAACGTGACTGCCAGGACCAGCTTTACCCTGGCGTCCGGCAGCTCGGTGACGGGCAACATCGTCGCGCCCACCGTGTCCTTGCTGGCGTCGCAAAGCACGGTCAACGGCAAGATCACCGCCAGCAGCTCGCTCCGGCTCGGCGACAAAGTCAATGTGACCGGCGACGTCAGCACCGGCAACCTCACACTTGACAGTTCCAACGCAATCATCAACGGCAACGCCACGGTCGATCGGGCGACCCTGAACTGGGCCGGCCGCGTCACCAAGATGATTTATTGCACGGGCGGCACCACCAACGGCCAGTGCGACTGCGTCACCAACAACAGCGGCTTCCCGGTCAACACCGACCAGGGACCGCACTGCGCGGTTGCGCCTGCCGCGACGCCCATCGACCACTTCCTGATTGTGCATGACGGCAGTGCCAGCGCCTGCACGCCGGAGCCGGTGACGGTGAAGGCCTGCGCCAACGCGGGCTGCACCAGCTATTACACGGGCGGCGTCACCGTGAACTTGCAGCCGGGGGGCGGAAGTGTGGCGATCGGATCGAGCGGGGTGAGCGCGAATGCGACCGTCAGCCAGTCGACGCCGGGTACGGCAACGCTGGCGCTCAGTGGCCCCAGCGTCGCCGTCGCCAACCCACTCCAGTGCAGCAACACCGCGAACGGCAGCGCTTCCTGCAACATGAATTTCGATGGCAGCATCGGGCTCGGGCTGTCCTTGAACGACCACTATTCGGCGACCGTCACGCGCTTCACCCTGACGGCGACCGTCTCCGACCCCAAAACGAAATCCTGCATGCCGGCCCTTGCCGGCCAACAGAAAACGATACAGCTGAGCTGCAGCTACGCCGACCCGGCAAGCGGCAGTCTGCCGTTCAAGGTGAGCAGCGTCGCCAACGTCGCCCTCGGCAACGATCCCTCATTCCAGAACCTTTGCACCGGCAGCGCCCGCACTTACCCGATCACCTTCGATAACAACGGCAGCGCTACTTTCTCGATGTACTATGCCGACGTCGGCAAGCTTGCCATCGCCGCCTCGACCCTGGATAACAGCGCTCAGGGCACCAGCGGCAATGTCATCGTCGCGCCCATTGCGTTCAGCCTGAAAACCACCTCGCCGACGATCGCGGGCAAACCCTTCGACGTGACTGTCGTCCCCCTCAACAATGAAGGCGTCGCAACCCCCAATTTTGGCCGGGAATCCACACCCGAGAGAGTGAACTTCAGCATGGGCGCACTCGACACCACCGGCTGCAAGCTGACACCGACCGCTCTGGGCCAGCTGAGCCTCGTAGGCGGCAAGATCACCGCGGCCGGCTTCTGGGGCCAGTTCACTTATACGGAAGCCGGCGCCTTCAACATCCGGGCCGAGCAAGCCAGCACCAACTACCTCGGCGGCGGCAAGCCCCGTCCGGCTGCGGTACAGACCAGCCTGGGCGCAGCAAGCGGCTGCGGGGCGATCGTCTCGGTGCCGGCCTACTTCAAGGTCCAGGAAAGCAGGGTCGGCGCCAACAAGCCGAACTTCTACTATTCCGGCGAGCCGGTCGACGTCACCGTGACCGCCATGAGCGCACTCGGCAATGTCACGACGCTTTACGACACCGGCTTCGGCTACAGCAAACCGGTGGTCCTGACCGCCTACGACGCCAGCGGCACCACGCCCATTCCCGCCACGTCCACCACCGCCGCGCCCTTCCCCAATCCAGGCACGCTGTCCGGGCTCGGCAGCTCCAGCGCAGCGCCGCTGCCGGCAAGCGCCTTCGTCAAGGGGGTCGCCAGCCTGTCCACGAGTTCGGTCGCGCCGCTGACGTTCAACTTCGCGAACTCGCCGAGCCTGCCATTGAAGGTCCGCCTGCGCGCGGCGGAAACGGCAGCGGGCGGCGTCAGCTCGAAAGATGCCCCCGCCGGCGGCGAAGACATCTACGAAGCCCGCAGTGGCCGCGTCACGATCGCCAGCCGCTTCGGCAGCGCCAAGGGCGACCTGGCCCTGCCTGTCACCCTGCAGTACTGGACCGGCGGCAGCTGGATCCAGAACCTCGACGACAGCGATACCCTGCATCCGATTCCCACCTCGGCGATCGCGATCCAGGCGGCCGCGCCGCTGCTGCCGCCAACCCTGAGCGCGGCGGGCATCGACCAGGGCCGCCAGGTCATCAGCATGGCAAAGGGCCAGGGCAGCCTGAGCCTGCATCCCGCCGGCGGCACGGGCACGGCGACCGTCGCCATCAACCTCGGCGCCACCACCACGGATACGTCCTGCCTGCCCGCCCCCCGCCCCGCGGGCACCGGCGCGAAGATTCCCTGGCTGCGCGGCCCGAACGGCATCTGCGCCGGCACGGCCGCGGCGAGCGCCGATCCGGCCGCGCGCGCCACCTTCGGCGTCTACACCCCCGAGACCAGGCGCCTGATCCACACGCGCGAGGTATTCAATTGAGGGAGCGCGGCTTCACGATGGTCGAGCTGATCGTCATCATGGTCCTGCTGGGGATCATGGCGGCGGTTGCCGTGCCGCGCCTGATCAACAGCGGCGAACGCGGTGCCCAGGTGTTCGGCGACCAGCTCGTCAGCGGCCTGCGGCTGGCGTCGACGGCGGCGCGTGCGCATCGCCGCCTCGTCTGCGCCAGCCTGGGCCCCAAGGCGCTGACCCTGCGCATCGCCGCGGCGAATCCGACAACATCGACGCCGGCCTGCACGAACTTGCTGGCGAATGCGCCGGACAGCGATTTCTCGACCTCGGACCCGGACGTGACGGCCAGCGGCTTCAGCGGCAGCCTGTACTTCCAGCCGAACGGCGACATCACCTCCGACATCGAAGGCAAGACCCTGATCGACACTGCGAAGATCACGATTTCCGCGCAAGGCAAGGACCAGCGCGTCATCACGCTCGCGGGAGGCACCGGCTATGTCGAATAGGCGCGCACGGCTGCGGATGCCGAGGCGCAGCGCCGGCGTCACCCTGGTCGAACTGATCATCGCCATGGTCATCATCGCCGCTGCCCTGGGCGGACTGGTGGCGGCCTTCAGCACCGGCAATCGGGCCAGCGCCGACCCCCTGATCCTGCAGCAGAAAGTGGCGATCGCCGAAAGCCTGATGGGCGAAATCCTGCTCAGGCCCTACGGTCTGGACACCACCTCTTTTACCCCCAACGTGCGCGACACCTTCGTCGATGTGAGGGATTTCAACGGCTATGGAAAAGGCCTGTCCGGCATCCGCGACGCCAAGAACAATCCGATCGCCGGCCTGGAGTCGTACAACGTGCTCGTCAGCGTGCCCATGGCCGACGACAGCCAGAAACTGCGCGCGGACACACCGAATCTGAAGATCACGGTCACCGTCACCTACAAGATGGACAGCAAACCCGAGGACGCCTTCGTCCTCACCGGCTGGCGTACTCCCCCATGAACAAGGAACACGGCTTCACCCTCGTCGAACTGGTCATCGTGATCATGGTGACCGGCATCATCGCAGGCATCTTCGCAATGCAGTTCGGTCCCGCCCTGCAGAACTACCTGGCGGTGGGCCGGCGCGCCAACCTGACCCACCTGGCCGACACCGCCTTGCGGCGCATGGTCAATGAAATCCATACCGCGGTGCCGAACTCGCTGCGCCTGCTGCCCGCGCAGGGCGCGAACGGCGCATCTTGCCTGGAGATGGTGCCGAGCAGCGGCGGCGGCCGCTTCCGCACGGCCGCCGATACGGAGTGGGACCAGGCGAATCCAGGGAACCCGTCGAAGTGGCTCGACCTGACCCAGCCTGCCACGACCTTCGACGTGCTCACGTCCTTCACGCCATTGATGCCCACGCCGGTGCAAGGCGACTGGGTGGTGATCGGCAACCAGAATACGGCCGACGTCTATACGGGCGTCAGCCGCGGCCTGGTCGATTCGGTCACCACGCCGCCGGCCAAACTCGGGACGTCCCGCATCACGCTGCAAGCGTCGAAGCAGTTCCCATATGGTTACGAGGGTGGTCGCTTCTACATCGTGCCGAAGGGCCTGCAGGCAGTCACCTATATGTGCAGCGCACCGGCACAGGATGGCAGCCGGACGCTGACCCGCATCGTCGGCTATGGCTTCAACGGCACCCAGACCTGCCCGGTCACCACCGGCAGCGACGCGTTCTACCCTGGCGGCAAAAGCGCAATCGTCAGCACCAAGGTCGGCAACTGCAACTTCGCCTACGACCCCAGCCAGGGCGCAACCGCGCAGAGCGGCTTCGCGCAGCTGCAGCTGACCCTCACCGACAACGGCGAAACCGTCACGCTCACGGTCGGCTCGCAAGTGGAGAACATGCCGTGAAGCGTCCGACACTGCTGCGCACACAGGGCGGTTTCGCCTACATCGCCGCCGTCATCCTGCTGGTGCTGATGGCCGGCATGGCGACCGCCATCGTGCGCCTGAACGTGAGCCAGGCGAATGCCGCCACCGGCGCCGCGCTCACGGCGCGGGCCAGCCAGGCGGCGCGGGCGGGTCTCGAATGGGCGTTTTACCAGCTGAAAATGAATGGCGCGCAGGGCTGCGCGGCAAAGGAGGACTTGACCGACTTCCAGAAGGACAGCGGCTTCCTGGTCACCGTGCACTGCAAGTTCACGAAGTATAAAGAGGGGCAGAATCCGAACGACGGCAGCGCGGTGGCCAAGAATCTCTACCAGATCGTGGCGGTGGCCTGCAACGGCAGTGCCGGCTCGTGTCCCGACGACAACGGCAGCGCGCAGGTTGACTATACCGAGCGGCAGCGGGTGGCGACGGTGTGCATGCTGGAGAAGAAGGACGCTTCGGGGAACGAAGACTGTTATTGAGCGCCAGGCTTTCGGAAAAAGAAAACGCCGGCGGGAGAGTTCCGGCCGGCGCCTTGTGGAGCGAAGCAGTGACTTATTCGCAGTTTGCCGCGGTGGCGTCGGTGCCCAAGGCGATGACCGGCGGCGTGATGGCGCCAGTGGCGAGATCCTTGGCGGCCGGCGTGTAGCTCAGGTAGCACTTATCCTGATTGCTTGCGCCCGACGGAACCAGGAGAAAACCGCCGTTCGGAACGGTGACCGTGCCCGTCGAGGTGGTGACCATGACGTAATCCTTGACAGTATCGATACCGGCTGCCAGGGGGGCACCGTCTTTGCTACCGTCCGGATAACCGTTCGCGAGTTTGATCGTGCTGCCTTCGATTACCAGCGAATTGTTGCTGGCGACGGTCGGGTTGATCAGGGCCTTGCCGTGCACGATCGCCGCTGCCGACGAAATCGCGCCCTTGGCCGCGTTCAGGCTTGCCAAACGGGCGTCGCCGCTGAGGTTCGCAAATTTCGGCAGTGCCGTCGCCGCCAGAATGCCCAGGATAACGATCACGACGATCAGTTCGATCAGGGTGAAACCGCCCTGCGCCTGGACCTTGATATTCTTGTTCATCAAACTCTCCGAATGAATGAGGTTTTGCGGTTTCGACGCCGCTTATGGTGGTTTAAGACCGCCTAACCGCTGACTTGATTCAGGGCCAGGCTGTTATTGCTTGTGCGCAGAAATTCTACCTTGAATCTAAGCAATCTCGATGTACTGAAGGAAAAACTTTCAGTATTTTTGGGTAAATACACAAGGGTTTTGTCGCGCGGGTCGAACACCCAGCCCGCCGCGCCGATCTCCCTGGCGTCGGGCGCATAGTATTCGCCCAGGTAGTTGGCCGGCTTCCAGGCCAGCAGCTTGATCGGATTCTCGGCCGCCAGGCCTTGCAGCTCCTGGTCGCGGCCACTGGACCTCAACTGGGTGCTGCGCACCTGCAGCGAGGTGCGCAGCGCGGCCACGACCTGGCGCGCCGCGGCGATCTCGGCCTGCTCGCGGTAAAACTCGAAGCGGTCCAGCGCCACCGCGCTGACGATGCTCGATACCACCATCACGGCGGCGAACTCCAGCAGCGTGAAGCCGCCCTGGCCTTTGTGTCGGAGTCTCATCTTCATTTGTTGTGCAGGGCAGCTTTGCCCAGGTCCCAGATCGGCAGGAAGATACCCAGGGCCAGCACCAGCACCATCACACCGAGGAAGGTAATCAGGATCGGCTCGATCTGGCTCGACAGGGTCTTCAGTTCGTAATCGACTTCGCGTTCGTACATCATCGCGATTTCGTCCATCAGGTCGTCCAGCGAGCCCGATTCCTCGCCGACGGCGATCATTTGCAGCACGATCGGCGTGAACACCTGCGCATTGGTGGCGGTACGCAGGATGCTCTCTCCGCGTTCGACGCCGTCGCGCATCTGCTCGATGCGCATCGCCAGGTAGGCGTTGTCGGCGGTCTGCGACACTACCGTCAGCGCCTGCACGATCGGCACGCCGCTGCGGATCGACAGCGCGAAGCTGCGGGCGAAGCGCGCCATGGTTGCCTTGTGGACGATCTTGCCGGCGATCGGCAGGCGGAGTTTGTAGCGGTCCCAGGCCAGCCTGCCGGCGCCGCTGCGGGTCCAGGCGCGAAAGCCGAAGAACATGCCCGCGCCTGCGGCGGCGAGTGCCGGCCACCACGACACCGTGAAGCGCGAAAAGCCGATCAGGATCCGCGTCATCAGCGGCAGCTCGGCGTGGAAGCTGTTGAAAACCTTCTCGAACTGCGGAATCACGAACACGTTCACGACGATCATCGCCACCACCATCGCGACGATCACGAAGCTCGGATAGCGCAGCGCCGTCTTCACGCGCTCGCGCATGTCGCGGTCGAACTCCAGGTGATCGAACAGGCGCAGGAAGACTTCCTCCAGGCGCCCGGTCATTTCTCCGACGCGCACCATCGCCAGGTAGAACGGCGTGAAGCACTCGGGGTGGCGGCGCATCGCGGTCGACAGTTCGCGGCCGGAGTCGAGCGATTCGCGCAGGTCGCGGATCACGACCGCGAAGCTCTTGTTGACGGCCGACTCCTGCAGACCGGCCAGGCCGCGCATGATCGGCACGCCCGACTTCAGCAAGGTATAGATCTGGCGGCTGAACAGCTGGACGTCGAGCGAGCTTACCTTCCTGTGCGTCAGGCGCGCCCACAGGCCCTCCTCTTCGCCGCCGGACACGGAGGCCGACTTGCGCGTGGTCGGGCTGATCTCGATCGGGGTCACGCCGCCGCCGAACAGCTGGTCGGCGACCGCGCCGGCATCCAGGCCTTCCAGCACGCCGGCCACCAGTTCGCCGCTTCCGTTGCGGCCTTTGTAGGCAAAGAACGGCACGCTTTAGTCCTCGAGCTGGTTACTGACGCGCATGGCTTCCGCCACCGTGGTCTTGCCCTGCACCGCCAGGCGCACCGCGCTGCGGCGCAGGGTCTCGCCACGCATCTCGGCATGGGCCGCTTTCAGGAAGTGGCCCGGGTCCGGATGGTTGATCGCGTCGTGCACGGCGCGCGTCATCTCGAGCAGCTCGTAGACGCCGGTGCGGCCGCGGTAGCCGGTGCCGTTGCAGTGCGAGCATCCTCGGCCGTGGAACAGCGGCACGCTATCGGCGCGGTCGCCCAGTTCCGCGCGCAGCCAGGCGCGTTCCGGCGCCGGCGCCGCACAGGGCTGGGCGCAGCTCTCGCAGATCACGCGCACCAGGCGCTGGGCCAGCACGGCCTGCAGCGAGCCGCCCACCATATAGCGCGGCACCCCCATGTCCATCAGGCGCAGCGGGGTGCTGGCGGCATCGTTGGTGTGCAGAGTCGACAGCACCAGGTGACCGGTCATGGCGGCGCGCAGGCCGATCTGGGCGGTCTCCTGGTCGCGCATCTCGCCGACCAGCACGATGTCCGGGTCCTGGCGCAGTGCGCTGCGCAGCACGCGGGCGAAATTCAGTTCGATCTTGTCGTTCACCTGCACCTGGTTGATGCCCGGGAGGCGGTATTCGACCGGGTCCTCGACCGTGATCAGCTTCTTCTCGACCGAGTTGAGTTCGGCCAGCGCGCTGTACAGCGTGGTGGTCTTGCCGGAACCCGTGGGACCGGTCACCAGCACCAGGCCGTTGGGGCGCTGGACGATGGCGCGGAAGCGCTCGACCAGGCGCGGATGCATGCCGATCGCGTCCAGGCGCAGGTTCATCCCCACCTGGTTCAGCAAACGCATGACGACCGATTCGCCGTACTGGGTCGGCATGGTCGAGATACGCACATCGATGCGCTGGTTGCGCACCTTGACGGCAAAGCGGCCATCCTGCGGCAGGCGCTTCTCGGAGATGTCGAGGTCGGCCATCAGCTTCAGACGCAGCGCCAGCGGGGTCGCGATCTTGATGTCGGCCTCAGTCTGCAGGTGCAGCACGCCGTCGATGCGGAAGCGGATCTGCAGGCGGCCGTCCTGCGGCTCGATGTGGATGTCGGAGGCACGCACCTGGGCGGCATCGTCGAACACCGACTGCAGCAGCTTGACCACCGGCGCTTCTTCGAGCCCGGAGTTGGACGCCAGGGCGCCGAAGTCGACCGAGGTGGAGTCGCCCAGGTCCTGCTCCAGCTCGCGCGCCAGGCCGGTGATCTCGCCGGTGCGGCGGTAGATGCGGTCGATCGCCTGCAGCACCTCGGTCTCGTTGACCACCGCCAGCTCGACGGTCTTCTTGAGCAGGCGCGCGATCTCGTCGTAGGCGAACAGGTCGGTCGGATCGGAGACGCCGACCAGCACGGTCTCGCTGCGGTCTTCCAGCACCAGCGCACGGAAGCGCCGCGCCTGGGTCTCGGGCAGCAGCCGGACCACGTCCTGGTTGATGTTGTAGAACTTGAGATTGATGTAAGGGATGCCGAGCTGGCGCGCCAGTGCGCCGGAGATCTGCTCCTCGGTGACGAAGCCGCTCTCGACGAACACCCTGCCCAGCTTGCGTCCGGTGCGCTTCTGGTCGGCCAGCGCGGCATTCAGCTGCTCTTCCGACAACAGCTTCTGTTGCACCAGGATTTCCCCGAGCCGGACTTTTTCTGGCCTCGCCATGACACCCTTTAACGTTTTGTAGGACTAGTCCTTCAATTGTAAAACAGAAAGTGCAAAAATTGACTGGTGGAATTACGTTCTGTCGTCCATACGTCACGTCAAGCATAATCGCCATGTAATATGACCAACACCAAACCGGGGTCAGAGCACTTTTCAACCCAAATTCGGGGTCAGAGCACTTTTTGAGGAAATTGCTTCAAAGACACAATTGTTTCCTTGCCTACCGAGCGACCGATGAAGCGACGGTGCCATCGACTTGCAAAGAAGTGGCTAAAGGACATTGCCCGAAAATGTGCTCTGACCCCGAATTTGGCGAATAAAGTGCTCTGACCCCGAATTTTTGATCATGGAGGACGCATGGGTCGTGCCGTACGCCGGCGGGTTTTTTTGATGCGCCATGGGAGCGTTACGTATTTCGATGCCGCTGGTAAGCCCTGCCTTCCGGAGACTGTGCCGCTGAACGAGGATGGACGGGCGCAGGCTGATGCGGCCGGGCTTGCTTTTGCTGCTGCCGGTGTGCGCTTCGATCGGGTGATCGTTTCAGGGTTGCCGCGTACCGTCGAGACCGCCGCGCGGGTGCTGGCGGTGACCGGGCAGGCGATCGCTCCCGAGGTCTGGCCGGAGCTGGAAGAGATTCGCGGTGGCCGGCTGGCCACGATTCCGACCGCCGAGCTGAAGCGCGCGTTTACCGGGGCTTTCGAGGGACTGGTGGCGGCCGAACAGCGCTTCCTCGGCGGCGAGTCGGTGGGCGAGCTGATGGACCGTGTCCACCCGGCCATCGAGCGCCTGCGTGCCGATGCAGACTGGGACACGGTGCTGCTGGTGCTGCACGGCGGCGTCAATTGCGCGATCCTGTCGCTGGCGCTCACCGGCCAGCGGCTCTTCCTGGGCGGACTGGCGCAGGCGCCGGGGTGCATCAATGCGCTCGACGTCGGCGATGATGAGCGCGACTGGGTGGTGCGCTGCGTGAACCACAGTCCGCCGGATCCGCTGCAGCCTGCGGCGCGGGCGACCACGATGGAGTTGTTGTTCGAGCAGTACCGCAAATCGCGCTAAAAAAGCACGTTCGTTCGGGATTAAGCTATTATTTAGCGAAAAGAACAACTTGGGCCCCCGCCTGCGCGGGGGCGACGTGAAGAGCCGCGGGGGCGACGTGAAGAGCCGCGGGAACGACGTGGAGAGCCGCGGGAACGACGGCAGCAGGAGACAACATGTTCGAAGAAATGATAGGCACCAAGCCGGTATCCGAACGCCAGCGCTTCGACGGCGCAGCCCTCGGCGCCTGGCTCGAGCAGCATGTGGAGGATTACCCCGGCGGCGCGCCGGCGGTGGAACAGTTCAAGGGCGGCCAGTCGAATCCGACCTTCAAGCTGTCCGCCGGCGGCCGTCATTATGTCTTGCGCGCCAAGCCCGGACCCGCGGCCAAACTGCTTCCTTCCGCCCACGCCATCGACCGCGAATTCCGCGTGATGGACGCCCTGCACAAGGCCGGCTTCCCGGTCGCGCGCCAGTACGCGCTGTGCCTCGACGAATCGATCATCGGCCGTGCCTTCTTCGTGATGGAATTCGTCGAAGGCCGCGTGCTGTGGGACCAGTCCCTGCCCGGGATGACGCGCGAGGAGCGCGCCGCCATCTACGACGAACTGAATCGCGTGATCGCCCAGCTGCACACCATCGATTACGCCGGCGTCAAGCTGGCCGACTACGGCAAGCCCGGCAACTACTTCGCGCGCCAGATCGAGCGCTGGACGAAGCAGTACCAGGCCTCGCAAACCGAGACGATCGACGCGATGGACAAGTTGATCGCCTGGCTGCCGCAGCACATCCCGCCCGGCGACGATACGTCCATCGTCCATGGCGACTACCGCCTCGACAACATGATCTTCCACCCGACCGAGCCGCGCATCCTCGCCGTGCTGGACTGGGAGCTGTCGACCCTCGGCCATCCGGCTGCCGATTTTTCCTACCACTGCCTCAGCTGGCGTATCCCACCCGGCAAATTCCGCGGGATCGCCGGGCTGGACCTGCCGGCGCTGGGGATTCCGGATCAGGACGAGTACATCGCCGCCTACAGCCGCCGCACCGGCCGCACGATCCGCCGCGAGGACTTCGACTTCTATCTCGCCTACAACCTGTTCCGCCTGGCCGGCATCATGCAGGGCATCATGAAGCGCTATGTCGACGGCACCGCGTCCAGTGCCCAGGCGCTCGAGAATGGCAAGGCTGCGCGGCCGATGGCGGAGATGGCCTGGCAGTTTGCGATGCGCAGCCGTTGACGCCGCTGCCGGCCTGCGCGCTGAACTTGGATTCCCGCCTGCGCGGGAACGACGTGCTCACGATAGGGACTACTAATGGACTTCGACTACTCCCCCCGCTGCAAGGACCTGCAAACCAGACTGCTCGCCTTCATGGATGAGCACATCTACCCGAACGAGAAAGCCTTCAAGGAAGAAGTCGACCGCAACGGCCAACAGCAGGGAAACCGCTGGATCCCGACCGCCCTGGTCGAGAACCTGAAGCCGATCGCCCGCCAGCAGGGCTTGTGGAACCTCTTCCTGCCGCGCTCCGAACGCGCGCCCGAGGGCCTGTCCAACCTCGACTACGCGCCGCTGTGCGAGATCATGGGCCGGGTGGCGTGGGCGCCCGAAGTCTTCAACTGCTCCGCGCCCGACACCGGCAACATGGAGACGCTCGAACGCTACGGCACCGAGGAACACAAGCGCCGGTGGCTCGAACCCCTCCTGAACGGCGAAATCCGCTCGGCCTTCGCGATGACGGAACCCGACGTCGCCTCTTCCGACGCCACCAACGTCGAAACGCGCATCGAAAAAGACGGCGGCGACTACCTCATCAACGGCCACAAATGGTGGATCTCCGGCGCCGGCGACCCGCGCTGCAAGCTCTTCATCGTGATGGGCAAGACCGATCCGGCGGCGGCCCGCCACAAGCAGCAGTCGATGATCCTGGTGCCCAGCGATACGCCCGGCATCACCATCAAGCGCCCGCTGCCCGTATTCGGCTACGACGACGCTCCCCACGGCCACTGCGAGATCCTGTTCGAGAACGTCCGCGTGCCGGCCTCGAACATCCTGCTGGGCGAAGGCCGCGGTTTCGAGATTGCCCAGGGCCGCCTGGGACCGGGCCGCATCCACCATTGCATGCGCGCGATCGGCGTGGCCGAGCGGGCGCTGGAGCTGATGTGCAGGCGGCTCGACAGCCGGGTCGCCTTCGGCCGCAAGATCTCCGAACAGGGCGCCTGGCGCGAACGCATCGCCGAAAGCCGCATTCGCATCGATACCGCGCGCCTCCTGACCCTGAAGACCGCGTGGCTGATGGACACCGTCGGCAACAAGCAGGCCCAGTCCGAGATCGCGATGATCAAGGTGCTGGCGCCCACCGTGGCCCAGCAGGTGCTGGACTGGGCGATCCAGGCGCATGGCGCGGCCGGGGTGTCGGACGACTTCCCGCTGGCCTACCAGTGGGCCGGCAACCGCACCTTGCGCCTGGCCGACGGTCCGGACGAAGTCCACCGTAACGCGGTCGCCAAACTGGAGCTGGCAAAATATAGCTGATAACATCGCTTCATGGCGGCGCATGGGCTCCGCGTAGCAGGCGGGGTTCGCGGTGCAGCTGTTCCAACGACGTTTTCTTCCTTCGATCCGCTCGCGGCTGATCACCCTGGTATTCGCCTGCGCGCTGCCGATCCTGCTCGGCTACTTCACCTTCGCGCGCGACGCCGACCGCCGCGAGGCCCAGCACGTGGTCCAGGATGCGCAGATGATCGCGCGCGCCCTGGCGGCGGCGGTGGACCGTGACCTCGACAACGGCGAGACCGCCGCGCGCGCCCTCGCCAACCAGCCAAGCCTGGCGGCCGGCGACCTGGCCACCTTCCATGGCGTCGCGCGCCGCCTGCTGCGGCCGGAATTCCCCGTCTACGCCTTCGTGCTGAGCGGCGCCGACGGCCGCGACCTGCTCGACACCCGCCATCCCTGGGGCACGCCGCTGGCCACCAGCGGCAACGAGGCCGAGGTCCGGCGCGTGTTCGAGACCGGCGACGCCGTCACCTCCGGCCTGCACCGCGGTAACGCCACCCAGCCCTGGGTGATCTCGATCGCGGTGCCGGTCTGGCGCGACGGCAAGGTGGCGTATGCGTTGTCGGTCGAGCAGCGCCCGCGCCGCATCGTCGGCCTGCTGGCCGGCCAGCAGCTGCCCATGGGCTGGGATGCCTACGTCTACGACAACCACGGCCGGATGGTGGCGCGCAGCGGCGAGGCGGTGCGCGGGATCGGTTCGCCGATGCCACCCGAGCTGCGCGATGCCCTGCTGCGCAGCCCGAGCGGCAACGTGACCCTGTCGCGCCCGGGACAGGGCGTCTTCAACGCCGCCTATGCCGGCACGCCCCTGCACGGCTGGACCGTCACCATCGGCTTTCCGCGCGACGCCGCCCGCGAACTGCTGGGCCGTTCGCCCGGCGCGACCCTGGCCGGCATCGGCTTCCTGCTGGCCATCAGCCTGCTGCTGGCCTGGGGCATCGGCGGTTCGATCGCGCGCGACGTCCGCGCCCTGACCGAGCCGGCGGCCGATCTCGGACGCGGCCGCGCGCTCCAGATTCCGCCCCTGCGCACCCTGGAAGCGGCCGCCGTGGCGCGCGCGCTGCGCAAGGTCGAAGGCGACCTGCTGCAATACCGGCAAGGACTGGAAGCCCTGGTGGCGGCCCGCACCAGCGAGCTGCAGCGCTCCAGCGCCCTGCTGGCCAACGTCTACGCCAGCGCGCCGGTGGGCCTGGCCTTCCTCGACCGCGGCCTGCGCATCATCATGATCAACGACTACCTGGCGGCGGTGAACGGGATCCCGATCGCCTCCCATATCGGCCGCACCCTGCCCGAACTGTTCGGCGCGCGCGGGGTGGCGATCGAAGCGCATTACCGCCGGGTCCTGGCCAGCAAGCGCCCGCTGATCGACGTCGAGGACAGCGGCGAGCCGCCGGCCGAACCGGGCGTGATGCGGCACTGGATCTCGAGCTACTACCCGGTCTACGATCCCGATGGCGAGATGGTCGGCATCAACGCGGTGGTGCTCGACATCACCGAGCGCAAACGCCAGGAAGAGCGCAACCGCGACAACGAAGCCCTGTTCCGCGCCCTGTTCGAGGGCGCCGCCGACGCTCACGTGCTGGTGGCACTCGGCGCCGGCTACCTGAGCGCCAACCGGGCCGCGGTGGAGCTGTACGGCTGCGCCGACCTCGACGAACTGCTGCAGCTGTCGCCGGCCGCCGTCTCGCCCGAATTCCAGCCGGACGGCCGCCGCTCCGAGCAGCTCGCCCACGAATACATGCGGCGCGCGATCGACACCGGCTTCTGCCAGTTCGAGTGGATCCACATGCGCCGCGACGGCACCCTGTTCCATGCCGACGTGCTGCTCAACAGCGTCGAGATCGGCGGCAAGGGCATCGTGCACGGCACCGTGCGCGACATCACGGCGCGGGTCCAGACCGACGCCGCCCTGCGCGCCGCCAGCCAGCGCATCGAGCAGAACGAACGCATGATCCGCACCGTGACCGACCACCTGCCGGCCCTGGTCGGCTACTGGGACGCCCAGCTGCGCTGCCAGTTCGCCAACCGCCCCTACCTCGAATGGCTGGGCCGTCCGGCCGCCGAGGTGATCGGCCACACGGCCGATGAGCTGCTCGACGATGCCCAGATGACCCAGGTCCGGCCCTACCTGGACCGCGTGCTGGCGGGCGAACCGCAGTTCTTCGAGCGCCAGCTCCAGCGCAGGGATGGCGGCGAGCCGATCCAGGCCTGGGGCAGCTATATCCCGGACTTCGACGATGCCGGCCAGGTACGCGGCTTCTACATGCTGCACTCGGACGTGACCGAGCTGAAACGCACCCAGTCGCGCCTCGAGGACGCCCTGCACGCCGCCGAAGCGGCCAGCAGCGCCAAGGGCCAGTTCCTGGCCAATATGAGCCACGAGATCCGCACGCCGATGAACGCCATCATCGGCCTGGCGCGCCTGCTCGAAGAGGCGAAGCTGGAACGGCGCGAGCGCGCCTACGTGACGCGGATGCAGATGGCGGCGCGGTCGCTGCTGTCGATGCTGAACGACGTGCTCGATTATTCGAAGGTCGAAGCCGGCCAGCTGGTGCTGGAGCGCACCGGCTTCCGCCTCGACGACGTGCTGGCCAGCGTCGCCGTGCTGGGCACCGCCGCCGCCTGGCACAAGGGCATCGAGCCGGTATTCGCGGTGGCGCCGGACGTGCCGCCGCGCCTGGTGGGCGATCCGATGCGCCTGCAGCAGGTGCTGCTGAACCTGGTCGGCAATGCGATCAAGTTCACGGAACGCGGCGAAGCCGTGCTGTCGATCGGGCTGGCGGACAGCAGCGACGGCCAGGCCGAACTGGCCTTCGAGGTGCGCGACACCGGCATCGGCATCGCGCCGGAACAGCAGCAGCGCATGTTCGAAGCCTTCTCGCAGGCCGACAGTTCGACCAGCCGCAAGTACGGCGGCACCGGCCTGGGGCTGGCGATCAGCCGCCGCCTGGTGGAGCTGATGGGCGGCGACCTGCGGGTGGACAGCGTGCCCGGCAAGGGCACCCGGTTCCGCTTCGCCGCCTGGTTCGGGCTGGACGGCGGCGCGGCACCGGTCCTGGCGGCGCCCGGCGATGCCAGGAGCGTGCTGGTGGCCGACGACAACGCCAGCAGCCGTGAAGCGCTGGCGCGCGCCCTCGAAGGCCGCGGCTGGGACGTCGAGCGCGCGGCCACCGGCGCCGAGGCCCTGGCCCTGCTGCGCGGGGCGCGCCGCTTCGACCTGGCCTTCATCGACAGCGCGATGCCCGACCTCGACGGCGCCTCGGTGCTGTCCTTTGCGCGCGCCGAGGGCGCGGTCGCGATGCCGCGCTGCGCCCTGCTGGCGGCCGATCCGGAGCGCGAGCGCCTGGATGCGCTGACCGCCGACCTCAAAGTCGACGCCGTGCTCGGCAAGCCCTTCACCCCGGCCACGCTCGAGGAAGCGCTCGCCGAACTGCGCGACGGCCGGGCGGCGGCCGCGGCGGGGCCGGCGGCGGCGCCGCTGGTTGGTCGCCTGACCGGGCTGCGCGTACTGGTGGCCGAGGACAACCTGCTGAACCAGGAAGTGGCCAGCTTCGTGCTGCAGCACGCCGGCGCCGAGGCCGACTTCGCCGGCAACGGCCAGCAGGCGATCAGCATGCTGGCCGACGGCAGCCGCCACTACGACGCCGTGCTGATGGACCTGCAGATGCCGGTGATGGATGGTTTCGAGGCCGCGCGCGCGATCCGCGCCATGGGTTACGGCAGCTTGCCGGTCCTGGCGATGACGGCCAACGCCATGGAGGAAGACCGGCGCCGCGCCCTGGAGGCCGGCATGGACGGCTACCTGGCCAAGCCGATCGACGTCGACGAACTGGTGCAGGCGCTGCGGCGCCTGACCGGCCGCGGCGAGGATGGCCAGTCGGATCCGGGCGCCGCCGCGCCGGCGCAGTTGCCGGGCCTGCTGACCGGCATCGACCTGAAGGCGGCCCTGCCGCGCTTCGGCGGCAGCTTCGCCGGCTTCGCCGCCGTGTTCCGGCGCTTCGAGAGCTCGCAGGGCGCCGTGATCGGCGAGGTGCGCGCCCTGCTGGCGGCCGGCGACCGGGTCGGCGCCGGCCAGCTGATCCACCGCCTGCGCGGGGTCGCGGCCAACCTCGGCGCCACCGAACTGGCCGGCCACGCGCTCGAACTCGAACAGGCGCTGCGCTTCGAGGACGAGGCCGCGCTGGCGCTGCGCCTGGCGCGGCTGGAAGGCGCAATGGCGACCGTGCTGGAAGCGGCGCGCGAGCTGCCGGCCGAGGCGCCCGCGGCGGCGCCGCCGGCCGGCATGGCCGAAGCCGATACGGAACGGTCGACCGTCCAGGACGCGTTGGCGCATTTACGCGATTTGCTACAGAATAACAACATGAAGGCGATGGCGCAGTTCGACTCGCTGCGCCCCGCCCTCGCGCAACTGGCGCCGCAGGCGCTGCCGGGCTTGGCGGAGGCGGTGGCCACGCTGCGCTTCGAAACCGCGGCCGCGCTGGTGGAACAACTGGCCGGGACACTGAGGAACAAGGAGGAGGATGCATGAGCTGGACCGATATGGCCATCAACGGTCGCATCCTGGTCGTGGACGACGCGATGGAAAACATCCAGATCCTGCACGCCGCCCTGCAGGACGAGCACGAAGTGCTGTTCGCGCTGGACGGCCCGCGCGCGCTCGAGATCGCCCGCACCCAGCATCCCGACCTGATCCTGCTGGACGCCGTCATGCCCGGCATGGACGGGTATACCGTGTGCCGCGAACTGTTCGCCGCACCCGAGACCAGCGACATCCCGGTGATCTTCGTCACCGCCCTCAAGTCGCCCGAGGACGAGACCCGCGCCCTGGGCGCCGGCGCCGCCGATTTCATCAGCAAGCCGGTCAACGCGGCCGTGGTGCGCGCGCGGGTGCGTACCCAGCTGACCGTCAAGCGCCAGCGCGATGCGCTGCGCGAACTGATCCTCACCGACGCCCTGACCGGGGTCGCGAACCGCCGCGCCTTCGACGAGCGCCTTGAGACCGAATGGCGGCGCTGCGGCCGCGCCCGGCTGGCGGTGTCGCTGCTGCTGGTCGACATCGACCACTTCAAGCTCTACAACGACCATTACGGCCATCCGGCCGGCGACGCCACCCTGGTGCAGGTGGCCGGCGCGATGCGGCGCGCCGCCGGCCGCACCCAGGACCTGGTGGCGCGCTACGGCGGCGAGGAATTCGCGATCCTGCTGCCCCAGCTCGACGAACAGGGCGCGACCGGCGTCGCGCGGCGCCTGATGCACGAGCTGGAGGTGCTGGCCCTGCCGCACGCGGCCTCGCCCACCAGTTCGCGCCTGACGGTCAGCATCGGCATCTCGTCGATGGTGCCGGGCGATCACGGCACGCCCGCCGGCCTGGTCCAGGTGGCGGACGCCCTGCTGTACGAGGCCAAGGCCGGCGGCCGCAACCAGTACCGGACCAGCGCCGCCTGACGGGCCTCAGGCGGCCGGGCGCCGTTTGAACATCCCCATGCCCTCGACCGTGCAGACGGTCTCGCCGTGCTGGTTGAGCGCGACCCACTTCGACCACACCACGCCGCGGTCCGGCTTCGAATTCGAGGCCTTTACCTGGGTGGTCTGGTAGTGCACGTTCAGGGAGTCGCCGGCGCGTACCGGCGCCAGCCAGCGCACGCTGTCGAGGCCCGGCGAACCCATGCTGGTGGACTTCGCCAGCAGGCCGTCGACCACCATCCGCATCATCATGCTGCAGGTATGCCAGCCGCTCGCGATCACGCCGCCGTAGATGGAATGCGCCGCGGCGTCCTTGTCGACGTGGAAGGGCTGGGGATCGTAGGCCGAGGCGAAGGCGATGATCTCCTCTTCCGTCACGCTGCGGGTGCCGAGGTCGATATCCTGGCCCGGGAAGAAATCCTCGAAATACCAGTCGATGCTCATGCCGCCTCCGCTGCCGCGGCCAGGCCGGTGAAACCCGGCTGCGCCATGAAGCGCGCCAGGTGGTGGTCGGAATCGCCCAGCGTCAGCTCGATCGTGCTCAGGCGCTTGAAGTAGTGGGCGGCCGGCAGTTCGTCGGTGACGCCCATGCCGCCGTGCAGCTGGACCGCCTGCTGGCCGACGAAGCGCGCCGCCTGGCCGACCCGGTACTTGGCGGCCGACACCGCCTGCCGGCGCGCGGCCGGCTCGCCGCCGCGCAGGCGCACGGCCGCCAGCAGCGCCATCGAACGGGCCTGCTCGAGGTGGATGTACATGTCGGCCATGCGGTGCTGCAGGGCCTGGAACTTGCCGATCGGGACCCCGAACTGCTGGCGCGTCTTCAGGTACTCGAGAGTGGCGGCGAACAGGGCGTCCATCGCGCCCACGGCTTCCGCGCACAGCAGGCCGGCACCGTAGTCGAGGGCCGCTTCGAGCAGCGGCCAGCCGGCGCCGGGCTGGCCGATCGCGGCTGCGGCATCGACCCGCACGCCGTCCAGGCGGACGTCGGCGGCGCGCTGGCCGTCCAGCATGCGGTATTCGGTGAGCCGCACGCCGTCGGCATCGGCCGGCACCGCGAACAGGGCGATGCCGTCCTCGCCGCGCTGCCCGCCGCCGCAGCGCGCGGACACGACCAGCATCCCGGCCTGGGCGCCGTGCAGCACCACCTTCTTCTCGCCGCCGAGGCGCCAGCCATCGCCATCGCGCTCGGCGCGGGTGGCGATGTCGCGCATGTCGTGGCGCGACTGGCGCTCGCCCAGCGCGCAGGCCAGCTTCAGTTCGCCCGCCGCGACCCGTTCCAGCAGCGCGCCGTGGCCGCCGCCCAGGCGCAGGAATTCGGCGCCCAGCACGGTGGCGAAATAGGGTTCGACCACCAGCCCGCGGCCCAGCTCCTGCATCACGACGAACATGTCGACGGCGTCGCCGGCAAAGCCGCCCTGCTCTTCCGGCACCGGCAGCGCGGTGAGCCCCAGCTCGGCCATCGTGGCCCAGGCCTGGTCCGAGGTGCCGGCGGACGAGTGCACGATCGCGCGGCGCGCCTCGAAGCCGTAGTCGCGCGCGATCCAGCGCTTGAGGGCGTCGGCCAGTTGCAGCTGCTCTTCCTTGAATGCGAAGTCCATGCTTGGTTCCTTACAAACCCAGGATCATCTGGGAGATGATGTTGCGTTGAATCTCGTTCGACCCGCCATAGATCGAGGTCTTGCGATAGTTGAAGTAGTGGGACAGCAGCGGCGCGGCGAAATCGTCGTCGAAAGCGCTGTGTTCGCGCTCGCCTTCCAGGTAGGCTTCGTCGAAGGGCAAGGCCATCGGTCCGGCGGCTTCGACCATCAGTTCCGTGAGGCCTTGCTGGATCTCGGTGCCGCGCACCTTCAGCACCGAGGCTTCCGGGCCGGGCGCCTTGTCGGCCTGCGCCAGCACGCGCAGCACGGTGGTCTCCAGCGCCATCAGCTCGATCTCCAGCCCGGCCACCTTCGCGCCGAACAGCGGATCCTCGATCAGCGGACGGCCGTTCTTCCGCTCGCGGCCGGCCAGGCGCTTGAGGCGCGCCAGCTCGCGCTTGGAGCGGCCGACGGCGGCGATGCCGGTGCGCTCGTGGCCCAGCAGGTATTTGGCATAGGTCCAGCCGCGGTTCTCCTGGCCGACCAGGTTGGCCGCCGGCACCCGCACGTTGTCGAAGAAGACCTCGTTCACCTCGTGATCCTCGTCCAGCATGATGATGGGCCGCACGGTGATGCCGGGGCTGTGCATGTCGATCAGGAGGAAGGAGATGCCCTCCTGCTTGCGCACGCCCGGATCGGTGCGCACCAGGCAGAAGATCATGTCGGCGTGCTGGGCCAGCGTGGTCCAGGTCTTCTGGCCGTTGACGATGTACTCGTCGCCCTCGCGCACGGCGCTGGTCTTCAGCGACGCCAGGTCGGAGCCGGCGCCCGGCTCCGAATAGCCCTGGCACCACCAGTCCTCGCAGGACAGGATGCGCGGCAGGTAGGTGTCCTTCTGGGCCTGGCTGCCGAAGGCCATGATCACCGGCGCCACCATGTTGACGCCGAATGGCATGATCTGCGGCGTGCCGGCGCGCGCGCATTCTTCCTCGAAGATGTGGCGCTGCGCCGGCGTCCAGCCGGGACCGCCGTACTGCTTCGGCCAGCCCGGCGCCACCCAGCCCTGGCGCGCCAGGATCTTGTGCCAGCGGACGTAGTCGTCCTTGCCGAGCCGCAGGTGGTTGAGCACCTTGTGCTGCAGGTCGGACGGCAGCTCCGCCTCCAGGAAGGCGCGTACCTGGTCGCGGAAGGCCAGGTCTTCGCTCGTGTAATTCAGGTCCATCGGGTCTCCTCGTTGTTCTTTGCGGCATGCCAAAAAAGCACGATCGTTCCAAAGATTGTACCCGAATTTACCCAGCCGTTTGGACGAAAAAAAGGGCGCTGTTCGCGCCAAGTGTGGAATCTATTTCGTAAGCCTGCGGTCCAATGTCGACCTGAACCGTTGACGGAGGCCTTATGCAAGCACGGCAGTTCGAACAGTTCCTGCAACGCCTGTCCAACCTGACCCGGCGGCAACGCGCCCGCCTGCTCGAACTGCTGCAATCGGCAGCCGGCCTCGACCGCGTACTCGAGATCGTCGAGCAGCCCGCCGCACTGCTCTGTTGCCCGCACTGCCAGGCCAGCAAACCCTATCGCCACGGTCACGCCCATGGACTGCAGCGCTACCGCTGCCGCAGTTGCCGCCGCACCTTCAACCTGCTCAGCGGGACGCCGCTGGCCCGGCTGCGCTACAAAGGGCATTGGCTCGACTACCTCGGCGGCATGCTCGACTCCCGCAGCGTGCGCCGCGCGGCGCGCGAGATCGGCGTGGCCAGTGCGACCAGCTTTCGATGGCGTCACCGCTTCCTTGCCTTGAGCAAGGACGACCGCCCGCAGCGCTTGAGCGGTATCGCCGAGGCCGACGAGATGTATGTGCTCGAATCGCACAAAGGTTCCAGAAGCCTCGACCGTCCGCCACGAAAGCGCGGCGGCAAGGCGACAAAGCGTGGGATCTCGAACGAGCAGGTGTGCATCCTGGTCGCGCGCGATCGCAGCGGCCAGACCATCGATGCCGTGACCGGCAAGGGCAGCGTCAGCAAGCGGCAGCTAGTGGAACACCTGGGGCCAAGGCTGGAGCGCGACGTGCTGCTGGTGACCGACAGCCACGCCGCCTATCCGGCATTCGCGCGGGAGCTCGGGATCTCACATGAGGCCATCAACGCGAGCGCCGGCGAACGAAGGCGCGGTGCGCTGCACATCCAGAACGTGAACGCGTATCACAGCCGGATGCGCGCCTGGCTGCTGCCATTCCGCGGCGTCGCGAGCCGCTACCTGGGCCATTACTTCGGCTGGCGCTGGGCGCTGGATGGGCAGCGCATTGCCAGCCCCGACGCGTTTTTGAGAGCGGCGCTCGGCAGGTTCAACACTTAGCGCGAACAGCGCCCGAAAAAAAGCGGGCCGCAGCCCGCTGAGTGGTGTTGCCTGCGCTCCTGGATCAGCGTGCGCGGCGACGGCCGAGACCGGCGACGCCCAGCAGGCCGGCCAGCATCAGTGCCACGGACGACGGTTCCGGCAGGTCGGTGGCGTCGGCCAGGTTGCCGCTGCCATTGCCGTTGCCGTTGCCGATGCCGATGCTGATGTCGGTGTTGCCGCCGATGCCGCCGTTACCGCCCGAGCCGACGCTGGTGTCGAGGCCGCCGGTGTTGCCGAGGCCGCCTTCGGTCGGCGTGTTGCCGTTGCCGGTCAGCTTGTCGGTGCCGGTGCTGGCGCCGGTTTCGGTCGGCGCACCGGTGTTCGGGCTGGTGATGCCGCTGTTGTTGCCGCCATTGTTACCGGACTGGGCGCCGCCGCCAACGGTGGAGTGGCCGGCACCGGAGTTGCCGCCCGAGTTGTCGACGATCTTGTAGCCGTCCGGGGTGGCGACCACCGACATGCCGTCGCCCGCCAGGGCGGCTGCCTTTGCAGTGCTCAGGCCGGTCACATAGACACCGTCGATGCCCTGACGCAGGGATACCTTCATGTCGCTGCCGACGCTGGCGCTGACTTTCTGGTACAGGGCCTGGACCAGGGCATCGCTGCCGGCGCCGCGGTTGACCCCTGCGATCACGCTCGAGTCACCTATTGCGCCAGCAACATTGCTGCCGTTGACGATGCCGGCTCCACCCGCTGCCGGGATGACGTCTGCATGGGCCACGCAGGCACCGGCCATCAAAGCCGCTCCAATCAGATAACGTATTGTCATTTTGCGCTCCTTACCAAATGTTAAAATTATGATTACTACAATTGCTGAGTAACCATAACACGAATGCAAGAAGGGCAAATTTCAATTGGAGCGCATAAAAAAGGCTGCTCCCTAGGGAACAGCCTGTTTTTTTGGCCTTGTCAGAGTAGTCCGACAGCAAAATCAGATATTACCTTATCAATAACATCTCAGTTACCATTCTGTTTCAATCCTGACATGTAAGGCATGGTGCGCGAGGCCATCCGCGTATCCGCCCTCAGCATGCCGGCTTCGTCGGCCAGGATGTGGGCGGCTTCCTGCAGGTAGACGTCCTTGGCGTTCTTGGCGGCCTTCTCGGCGGCGATTTCCGCCGCCAGGCTGCGCTCGTCGCCCTGCAGGCCGTCGTCGGCACGCGGCGCACCCTTCAGCGCCACATTGCTCTTCTTCGGCGCGGTCGGGTTCGGCGCCTTGGCGCGCTGCTCCTTGCTGCCCGGACCGGCCACCGGCTCGTCGGCCTTGCCCGGGTCCTGGGCATCCGCCAGGCGCGATTCACGCAGGCGGGCCTTGGCTTCCTGGTTTTCGCGCTCCTTGCGGCGCACGGCTTCGTTCAAGGAGATCACGTTATCCTTGCGCAGCTTCAGGGCTTCGGCGATGTCCTGTTCGATATCGCGGAAATCCTTGTCCCTGGCGACACGGGCGTCATGGCGCTTCTGCAGCGGAGAAATCAGCTCCTTCAGGTCACCCAGGGGCAAGTAGGTTGCCGGCTTGATCTGCACCCAGGGCAATGCATTGTCGTAGGACGACTCGCCGAAGTTCTCCGCATCCGAGGTCACCGGCAGCTTGATGTCCGGCGTCACGCCGCGCAGCTGGGTGGTGCCGCCGTTGATGCGGAAGAACTGGGCGATGGTCATCTTCAGCTCGCCGTACTTCAGCTTGTCGTTCTGCGAGAAGCGGTCGAGGTTGATCAGGGTCTGGACCGTGCCCTTGCCGAAGCTGGGCTCGCCGATCACGATGCCGCGGCCGTAATCCTGGATCGCGGCGGCGAAGATCTCGGACGCCGAGGCCGAACCACGGTTGATCAGCACGCCCATCGGGCCGTCCCAGGCCAGGCCGGCCTGGGTGTCGCTCTCGACGTCGATGCGGCCCTCGGCGGTGCGCTGCTGCACCACCGGCCCCTTGTCGATGAACAGGCCGGTCAGTTCGACCGCCTCGATCAGCGAGCCGCCGCCGTTGTTGCGCAGGTCGATCAGGACGTTGTCGACCTTCTCTTTCTTGAGTTCGCCGAGGATGCGCTGGACGTCGCGGGTCGCGCTCTTGAAGTCCTTGTCGCCCTTGCGGCGGGCTTCGAAGTCCTGGTAGAAGGTCGGCAGCGAGATCACACCGATGCGGCGCTTGACGCCGTTATCCTTCACTTCGATGATCTGCTTCTTGGCCGACTGCTCTTCCATGCTGATCTTCTGGCGCACCAGCGGGATCGTGACGTGCTTGCCGTCCTGGCCGGCGTCGGCCGGCAGCACGTCCAGGCGCACGGTGGAGTTGCGCTCGCCGCGCACCAGCTGGACCACGTCGTCGATGCGCCAGCCCATCACGTCGGTGAACGGACCGTTGCCCTGGGCCACGCCGACGATGCGGTCGCCGACCTTCAGCTTGCCGGACTTGTCGGCCGGGCCGCCGGGCACGACCTCGCGGATCACGGTGTAGTCGTCGCGCGACTGCAGCACGGCGCCGATGCCGTCCAGCGACAGGCGCATCATGATGTCGAAATTCTCGGCCGAGCGCGGGCCCAGGTAGTTGGTGTGCGGCTCGATCGCGGTGGCGTAGGCGTTCATGAACATCTGGAACACGTCCTCGTTGTTCAGCTTCTTGAGGCGGTTCTGGTAGCCCTCGTAGCGCTTGTCGAGGGTCTCGCGGATGCCCTTGTCGTCCTTGCCGGCCAGCTTCAGGCGCAGCCAGTCGTTCTTCACGCGCTTGCGCCACAGGTCGCGGGCTTCGTCCTCGTTCTTCGCCCACGGGGCCTTCTCGCGGTCGATCTGCAGGGTCTCGTTGGCGGTGAAATCGAAATTGCCCTTCTGGACCAGCTCGCGCGCATAGGCCATGCGGTCGCTGAAGCGCTGCTGGTAGACGTTGAAGATCTGGAACGGCAGGGTCAGGTCTTCGTTGTTGATGGCGTCGTCGAACTTGGTGCGGGCCGGCGCGAACTGGTCGAGGTCGGCCTGGGTGAAATACAGCTTCTCGCTATCGAGGGTCTTGAAGTAGTTGTCGTAAATCTTGGCCGACATCACGTCGTCCAGCGGCATCGCCTTGTAGTGGTAGCGCGCCAGGACGCGCGATGCCCACAGGGCCGCCTGGGTCTGGGCAGCGGTCGGCTTCAGCGGGCCCGCGTTGGTCTGGACCGCATTGGTCTGGGCCGCGCTGGCCTGCACCTTTTCCGGCTGCGCCGTGACGACGTGGGCGGAAAAGGCCAACGCCAACGCAACCATCAACATCTGCTTCTTCATTGTTCGTTTCTCCGGGCGGATTCTCTGGTGCGACCAATTCTACAGGATACCAGGACGACGTAGAGTCGGCCTGCACGCATATTCAGCCGAGCTTAAGTCTGCGCCGCCCTGCGAAGGTCAGGCTTTTACAAATTGAAACAGACCCGGGCGGAACCAGAACATGGCGATCGCTGTCACCATGATGATCACCAGCCAGGGCCAGCTGCGTGCGGCCAGCCGCCAGTCCACCGGGGACGGCCAGAAGGACAGGAATTGCGGTGCCAGCAGCAGGGTCAGGGCCAGGTCGGCCGGGCCGAAGCGCCAGCTGCCGCGGGTGCGCCACCAGGCCACCGCGAGCGGCAACAGCAGCACCAGCAGCGGCGCCAGCGCGGCCGGGGCCGCGTTATACCAGCGCAGGTTGGCGAAGGTGACCGAGCCCAGTTCCCAGGTGCGTCCCTGGCGGCGCGGAATGATCGAGAAGCCGGTCGGGTCGGCGCCCAGCAGCAGGCCGACCGAAAAATGCGCCAGCTCGTGGCACAGGGTGCCGACCGCGCTGAACACGAAGAACAGCGGATGCAGCGAGGTCACCATCCAGATCAGGAAGGCCAGCGCCAGCGAGGGCACCAGGTAGAGCAGGATGTCGGCCATCCTGGTGCTTCCCCTCAGCCCTTGTAGAAGCAGCGCCCGCAGGCCTGGCGGTAGCTTTCGTTGCCGCCGATGCTGACCTGCTCGCCTTCGCGGATGCGGCGGCCTTCGGCGTCGACGCGGATGTTCATGGTCGCCTTCTTGCCGCAGGTGCAGATGTTCTTGATTTCCTCGATGTCGTCGGCCAGCGCCAGCAGGTAGGCCGAGCCGGGGAAGGGGTCGCCGCGGAAATCGCTGCGCAGGCCGTAGCAGATCACCGGCACGCCGCGCACCTGGGCCAGGCGGTGCAGCTGGACCACCTGCTCCTTGGTCAGGAACTGCGCTTCGTCGACCAGCACGCAGGCCACGTCCGGCGCGCTGGCGAGGAAATCGGTGTCCTGGTCGAACAGGCCCACTTCGCGCTGCGGCCCCAGGCGCGAGGTGATCCGGCCGACGCCGTAGCGGTTGTCGATGGCGGCGGTGTACAGCTGGACCACCTGGCCCTGCTCTTCGTAGTTGTGGGCCACCTGCAGCAGCGAGGTGGATTTGCCGGCGTTCATCGCCGAATACCTGAAATAGAGTTTTGCCACTGCCGTTCCGCCTGAGTCCCGTTGGACTTGTTAACTTGCAAAATTATAGCAAGCGGACCGGCAATGGAAAACCGTTCAACGCCTGCGGCGGCTCACCAGTCCGACCAAGCCCAGCCCGGCCAGCAGCATGCCGTAGCCGGCCGGCTCCGGCACCGCCAGCACGACGTTGTTGGCGGTCGGCCAGACCCCGATCCCGCCGTCGGTGGCGATCGTCACCGCCGCCAGCGGCACGGTCGACACGAAGCCGAGGAAATCGGTGGTCGCGGCGCCGCCCAGCCCATAGCTCAGCGCGCTGCCGTCGATGGCGGTGAGGATCAGGTTGCCGGTCGTGTACTGGCCGAAGACGTCGGAAGCGAAGAAGTTGCCGCCGAAGGCGCTCACCCCGCCGCTAAAGTTGGAAAACACGATCGGAGCGATCGGCGTGTTATTCGACAGCCAGAAGTCGCCGCCGATGCCGCCCGCGCCATACAGGCCGGTGGCGGCGTAGACGTCATACCCATAGGCGCCCGCGTGACGGGTCAGGGTCTCGCCGTACAGCGTGACGGTCAGGTCGTCGTAGGTGTCGACGCCGGGCGCCTTCACCGCGGCCAGGAAGTCTGCTTGATTCGTGTAGACGGTGATGTCGGCCTGGGCGGCCGCGGCCGCGCACAGCAAGGCCGCGGCGCAGAGGGGTTTGAGCAGAGACAGTTTGGTGGGCACGATTGCACTCCTGAAGAACATCGATCGGACAGCCCTTGGGCTGGTACCAGTAGATATCAGGAACACGAGCGATGTTGCAATCGTGCTAACAGCCATTTAGCGCGCACCTTGCGGTGCATAAAAGTGCGCGCAGGGCCGGCTCAGAACGTCTTACTGCCCCGGGTGATACTTGCGCTCGAGCTGTTTCTCGATGTCCTCTTTGTAGAACAGGACGTCCTTGAACTCCCCGCGGCTGTACATCTCGGCCTGGTCGTCGAAGTGCGGCGACTTCGGATCCCCGCTCTCGCCGCCCGCCAGGATGCTCTTGGCGCGCAGGCGCGGACCGAACTCCACGGCGGCGACGAAGCTGTTGCCGCGGTCGCCGTAGATGCGCCTGGTGGTCTGTTTCGCGGTCATGCCGAACGAGGCCAGCGAACCCCAGTTGGCCGAGGTGAAGCCGACCGGGATGCTGGGCTTGCTGTCGTCGTAGTGCTGCTCGACCTCGCCGCTGATGCGCTGGAAGCGGTTGATCTCGCCCCAGGGCGTCTTCCAGCTGCCGAAATCGGCCTGCAGCTTGTCGGACGCGCGCGCCAGCGACTCCAGGCGTTCTTGCGGCGTAAGCCTGGTCTGGATGAAGTCGACCACCGGGGTTTCCTGGGCGCGGGCGCGCTGGGCCGCCTGCTTGACCATGTCCTGGCCCCAGTAGACGGCCACCGAGGTCGGGACCGAGTCCACCGCCCAGCGCAGGTCCCAGCCTGCCAGCTGCGCCACCTGTTCGGCCAGGCGCGCCTTGAGGGCATCGCCCTGCGGCAGCGCGTCCCAGTCCTTGAGCAGCGCCGGCACCAGCGGCTCGAAGGCGGTCAGGTAGGGATCGTAGGCCTTGCCGATCAGGCCGTCGAGGGTCAGGTCCTTCGCATCGTGCAGCACCCGTTCGGCGTGCACGCCGCGGGCATTCTGCGGCAGCGACCACATATATTTCGGATAGGCCTTGCAGTCGGGGCTGCTGGCGCCGAAGCCGGTGCAGGGCCAGTTGTTGGTGTTCGAGATATAGCCGCTCTTCGGATTGAGGACGGTGATGGTCTCCTTCACCTCGTGCAGGCCCTGCCACTCGGTGGCCGGATCGCTGCCGTCGACCGGATGGGTCCAGTCGAAGCGCGGATCGCGGCGCGGGATGAAGTTGCCGTGGAAGTAGGCGATATTGCCGTCGGCGTCCGCGTACACGGTGTTGTTCGAGGAGTTGGTGCGCAGGTCCATCACCTTCAGGAAGGCGGCATAGTCGCGCGCCTTGGTGCGGCCGTAGGACTGCTCGAGCGCGTGCACCGGATCGTCCATCATCTTGACGGCCACCCACTTGCCGCCCTGTTCCCGGATCACCGGGCCGTGATGGGTAAAGTACGCGGTGACGCTGCGGCTGGCCATGCCGTCCGCGGTCTTGTACGGCAGCACGATGGTCCGGCTGCGCATCGGGCGTTCTTCCTTGCCGTACTTGTAGAAGAATTTGCCGTCGCGCTCGGCCACGGTTTCCAGGTATTCGTCGATGACGTCGCCGCCGCCCGAGGTGTGCATCCAGCCGAGGCGCTCGTTGAAACCCTGGTAGATGAAGAACTGGCCCCAGGTCACGGCGCCGTAGGCGTTCAGGCCTTCCTCGCTGACCATGTGGACTTCCGGGCGGAAGTAGAACGAGGTGTGCGGGTTGATCATCAGCAGCGCGTGCTTGCCGGCGCTGAGCCGGGGCGCGATCGCGAAGCCGTTCGAGCCCTGCGGCTCCTTGTCGAAGCCCTTGCCCAGGTCGGCCATCGCCAACGTCATGGCAACCGCGGGCGCCGGCCGCTTTTCGTAGAAGGCTTCGAGCTGCTTCAGGTTGATCGACTCGATGTCGCCGCCGATGCTGCCCTCGCTGAAGCTGAGCGCCATCCAGGGTTCGAAGCGGGTCAGCAGCCTGGGCTTCACCTGCGGATGGCTGGCCAGGTACCAGTTCAGGCCATCGGCCCAGCCGTTCATCAGCTTCTTCAGCCAGGCCGGGCTGGCCGCGTACTTGGCCTTCAGCTCAAGCGGGTCGATGTAGAGCTTCATGCGCAGGTCGCGCCAGATCTCCTTCTCGCCTTCGACCTCGGCCAGGCGACCCATCGCATTGATGTAGTTGAGCTCGACCCGGTTGAAGTCGTCCTCGGCCTGCGCGAACACCATGCCGAACACCGCGTCCGCGTCCGTCTTGCCGAACACGTGAGGGATGCCCCACTTGTCGCGCAGGATGGTCACGCGCCGGGCGGCCTGCTTCAGGCGCGCCAGTTCGGCCGGCGGGAAGGCGGCAGTCGACTGCAGGGCCGCTTTCGGCGCGCCGGCGGCAAGGACGGCCGGCGGCAAGGCGGCCAGCACGGCCAGGCTCAGGGCGGTCGAGGCGAACAGGCGGGAAGTCTGCATCAATGGTCTCCTGGGGATGTCGTTATCGTTATCGTTATGGTTATCGCCCGCACGCTCAGGCGGCGCCGAGGTGCACCAGCTTCTGCTTCAGCACATCGTTTTCGCCGATCAGGGTGGCGACGCGGTCCTTCAGCTCGGCCACCTGGGCCTTGAGGGCCTTGATCTGGTCTTCGGGCGTCTCGAACTCGGCTTCCTTCTTCGGCTTGGCGGCGCTCTTCTGTTCGCGCACCTGGCGTGCGGCCTGCTGCAGTTCCTTCTTGCCGCCGGCGACCGCCGCCACCTGGGCTTCCTTCGGCAGCGAGGCGACGTTGGCGGCGGAGCTGATCGAGATGGCGCCGCTGCGCACCGCGTCCACCAGTTCCGGCGCCGCCGTCTTCTGGATGCGTTCGATCTGGCTGATGGTATTCGCCGACACGCGCGCGGCGCGGGCCACTTCCTGGCGCGTGTTCCACGGCGGCGTGAAGGGGACGGCCTGGTCGGCTTCGGTCTGCAGCTCGTCGTCGGTCTTCTGGACCACGCGCGCGGCCAGGATCTCCTTCTTGCGCAGGGCCATCAGGCCGCGCTGGAAATCGGTGACGCTGCGGCGCGCCAGCTGGTTGTCGATCATCCACAGCTTGACGTCGTCGATCGAGTCGAAATTGTCGTTCTGGACAGTCCGGAACGGGATACCGTGCTGGGTGCAGATGGCGTAGCGGTTATGGCCGTCGATCAGCACGTCGCGCCACAGGATCAGCGCTTCGCGGCATCCTTCGGTTAGCAGGCTGCGCTCCAGGGCTTCGTGTTCGGCGGGAGTGAGGGGGTCGACGTAGGTACGGAGTTCGTCGTTAATCGTGATGTTCAATTCTGGTCCTTGCAGCAACAACTGGACCCGAATGCTACCACCTTGCATGCTTCTTCAAAAGCAAGTACTGCGTTGACGACCGCGCATCATTAACATAAGCTTAATGATTTTCAGCGTACATACCATGATGACCCGGTCCGACCACGACATGCATACGGCACCCGCCTCGAAGGGACGGCTGGCGCTCGCCTTCCTGCTGCTGTTCATCGCCTACCAGCTGCCCGAGGGCCTGGGTGGCCACATCCTGCACAGCTTCCCGGTCCAGGCCGCGCTGATGGTCGCCTTCCTGCCGATCGCCTGGCTGGTGGGCCGCTGGCTCGGCTATCCCGGCCTGGGCGCCTGGTACCTGGGCCTGCGGCCGGGCTGGGGCCTGCTGCTGGCGGCGGCCTTCGCGCTGGCGCTGCTGGCCAAGGCCGCGGCGCTGGCGGTCGGCAGCGGTACCGGCATCTACGGCATCGCCTTCCCGCCGGGGCTGACGGCCGGCGCGCTCTTCCTGTCGGTGCTGACCCTGCTGCCCGAAACCTTCATCCCCTCGATCGCCGAGGACATCGTCACGCGCGGCTTCCTGATGCGCGCCCTGCCCGCGCTGTCGCGGCGGCGCCTGTTCATCGTCTGCTCGGCCCTGCTGTTCACCCTGAACCACATCTACCGCTACCAGGAAGGCGCGCTCGAACTGGGCCGGATCTTCTGCTTCGGGCTCGCCTATGCGGCGGCGCTGTACTACAGCCGCTCGCTGTGGGCCGCGGTCGGGCTGCACTGGGGCTGGAATTTCGCCGGCCAGCTGGGCGACCGGGTCGCAAATATCGAGCTGCTCGATCCCTTGCTCGGGCCGGCCCTGTCTTCGCTGACGCACCTGGCGATGCTGGGCGTGGTCGTGCTGGCCGCCGGCCGCCGCCCGCGCCCGGGTGCGACGATCTTGCCTGTTTGACTTCGAATCGTCCCCGCGGCGGGAGCGGCTGTGCTAGAATTCGGCGCCCGCCTGCAAGGGCTCTCACACATATGCCGGTGTGACGAAATTGGTAGACGTAGCGGACTTAAAATCCGCCGGGGCAACCCGTACCGGTTCGATTCCGGTCACCGGCACCACCAGGATCTAGCCGATCCGCACTCCCAACCACCGCTGGAAGTCCCCGACCATGTCGCCGTCGAGCGCGTGGCCGGCCGCATACTCGCGGTATTCCATCGGCACGCCCAACTCCTCCAGCAGCGCCTTCGCCTTGTGGGCGAAATGGATCCCGAGGGTCTGGTCGTCCACGCCGTGGCTGACGAAGGCCTGCAGCCTGCCGAGCAAGGGATCGCTGCGGTCCACCAGCGGCAGGATCTCGGGCAGGATGCGGCCGCTGAGCAGGCCGAAACCGGCCACGCTGCCCGGTGCCGTCAGCCCGACACCGGCGCTCATGATGCCGCCCTGGCTGAAGCCGGCGATCCAGGTCTTGTGCGGGTCGACGCCATGCAGCGCCGGCAGCCGGCCGATGAACTGCAGCAGCTTGAGACGCGATTCCTCGGCCTGGGCCGGATCGATGGCCGGTCCGGCGGGCGTGAACTTCACCTGGAACCAGCCGAAGCGGCCGGGCGCGAACACCAGCGGGCCGCGCACCAGGATCACCGCCAGGCGCGGATCGAGCCGGCGCGCCATCTCGACGAATCCCGACTCGTTGGAGCCCACGCCGTGCAGGAGCAGCAGGCAGGGAGCGGCGCCCTGTGCCGCTTGCGGCGGGCGGATGCGGTAGGCGAGCCCGGACACCGGGTCCGTGAGAAGTTCAGCCAGCGTGTCGGACATATCGTTCCTTTTCATTCTCTTCATTCGAAAGCGTAGGCATCCATGGCGAGTATCCCATGCTCGTAGCTGGCGTGGATCTGCCTGGCCCTGGCACCGGGTCCCGCCGCGCCCATCGCCACGTACAGCGGCAGCWGGTGCTCGTCGGTCGGATGGTTTTCGGCGGCGAAGGGCGCGGCGCGGCGGTAATCCAGCAGCGCGGCCCGGTCGTCGTTCTCCAGGCGCGCCTTCATCCAGGCCTCGAACTCCGCCACCCAGTGCGGCACCGGGGCGTCCAGATGCTGGCCGCGGAACTCGTACAGGTTGTGGGTCAGCGAGCCGGAGGCCAGCACCAGCACGCCCTCGTCACGCAATGCGGCCAGCGCGCCCCCGATCTGCTCGTGCACCGCGGGGCTGGCGCCGCGCACCACCGACAGCTGGGCAACAGGGATGTCGGCGTCCGGATACATCAGGCGAAGCGGCACCCAGGCGCCGTGGTCGAGGCCGCGCTGCATGCTGCGGCCGACGGGAATGCCGGCCGCCTCGAGCAGCGCGGCGGCGCGCTCGGCGGCCTCGGGCGCGCCGGGCGCCGGATAGCGCATCTCGAACAGGGCGCGCGGGAAGCCGCCGAAGTCGTGGATGGTCTCGGGCTGCGGCGCCAGGCTCACCGCCGGGCCGTTGGCGGTCTCCCAGTGCGCGGAGACGACCACGATGGCGCGCGGCCGCGGCAGCGACTTGCCGAGCTCCTGCAGGAAGCGGCGCGCGGGACTGTCCTGCAGCGCCAGCATGGGCGAGCCGTGGGAAACGAATAATGTCGGAAGCCTGTTCATGTCTTACCTCGTTCGATCAACAGCTTCCAGTGTAATCTTGCCGATCGGCGGAATAAACAGCCTTATTGACACAATACTGTTCCATAAATTGGAACAACCCAAGCATCAGTCGCCCCAGACGGGCTTGGCAAACACCTCGGACAGGAAATCGATCGCCACCCTCACCTTCGGCGCCAGGAATTTCTTCGACGGGTAGACCGCGTAGATGCCCAGCGTGTCTGCGCGGTAGTCCGGCATGATCTCCTTCAGCCGGCCCGCCGCCAGGTCGGTCCCGACCAGGAAGCTGGGCTGGAGGATGATGCCCTGGGCCTGCAGCGCGGCGGCGCGGCAGGTGTCGCCGCTATTGGTCCGCATGCGCGGCGCGACCTTCACCGTGACCTCGCCGGCGGGGCCGGCAAAACGCCAGTGTTCGCCCGCGGAGAACAGGCTGTACGAGATCACGTCGTGCGCCGGCAGCTGGTCCGGGCGCGTGGGTTCGCCGCGTGCCTGCAGGTAGGCGGGCGAGGCGCACAGCACCAGCCGCGTCGACGCCAGCTTGCGGCCGACCAGCGAGGACGCCGGCAGCTGCCCGATGCGGACCGCGAGGTCGAAGCCTTCGTCGACCAGGTCGGCCACCCGGTCGGACAGCGTGACGTCGAGCGCCAGGCGGGGATGGCGCGCCATCAGCGCCGGCCACAGGGGCGCTAGGTGCATGAGGCCGAAGCTGAGCGGAACGTTCGCCTTCAGCAGTCCGCTCGCCTCGCCGCTGCGCGACGTGATCTCGGCCTCGGCTTCGTCGAGGTTTTCCAGCAGCTCGCGGCAGCGGGCGTGGAAGACCTCGCCTTCCGCCGTCGGCGACAGCCTGCGCGTGGTCCGGTGCAGCAGGCGCACGCCCAGCCTTTGCTCGAGATCGGCCACGTAGCGGGACACCGCCGCCTTCGACATCGCCAGCGCGTGGGCCGCGCCGGTGAAGCTCCCTGCCTCGACCACGGCCGAGAACACCTTCATTTCCTGGAATTTGTCCATCATCTCGGCAAGTGAAACAATATGGCCGATTCTACGATGATTAGCGCTGGACGGGCGGCATGAAGACGATCCCTTTCCAGGCCGGGTTCCACTCCCGGCCTGGATCGGCAACGAAGGGTTGCAGGCCTCAGGCCTGGACCGCGCCGGTCTTCTTCAGCGAGCGCACGAAGAGGTAGCACGACAGCCAGACCATCAGCCCGGCCACCAGCGCGTCGGTGGATGGCCGCGACTGTTCACCGGCGATCAGGTATTCGCTCCACAGCTTCAGCACCGTCAGCGACAGGACCAGCACGAACATCGTGTTGTACTCCTTGACCAGCACGCGCCGCCAGTTGAAGCGCATGCTCCCCACCGACTGCTTCCAGCCGTCGATTCTCGGCCACCAGCGGCTCACCTGAGCGCAATATCGCAGGTATTCCGGGCCAAATTTATTCGCCAGGAAGGCTTCCTCGGCCGCCACGATGCAGCTGTAGGCGAACAGTACCGCGGGCAACACCACCAGGTAGAACACGGGGGAATGGAAGATGAGCGCGAATCCGGCCGCCATCAGCAGGTTGCCGACGTAAAGAGGATTGCGGCAGTGCGCGAAGACCCCGCCCTGGACCAGGGTGCTGGCATAGACCTGCCGGTCCTTCCCTCCCCGCTCGATGTATTCGTAGCCGATGGTGAAGATGCGCAGCGCCTGGCCCAGCAGGGCGCAGAGCACGCCGGCGAGGTCGAACGCGGTGTTCCAACCGGCGCTGCCGAAGGGATGGGCGGGCCGTCCCGCGAACAGCGCGGCCAGGAACAGGCAGGGGCCGAGCGCGTTCCTGTACTTGAACAGGAAATGTCCGATTTGTCTTTTCATGTGGGGAGCGCCCTTATTTGACGGCCAGGAAGCCTTCGAAGCAGACATACTTCTGGATCGTCATCACGTCCTCGAAGCCGGCCCGTTTCAGCATGTCGAGGTTGCCCCGCGTGGAGAACGGCTCCATCACGCCCTTGATGCTGCGCGACTTGTTGATGATCTCCGCTTCGTTGAAGCCGTTCTCCAGCTTGAACTCGATATAGGCCTGGTTGGCATAGTCCTGGAAGCGTCCGTCGGGCGCGCGGACCTTCTCGAACATGAAGAAGGCGCCGCCCCAGTTCAGGGCGCGATAGATCTTGTCGATCAGTTCCTGCCGCACGCGCGGCGGCAGGAACTGGATGGTGTAGTTCGACACGATCAGGTCCGTCGGTTCGAACTGGATGTCCAGCACGTTCGCGTGCGTGAAGCCGATGCGGCCGTCGGCGGCATTCAGTTCACGCGCCTTCTCGACCATGTCGCGGACGTTGTCGATCCCGACCAGCTTCAGGTCCTGCTTGTGGCGGTGGTGGCGGGCGAGCTTGCCGAGCATCTGCCCGGTCGAGCAGCCGATGTCGTACACCAGGCTGTCGGCTTTCAGGAAGAAGTCGCTGTAGTGGCATACCAGGCGGTGGCCGTTCTCGTACAGCGGAATCGAGCGCTGGATATGGGCATCGAAGTCTTCGCTGATATTATCGAAGGACCAGCCGGCATTGTGCTGGTTGATGTTCTTGTCGACGGTTGTCATCGCGTCATTCCTTTCATGCGGGCGCCGCTTCTCCCGGCTCGGCCGGCTGGCCCATGACTCACTGGGCCTCGCCGCCACGGCATCGGCATATATTTTAGCACTGAACAATTCAGTTCTGAAGTATATTTCGGCTGCGGACCGCGTTCAGGGCCCGTTGCGCCAGCACGATGGCCGCGCCCGCCAGGCCGACATAGCCGACTATCTGGAAGTAGTCGAGCGCGGCCAGCAGCGTGGCCTGCTGCGCCAGCGACTGCGCCAGGCTGGCCGCGGCCAGCGCCTCCGGCTGCGCGGCGCCTTGACGCGCCAGCGACTCGCCCAGCGTCCGCAGCGCCTGGCCATAAGCCGCATCGCCGGGGGCGAAATGGCTGTTGAGGGCCGTGTAATGGGCCGTGATGCGCGCCTGCAGCGCGGCCGTGGACGCCGCCACGCCCAGGGCCGAGCCGAACTGCGCCAGCATGTTCTTGACCTGCTGGGCGTGCGAGAACACCGCCTCGTGGTGCTGCACCTCCCGGAAGGTGTGCATGGCGGTCGTCGCCAGCACCAGCATCACGAACACGCCGTAGCAGGCCAGCGCCGGGACCACGTCGCGCCACAGGTCGGCCTGCGGATTCAGCCCGGCGATGCGCCAGCCGAACCAGGCCAGGAACAGGAAGCCGGCCAGGTAATACTTGCTGGCGGCGGGCCGCCTGGGCAGGGCCATCTGCATCAGCATCCAGGTCAGGATGGTCGCGGCCAGGCCCGCCGCCTGCACCGGGCCGATCGCCTCCCAGGCGAAGCCCAGGCCGCGCTGCAGCACGGCCGGCAGCATGTAGCTGGTGGCGCCCATCAGCGCATAGCAGAAGGTGAATAGCGTCACGCCGCTCCAGTAGCGAGCGCTGCGCAGTTCGCGCAGATGGAGCAGCGGACGCTCGCCGCGGTGCATGGCCAGCACGAAGTAGCCGAGGGCCAGGGCGCCGAGGGCGGCGGCGGCGAGCAGCATCGGCAGGTCGCTGTAGAAATCGTAATACGAGCGCTGCAGGGCATACAGGACCGCGAAGCTACCGGCCACCAGCGCCATCAGCAGCGCCGGATGCGATTGCGTGCGCAGCTCGCGCGGCGGGACCTCGGCCGGCAGGCAGGCGGCGGCCAGCACGGCGATGAGGACGGCAAGGCCGATCAGTATCGCGAAGATCCACTGCCAGCCCTCGTTCGACACCGCCGCCGACGCCAGCAGCGGACCGCCGGAACTGCCGACCGCCAGAGCGGTGGCGAAAAAGCGAATACCGGTGAAGCGGGCCGGACTCGGCGGAAACAGGTTGATCAGCAGGCGCGCGGAGGTCATGAAGCTGCCGCCGCCCAGCGCCATCACGATGCGCCCGATGGTGAACTGCCCGCTCGACTCGCTGGCCCCGCAGATCGCCGCGCCGCAGGCGAACACGAACAGCGAGCACAGCAAGAAACGGCGCCAGCCGAGACGCTCGGCCAGCCAGCGCTGCTTGCTGATCACGGCGACCGCGACGCAGGCGTAGATCACGCCGATCAGGCTGAATTCCTCGGGGGCCGCGCCGATCCCGCCCATGATCGGGCCGGCGCCGAAGGCCACCATCCCGGTCTGCAGGTATTCGGTCGCGGTCAGCAGGAAGATCGTCAGCAGCAGCAGGCGCGGATGCCGGGGTGGCGCGATCTGCATGCCCGGTTACCGGCGCGCCAGCGCACGCCCATCCGCCGCGTTCGCCGCGTTCGCCGCGTTCGCCGCAATGATGCTGGCGACCAGCGAATCGGCGGCCCAGTCCTCGGTGTCGAACACGTCGGTGCGGTAGGACTGGCGCGGCGCCGGCGCGCGCGCCAGTCGCGGCCAGCCGCGCTGGCGGGTGTCGACGCGGACCCGCATGGAGAGCCCGAGCTGGAGCGGATGCTGCTCGACTTCGCGCGAATCCAGCGCGATGCGCACCGGAACCCGCTGCACCACCTTGATCCAGTTGCCGGTCGCGTTCTGGGCCGGCATCAGCGAGAACGCACTGCCGGTGCCGGCTTCCTCGCCGACCACCTTGCCGTGGTAGACCACATCCTTGCCGTAGGCGTCGGCGGTGAGCGTGACCGGCTGTCCGCTGCGGATATGCCGCAGTTGCGATTCCTTGAAGTTCGCCGTCACCCAGATCGTCTCGACCGGCACGATGGTCATCAGCACCGTGCCCGCCGCCACCCGCTGCCCGACCTGGACGTTGCGCCGCGCGACCACGCCGCCCATCGGCGCCGGCACCGAGGTCCGGACCATGGCGACGTAGGCGTCCTTCACCTGCGCCGCCGCGCCCAGCACCTCCGGATGGGTGGCCACCATGGTGCCGTCGACGTAGGCATGGCTGGCGGCCGCCTGCCGCTCCGCCGAGTCGAGCGCCGCGCGCGCGGCGCGCACCGCGTCGCGCGCATGGGCCAGTTCCTCACCCGAGATCGCGCCCGAATGGGCGAGCCGCGAGCGGCGCTCGAAGTCCTCCTGCACCTTGCCCAGTTCGGCGCGGCGCAGCTCGGCGTTGGCCTGCATCTGCGCCGCCGAGGCATACTGGGCGCGCACCTGGCGCACCGTCTTCGCCAGCGCCGCCTCGCTGCGCGCCAGGGCCAGCTTGGCATCCACCGCGCTGAGCCTGACGAGTTCGTGTCCGGCGGCGACGCGGTCGGTGTTGTCGGCACCGATTGCCGTCACGGTGCCGGCGACCTGGGTCGTCACCGGCACCAGGTTGCCCTCCACGTAGGCGTCCTCGGTGAGCTCGCGGTACTGCATGGAGGTCGTCCAGTAGATGCCGGCGCCGGCGAAGGCGGCCAGCAGTCCGCCAACGGCGATCGCCGTGAACAGCCGGCGGCGGCGGGACGCCGGCGCCGGCGAAGGCGCTGCGGGCGGCTGCTTCGTGTGTTGTTGGGTCATGTATCTGTGTCGGTGACGCTGGCGCGATGCTTTGCATTGCGCCGGCGAGATACATATTACTTCGCCGCCGAATTTATTTCAACAATGAAGTATCTAGTCTGCGCCCGACTCGCCGTCCAGGACGACACGGTTGCGCCCCCCGTGCTTGGCGCGATAGAGCGCGGCATCCGCGCGCGCGAGCAGGGCCTCCAGCGACGCCGGCTCCTCGCCCGCGAAGGTGGCCGCCCCGATGCTGACGGTCGCCTTCCTTTCGGCCGGCCCGCTGCCCTCGACGGCGGCGCGGATCCGTTCCGCCACGGCGCCGGCGCCGGCCAGGGATTGCTGCGGCAGGATCACCGCGAACTCTTCGCCGCCGTAGCGCGCTGCGAGGTCGTAGACCCGCACCTGCCCGGCCGCGATCGCGGCCACCCGCTGCAGGCATTCGTCGCCGGCCGGATGGCCGTAGCTGTCGTTGTAGCGCTTGAAGTGGTCGACGTCGAGCAGCAGCAGGGACAAGGGATGGCCGGTCCGGCGCGCCTGCTCCCACTCCTTGCGCAGGGTCTCGTCGAAGCAGCGGCGGTTCGCGATGCCGGTCAGCCCGTCGCGCATGACCAGGCGTTCCAGCGCGAGCTGGGCTTCCTTCTGCACCGTCATGTCGCGCCAGGTCTCGAGCACCCCGAACAGCTGACCCGAGCGGCCATAGACCGGACCGGCATCCATCACCAGGAAGCGCCGTTCGCCGGTGCGCGGCATGTCGCACCAGCCGGCGCCGCTCACCGTGCCCCGGTGCTCGCCGTCGTCGTAGATCCGGTACAGGGTCTTCGCGTCCTCGATGCGGTCGGTCAGGATCAGGTCCGCCAGGGTCGGCCGCGCCGTATGGTAGAAGCCGAGCGAGTGATTGGCCGTCCCGATCATCTCGGCGGCCGGAATGCCGGTGAGGCGCTCGCAGGCATGGTTCCAGATCGCCACCCGACCTTCCGCATTCAGCACGAAGGCGGGAACGACCAGCTGCACCAGCAAGGCGGATGCGAAGTCATGGATGCCGTCTTCCGGTGAAGGCGGCGCTTGCCAATTCGTTACTTCCTTGCTCATATTGCTTTCCATACGGAAAATACGGGGGAAGGCAATGTAGTATGAATGGAGACGGCGCGTCAACAAGAGAGCGCGGATCGGCGGCATTTGTTGTCCGGCGGCCGCGGCCGGGATGCCGTCTCCCGGCCGGCTCAGGGCTCTTCGTCCACCGCCTCGAGAGGAACGATGATGTCGTCGACCGGCGCATCGGGCGCCACGTTCAGCGCCCGCAGCGTGTCCTGCACGACCGCCGCGAACACCGGCGCCGCCACCGTGCCGCCGTAGTGGCCGCCGGCCGAGGGTTCATCGATCATGACCGCCACGATCACGCGTGGCGCCGACACCGGCGCGAAACCGACGAAGCCGGCAACATAGGTGCTGGTGTAGCGCCCGCCGACCGCCTTGTGCGCAGTGCTGGTCTTGCCGGCCACGCGGTAGCCGGGGATCCGGGCGCGCGGCGCGGTGCCGCCGGGTGCGGCGGCGCGCTCCATCATGCCGCGCACCGCGCTTGCGGTCGCTCCCGAGATCACGGCCTGGGCGGCGGGCGCGGCGTCCGTCTTCAGCAAGGTCACCGGGATCGTGTCGCCGTCGCGGGCGAACATCAGGTAGGACTGCGCCATCTGCATCAGCGAGGTCGAGACTCCGTGGCCATAGCTGATCGTGGCCTGCTCGATCGGTTTCCAGCTCGCGTAGGGCCGCAGCCTTCCGGCGGCGCTGCCGGGAAAGCCGAGCCCTGGGGCCTGACCGAAGCCGGCTTTGGTCAGCAAGGCCCACATCTCGCCCGGCGCCATCCGCAGCGCCAGCTTTGCGGTGCCCACGTTCGAGGATTTCTGCAGCACCTCCGCCACCGTCAGGGTCCCGTGTGGACTGGCATCGTGGATGACGGCGCGGCCGATCGACAGGCGGCCCGGCGCCGTCTCGACGATCGTGTCCGGCGTCGCCACGCCGCTTTCGAGGGCCTGTGCGATGGTGAAGGGTTTCATCACCGACCCCGGCTCGAAGGTGTCCGTCAGCACCCGGTTGCGCAGCTGGGCGCCGGTCAGGCGGCCACGGTCGTTGGGGTCGTAGTCCGGCAGGTTGGCCAGCGCCAGCACCTCGCCGGTCCGCACGTCGAGCACGACGATGCCGGCGGCCCTGGCCTGGTGCTTCTTCAGCGCCGCCTTCAGGCGGGTATGCGCGATATGCTGGATGTTGCGGTCGATCGACAGCGTGAGGTCTCGACCGTCGCGTGCCGGCCGCGTCGTGCCCATGTCTTCGAGCAGGTGGCCGAGGCGGTCCTTGAGCACCCGGCGGCTGCCGGCGGCGCCGGCCAGGGTGGCATCATGGGCCAGCTCCATGCCTTCCTGGCCGGCATCCTCGACGCTGGTGAAGCCGACCACGTGGGCGGTCAGCTCTGCGTAGGGGTAGTGGCGCTTGTATTCCCCGCGCGTCTCGATGCCGCGGATGCCCAGTTGCAGGATGCGCTCGACGGTATCCTGCTCGACCTGGCGCTTCAGGTAGACCAGGCTGCGCCGCGATGCAAGCTTCGCATCCAGCTCCGGCCGTCCCAGGTCCAGCAGCCGCGCCAGGGCGTCGAGCTGCTGCGCCGAGGCGCCGCGCACCTCCTCGGGCACCGCCCACACGGCCTTCACCGGCAGCGACATCGCCAGCACATGGCCGTTGCGGTCGAGGATGCGCCCGCGGCTCGCCGCCAGCTCCTGCGTGCGCACATGCCGCGCCGCCCCCTGCCGGCGCAGGAACTCGTCGGCGACGAGCTGCAGCCAGACCGCGCGCAGGGCCAGCGTCGCGAAGGCCGCGAACATGAGGGACAACACCAGGCGCGAGCGCCAGGCCGGCGGGTGCCCGGGAACCGGATACATGGGTCAGTGACGCTCGCCGAGCTCGTCGTCGAAAGAACTGATGTCGGCTTCCAGCACCGGTAGCGCCAGCGCAAAGCGGATTGCCAGCAGGCGCAGGGCGAAGCCGGTCCCGATGGCGCTGAAGGTGGCGAGCCCGTCGCCGACGCCGGCGCGCAGCAGGCCGACGTACAGCAGGCCGGTCACCAGCGAGACGGTGGCGTACAGGTCGCGCCGCAGCACCAGCGGCACCTGGTTGCACAGGACGTCGCGCAGCAGGCCGCCGCACACCCCGGTGGTCGTGCCCATCAGGATCACCACCACCGGGTTGGCACCGGTGCCGGCCGCGATATCGCAGCCTATCACCGTGAAGGCCACCAGCCCGAGCGCGTCCATCCACAGGAAGGCGGTCTTCAGGCGGTGCATCCCCCGTGCCAGCAGGGCGGCGACGATCGCGGCGCCGACCGTGAAGGCGAGGTATTCGGGATGCGCGACCCAGCCGAGCGGATAGTGGCCGAGGATCATGTCGCGCACGGTACCGCCGCCGAGGGCAGTGACGGTGCCTACCACGCACAGCCCGAACAGGTCCATGCGCCGCCGCATGCCCATCAGGGCCCCGGACGCCGCTTCGGCGGCGATGGCAACCAGGTAGATCGTGTGAAGCAGGGTCATTCGGGGTCCGGGGTCGATACGGCAAAAGCGCGGCCATGGTACGATCCGCCAATGCATGTGTCCAATGCATTCTTTTTCTCGGAACCATTCATTTCGATCATCACGTGAACATCAGGCAGCTGGAACATCTGTTGGCCCTGGCGCGCACGCGCTCCTTCAGCCGGGCGGCGGAACAGCTGTTCATCACCCAGTCTGCCCTCAGCCGCAGTATCCAGGGTCTGGAGGAAGAGCTGGGCGCGCCCCTGCTCGACCGGATCGGCAAGCGCAACGAATTGACGCCGCTGGGCAAGGACGTGGTGGCGCGCGCCGAGCGGCTGGTGCGCGATGCGGGCGAGCTGCGCCGCAGCGCCGAGCTGTTCATGCAGGGCGAAGGCGGGTCGATGCGGATCGGGATGGGTTCGAATCCCGGCGCCATGCTGATGACGCCCCTGCTCTGCCATATGGCGCAGGAGCATCCGAGCGTCCAGGTCGGCATCACGCGCGGCCCGACCGGGCTGCAGCTCATGCAGCTGCGCGCCAACCAGCTCGACGCGCTGATCGTCGATGCGCGCAGCGTGCCGCCGTCCGCCGACCTGCGGGTCGAGATCGTCGGCGAACTGCGCACCTGCTTCGTATGCCGCGCCGGTCATCCGCTGGCCGGGCTGGACGAGGTGACGCCGGCGCAGGCGCTGGCCTACCCCATCGCCTCCGCGCCCCTGTCGGACGAGATCGCGCGCCTGCTGGTCGAGCTCTACGGACCGCAGGCGAATCCGGAACGCATGACGACCCTGCAGTGCGAGGACGTGGGCAGCCTGATCGGCGCCGTCGAGCGCTCGCAGGCCTTGTTCCTCGGCCTGGCCGCGGCCGCGCGCGAAGGGATCGAGGCCGGCCGGCTGGTCGAGCTCCCGGTGCGGCCGCGGCTGGAGGCGAAGGCGCGCTTTGCCTACGTGACCCTGGCCGGCCGCACCGAGGCGCCGGTGATGGCGGTGTTGCGCCGTTTTGCCGCCGAGCGGCTGCGCGACTAGGAAGCGTCCGGCGCGGCGGCAGCGCCTTGCGCCAGCCACGCCAGCGCCGCCACCACCAGGGTTTCCACCCCGGTCTCCAGGGTCGGATGGAGAACCGGCGCGAAGTACGGGCTATGGTTGCTCGGGATCTTGTTGACTTCGCCCGCCGCCTTCGCCTTCGCATAGGTGTCGGGGTCGGTGCCGCCGACGAACCAGAACACGGCCGGCACCTGCCATGCCTGGCCGAAGGAGCCGAAATCCTCGCTGGCCGAGGTCGGTCCGGTCTGGTGCACCCGCGCGGCGGGAAAATAGTGGCGGAAGGCGTCGCCCACGCGTGTGCTCGCGCCGCCGTCGTTGACGCCCATCGGATAGCTGTCCAGCATGGTGATCTCGGGCGGCCTGGGCGCGCCGGAAGCGGCCGCCTCGGCGTTGACGATCCGCTCGATGGCGTCCAGCACGCGCTGGCGCACCTTGGGGTCGTAGCTGCGCACGTTGAGCTTGATGAGGGCCTCGTCCGGAATCACGTTTTCCTTGGTGCCGGCCTGCAGCGAGCCGACGGTGACGACCGCCGCCTCGTTCGGCGACAGCTCGCGCGCGACGATCGTCTGCAGGCGCAACACCGTCGCCGCCGCCATCACCACCGGGTCGATCGAGGCCTGCGGCATGGAGCCGTGCGCGCCGCGGCCGAACAGGCGGACCTGCAGGCTGTCGGCGGCGGAGGTGATGGTGCCGGTGCGTCCGCCGACCTCGCCCGCAGACGCCACCATCACGTGCTGGCCGAGGATGACGTCGGGTTTCGGGAAGTGCTTGTACAGGCCGTCGTCGAGCATGGCGCGCGCGCCTTCGGCGGTTTCCTCGCCCGGCTGGAACACGGCCGCCAGGGTGCCGCTCCAGGCCGCGCGTCCTTGCGCCAGCAGGCTGGCGGCGCCGGCCAGCCACGCCACGTGCATGTCATGGCCGCAGGCATGCATCACCGGCACCGTGCGGCCCTCGCGGTCGACGGCATCGAGCGTGCTCGCATACGGCAATCCGGTCATCTCCCTGACCGGCAGCGCGTCCATGTCGGCGCGCAGCATCACGGTCGGACCCGGGCCATTGCGCAGCACCCCGACCACGCCGGTGCCGCCGATGCCGGCCGTGACGTCATAGCCGGCCGCGCGCAGGCGGTCTGCGGCCAGCCCGGCCGTGCGGTGTTCCTGCATCGACAGTTCCGGATGCGCATGCACGTCGGTGTACAGCGCTTCGAGCGCCGGCAGCAATTCCTTCAAGGGGGCAAGCACCTGGCCCGTGGCTTGCCCGAGGCGATTGTCCATGGCGACTCCCCGGAATGCGCACCGGAGCGCCGGTGCGCCTCCGAGTATAGACATGGCCGATTCAACGTGGCGCACGCGCGAAACCGCCGACCCGCCCAAGGTCCATGGTCAGCTTGAGGCCGAGCACCAGCGGGTCGCCGATCTCCCGGCCGGCGGTCGGGAAGCCGCGGGTGCCGGGATGGATCTCGTACTGGATGTTCGGCGTCAGCATCACGCCCGACATCAGCTCGGCCCGGTATCCGATCTCGATCGTGTATTCGTGGCGGCTGGGAGCGCCCGTGCCGCCCTGGAGGGCCCGTTTCTCGGCCAGGAAGCGCCCCAGCGAGCGGCCGTAGGCGGTGTCGGCCACGCCCAGCATGAAGGCGTCGTGCGGCCGTGAGGCGAAGGTGCCGTTCTGCACGATGCCCAGCTTGAGCGCCGAGGCGATCGGCTCGCCACCGTTAAAGCTGCGCAGCACGCTCCCGAACACGGCCAGGTTGGCCGTGCCGTGCGGATCCGGCCTGGCGATCACCTTGCCTGCCGTCAGATAGGCGCCCGAGCCGTAATGCATGACCGCATGCTTGCCTCCCTCGAGCGCATACGATTTTCCCTGCGCGTTGTAGTAGGCATCGTTGCGCGGCGCGTGCAGGTACCAGCCGCCCAGGCGGACGTAATGCGGCTTGTCCTCGTCCGCCAGGCTGGTCTCGTGGCCGGCCTCGAACAGCCAGTTGCGGCCGGTGAAGCGGGTCTTGTTGAAGTCGAACAAGTGGGCGTCGGGGTTGGTGACGTTGGTGTCGCTCATGAACAGGCCGGCCTGGGCATAGGCATGGCCGGAGCGCAGCAGCGCGCGCCCGGCCCAGGTCGCGAGCGGCGCGTTGGCGGTCCCGCTGTCCTGGCCCAGGCCCCAGATCGCGCCGCAGAACGCATGGTTCATGAACTCGCAGGCATAGGGCGAGCGCGCGAAGTAGGCCGAGGCCCCCATCAGGCCGGCCTGCAACTGCAGCGTGGCGCCCTTCCCCAGCGCCATGGTCCGTTCAAGCGAGAGATCGGCAAAACGCACGAAGGGAAACGGCGCGTAGTTTTCCTGGGTATCGATGCCGCCGCCGATGTAGTCCTCGTTGAGGCCATGCGACTTGATGGCGATGACCTTGGCGTGCAGGATGGCGCCCTGCCAGCCGGCCGCCTTGCCGAGGTCGACGTCGGCGCCGCCGAGCAGGTAGTGGGACACCGCGGCGCCCTGTTGCAGGCCGCCGGACACGTTGCCGGCGGTTTCGTTGACGTAGATCGCGCCCAGGGTGACGCCGTGCGCGGCCAGGGTATCGACGGCGGACACCGGCTCGCCGGCGCGGGCCGGCGTGGCCCAGGCCTGGGCGAGCGCGAGGGCAAGCAGGGAAATGACGGTCGGTTTCATCGTTCAGTGCAGCTTCAGCCGCGGTGAAGTCCGGCGGCTGATCCGGTCGCCCAGGATCAGCAGCGCGGTGCGCAGCAAGCCGCCCAAAGTCAGCTGGTGCATGCGGTACAGGGAAACGTAGAACAGCCGGGCCAGCCGCCCTTCCACGCGAATACTGCCCATCAGGCTGCCCATCAGGTTGCCGACCGCGCTGAAGCGCGACAGCGACACGAGCGAGCCGTAGTCGCGGTAGCGGTAGTCGGCCAGCGGGGCGCCGGCGATCCTGGCCTGGATATTGCGCGCCAACAGCGCCGCCTGCTGGTGGGCGGCCTGGGCGCGCGGCGGCACGTTGCGCCCGCTGCCGTCGCCGAGCTCGCAGGCGGCGCAGTCGCCGAGCGCGAAGACGGTGTCGTCGCGGGTGGTCTGCAGGGTCGGACGCACCACCAGCTGGTCGATGCGGTTGGTCTCCAGGCCGCCCAGCCCGCGCAGCAGGACCGGCGCCTTGATGCCGGCCGCCCATACCTTCAGCGACGCTTCGACCATGCCGCCGTCGGCGGTGCGGATGCCGTGTGCGGTGACCTCGGTCACCCGTGCCGACGTGATGACGGCAATGCCCAGGCTCTCGAGCGTCCGGTGCGCCTCCTGGCCGATGCGCTCGCCGAGCCCCGGCAGCACCCGCGGCGCGCCGTCGAGCACGGTGATGCGCACGTTTTCCGGACGGATCGCGCTCAGCCCGTAGCCGGGCAGCTCCCGGGCCGCGTTGGCCAGCTCGGCGGCCAGCTCGACGCCGGTCGCGCCGGCGCCGACGATGGCGATGCCGAGCCCGGCGTCGGTGGCTGCGCTGGCCTGGGCCCGCAGGTAATGGCCGAGCAGCCGGCGGTGGAAGCGGCCGGCCTGCTCGGGAGTATCCAGGAAGATGCAGTGTTCGGCCGCGCCGGGCGTGCCGAAGTCGTTGGCGACGCTGCCGACCGCGATCACCAGGGTATCGTAGGGAATCTCGGCCTCGGGCACGGCGGCGGCGTCGTCGAGGACCTGACGCAGGCGGATCGTCCGGCGACCGCGGTCGAGGCCGGTCAGGCGCCCGTGAAGGAACCGGAAGTGGTTCCACTTGGCCTGGGCGACGTAGTTCAGCTCGTTCGCCGGCACGTTGAGCGAACCCGCCGCCACCTCGTGCAGCAGGGGCTTCCAGACATGGGTCAGCTGGGCGTCGACCAGGGTGACGACCGCCTGCCCGCGCTTGCCGAGCGTGCGCCCGAGCCGGGTCGCGAGTTCGAGCCCGCCGGCGCCGCCGCCGACGATGACTATACGATGTGACATGGATGCTCTCTTTGGATTGAAGCCGATAGGGGACCGCTCATGCGGCCGCGGTGGGGGCGCGGCGCCCAAGACCGCGCAGCACTAGCGCGAGGCCGAGGCCGCCCACGCAGACGACGATGGCCACCAGGAAGGCCTTGCTGAAGTCGCCGCCGTTGAGGGCCGCCATCGAGGCGCCCAGGCGCGGGCCGCAGAAGGCCGCCAGTGCATAGCCGCAGAACATGATCCCGTAGTTCTCGCCGAAATACCGGAGGCCGAAGCGCGCCGCCACCAGCGCCGGAAACACGCCCATCACGCCGCCGAAGGCCAGGCCGATGCCGCACATGCCGACGATGAAGCCGCTGACCGAGGTCGACCCCGCCAGCACGCCCAGCATGGCGGCGACCAGCACGAAGATCACGATCAGGGTGTTCGGTCCGCCGATCCGGTCGGACACCGCGCCCCAGAAGAAGCGCCCCAGCGCATTGCTGGCGGCGTACAGCCCGACGCAGGCGGCGGCGACGCCGGCGCTGACGTGGAACATGTTCTGGCCGATCTGCGATGCGTTGGCGGCGATCATCAGGCCCGACATCGCGCCCGAGGCCAGCAACGCCAGCAGCAGGTAGAACACCGGTGTGGCCAGCATCGCGCGCCAGCCCAGTCCGTCGGATGCGGCGCCGGACTGCGGCGGCGTCCAGCCGGCCGGCCGGAAGCCCGCCGGCGCCGTCTTCGTCAGCAGGCCGCATGCCAGCGCCACCACGAAGAAGCCGATGCCGAGGATGCGCAGGGCCGACAGCACGCCGCCGGAGGCGATCAGGGATGCCGCCAGCGGCGCGGTGACCAGCGCGGCGGCGCCGTTGCCGGCGGTGACCAGGCCGGTCGCCAGACCGCGCTTGTCCGGGAAATAGCGCGCCACGTTGCCGAGCGCGCCGGCATAGGCGAGCGAGATGCCGATCCCGCCCAGCACGCCGTAGCCGAGGTAGAGCGCGCTCAGGCCGGGCACGCTGGCGATGATCACGAAGGCCAGGCCGAACATGCAGCCGCCCAGCATCATGCTGGCGCGGGCATAGCCGCGGTCGACCCATTTGCCGGCCAGGATCATCGGGATCGGGCACACCGCGGTGTTGACCGTGAAGGCCAGCGTGACCTGGGCCGCGCTCCAGCCCCGTTCGACGGCGAGCGGGCCGGAAAACACGCTGAACGCATAGATCGAGCCGGTGCACATCAGGGTCAGCACCGCGGTGGCCAGGTACAGCCAGCGCCTGCCGTTCGGGATCGAGGGCTGGTTCATGTCAGGCGGCCGAGGCGCGTTTCCACTTCAGGGCCGAGTTCACGGTCTTGCCCTGCGACTGGATCGGGCTGGCGGTGCCGAGATACAGGTAATCGCCCTCGATCTTCACCACCCGCGGCTGGGTCTGGCCTTTCCAGTTCGGGAACAGCGAGATGAACATGCTGTGGGTCAGCGACTGCAGTTCCTCGTCGACGTGGAAGGGGCCGGTATAGGCAATGTAGGAGCTGGCTTCCGCCTCGTATTCCTCCGGCGTGCCCTTGAACCAGTCGCCGGAGGCGAAGGGCATGCGTTGCGCATGGCACAACTGGGCCGACATGAAACCGTCCGGCGTGTACATGATGATGCCCTGCGGCGTTTCGCCGAACGGGTAGAAAGGCGCGGAGCCGTCGACCGGCTGTTCGACGTAGGAGACGAGCTTCCAGGCGCCGATCAGGCGCTCGCGCAGGGTGGTGGTGGTGGTGGTGTCGGACATGGTGATTCTCCCTTTCAGCTTGCGGTCTGGATGTCGTTATCGATCGGCAGCATCTGGCCCGAGATCGACTTGCCGGCATCGGAACTGATGAAGACGGCCAGGGCGGCGATGTCGCGCGGGTCGACGAAGCGCTGCAGCGACTGGATCGCCATGGCGGCGCGACGTTCTTCCTCCACCGGACGGCCGCTGACGGCGGCGCGGCCGGCCAGCACCTTTTCGATACGCTCGCCGGCGACGGCGCCCGGCAGGATCGCGTTGACGCGGATGCCGTCCGCGCCCAGTTCGCGCGACAGCGACTTGGTGAAGCCGACCAGCGCCCATTTGCTGGCCGAGTAGGCGCTGCGGTTCGGGTAGCCGAAGCGGCCGGCGACCGAGGACATCACGATGACCGAGCCGGCCTCCGACTGCTTCAGGTAGGGAATCGCGAGGCGGGTGACGTTGAAGGTGCCGTTGACGTTCACCTGCATCACGCTGTCCCAGGCGTCCGGGTCGAAGCTCTCGACCGGGGAGGTCGGGCCGGATATGCCGGCGTTGTTCACCAGCACGTCGATGCCGCCCAGCGCGGCGGCCGCCGCCGGCACCATGGCCTCGATCTGGCTGCGGCTGGACATGTCGCATACGGCGGTATGGATACGGTCGGATTCTTTCGCCAGGTCGGCGAGGCCGTCCGCGTTCAGGTCGACGACATAGACCTCGGCGCCCTGGGCGACGAAGGCGCGCACGATCTCGCGCCCGATGCCGGAGGCGCCTGCGGTGACGAGTACACGTTGGGTTTTCATGGCTGAGTCCTATATAAGAGTGACCTGGCCACTATAGGCTTGGGCGACCTATAATTGAAATCAAACAAAAGCATAGGACGTATAAGCCACATGGATACGAAAGAACTCTCGTCGATCGACCTGAACCTGCTGGTGTCGCTCGACGCGCTGCTGGCCGAGTCCAACGTGACCCGCGCGGCCGCACGCTTGCACATCAGCCAGCCGGCACTCTCCGCCCAGCTGGCGCGGTTGCGCCAGCTGTTCGGCGACCCGCTGCTGCTGCCGGCGGAAAGCGGCCGCGGCATGATCGCCACGGCACGCGCACTGGCGCTGCGTGCGCCGCTGCGCAAGGCGCTGGCCGACCTCGGCGCGGTGCTGGGCAGCGAAGCCGGCTTCGATCCGCATACCGGACAGCGCACCTTCCAGGTGGCGCTCGGCGACAACGCCACCACCGTGGTCGGGCTGCCGCTGATCGAGCTCCTGGGCGGCAGCGCGGGGCCGGGCGTGCGGATGACGATGAGCATGGCGGAGCCGGGCGCGGCTGCGGCCCTGCTGGAATCAGGAGAGATCGACCTGCTGATCGACGCGCAGCGCGCGATTCCGGAAAACGCGAAGATGCGTGTGCTGCCGACCCAGCCCTTCGTGATGGCGCAGCGCAAGGGCCATCCGCGCGGCACCGGAACGCTGGACCTGGAGACCTACCTGGGGCTGCGCCATGTGGTGGCCTCGCCGCTGCGCGGACCCTTGCATGGCTATATGGATGAAACCCTGGAACAACTGGGTTACCGGCGCAATCTCGTGCTGTCGGTGCCCCAGTTCGGGATGGTGCCCGCGGTGCTGGAGAAGTCGGATTATGTGTCGACCCTGCCGGCCGGCCTGCTGGCCGGCTACGCGGACCGGCTGGACATGTTCGCGCTGCCCTTCGATGCGCCCCCCTTCGCGCTGGCGATGGCCTGGCATCCGCGCAACCACAAGGAGCCGGGGCTCGAATGGCTGCGCGAACTCGCCGCGAGGGCGGCCGGGATTTCCGTGGCGGCCCAGATGTGAAGTTGCAAGAGCTTGTTTCGGCTGGTTGAGAGCCTGGACATCGGTGCTTTGCCGCCTTGAGCCGCCTTTATAGGCGCTCCTTCTCGTAGGGCAGGCCCATGTCGTCATAGATCGAGTACACCGCCGCCAGCATGTTCTCCAGTTCGGGCGAGCGGTCCATGTGGCGCACGCTGAACAGGACCGGCGAAAAAGCGTACTTGTCCTCGATCTTCAGGTAAGCCACGTTCCGGTGGTGCATCCCCACCACGCTTTCCGGCACGATCGAGATGCCCTGCCCGGCCGCCACCAGCCCCATCGCGATCTGCAGCTCGCGCACCTCGGTCACATGGTCCGGCACCAGGTTCGCTTCGCTGAACGCGGCCAGCACCTGGTCGGCGAAGCTGGGCCGCGGCGCCTTCGGATACACCAATAGCGGCTCGTGCAGCAGGTCCAGCAGGCGCAGGCCTTCCCGCCGCTGCGCCAGCCGGTGGCCGGACGGCACCGCCGCCACCATCCTTTCGTCGCGCAGCCGGATCCGGCGGATGCTCGGATCCTCGCTCTTGATGCGGCCGAAGCCGACGTCGATCCGTCCCTCCTTCAGTGCCTTCAACTGGTCCACCGTGGTCATCTCGTGCAGGGTCACCTCGACCTCGGGGTGGCGCTCGCGGTAGCGGCGGATGATGTCGGGCAGCAGGCCGTACAAGGTCGAGGCCACGAAGCCCACCGACAGCGTGCGTTCCAGCTTGCCCACCCGCTGGGTCATCGCCTTCAGGTCCCGCACCTGGTCGAGCAGCGGCTTCGCGTGGGCCAGGAAGAACTGGCCGGCCTCGGTCAGCTTCAGGGGCCGCGACCCCTTTTCGATCAGCGCGACTCCCAGGTATTCCTCGAGCTGCTGGATCTGCCGGCTGAGTGGCGGCTGGGCGATGTGCAGGCGCTCGGCCGCCCGCGTGAAATTCCTTTCCTCCGCTACCGCCACGAAGTACCGCAAGTGTCGCAATTCCATAACCATACCTTACAGGTATTAAAGGGATACCAAAACGGTGTTGGACGCCCATCATTCGCAGGAATATCGTGTCATCACCTCAGCGCATTATACGAAATAAATATGATTCAAACTATCGAAACCATCCTCGTCGACGTGCCGACGATCCGTCCGCACAAGCTGTCCGTGGCGACGATGAGCACCCAGACCCTGGTGCTGGTGCGGGTCCTCTGCGCCGACGGCATCGAAGGCTGGGGCGAAGCCACCACCATCGGCGGCCTGAACTACGGCGACGAGAGCCCGGAAAGCGTCAAGGTCAACATCGACACCCACATCGCTCCCCTGCTCGTCGGCATGGAGGCCGCCCAGCCGGCCAAGGCGATGGCGAAGATCCGCAAGATCATCCAGGGCAACCGCTTCGCCAAATGCGCCCTCGAGACCGCCCTGCTCGACGCCCAGGCGCGCCGCCTCGGTGTCCCGCTGTCCGAACTGCTGGGCGGCCGCGTGCGCGACGCCCTGCCGGTGGCCTGGACCCTGGCCAGCGGCGACACCGCCAAGGACATCGCCGAGGCCGAGCACATGCTGGAGATCCGCCGCCACCGCATCTTCAAGCTGAAGATCGGCCTGCGCAGCGTCGCCGACGACGTCGAGCACGTGCTGGCGATCAAGCGCGCCCTCGGCGACCGCGCCAGCGTGCGGGTCGACGTCAACCAGGCCTGGAGCGAGCTAGATGCCGTGCGCGGCATCGCGGCCCTCGAAGCCGGCGGCATCGACCTGGTCGAGCAGCCGGTGAAAGCCGTCAACGCCGGCGCCATGGCGCGCCTGAAGCAGCGCTTCGACGTCGCCATCATGGCCGACGAGGCCCTGCACGGTCCCGACGACGCGATGGCGCTGGCGCGCATGGATGCGGCCGACGTGTACGCGGTCAAGATCGCCCAGTCCGGCGGCCTGCTGCCGGCGCTCGAAGTGGCGACCGTGGCGCGCCTGGCAGGCGTCGGCCTGTACGGCGGCACCATGCTCGAAGGCGGGATCGGCACCGCCGCCACCGCCCACCTCTGCGCCACCTTCCCCGAACTGGCCTGGGACACCGAACTGTTCGGCCCCCTGCTGCTGACCGAGGAAGTGCTGCGCGAGCCGCTGGTCTACCGCGATTTCATGCTGCAGGTGCCGGCCGGCCCGGGCCTGGGCGTCGAGATCGATATCGAGAAACTGCGCCGGATGCAGCGCAACTAAGGATGCCCCCAAGGAGAGACCCATGTTGTTCCATGTACGAATGAACGTCAACCTGCCGGCTTCGATGCCGCAGGACGACGCCGCAAAGCTCAAGCAGGTCGAAAAAGAATATTCCCAACGCCTGCAGCAGGAAGGCAAGTGGCGCCACATCTGGCGCATCGCCGGCCAGTACGCCAACGTCAGCATCTTCGACGCCGACAGCGTCGAAGAGCTGCACGCGCTGCTCACCGCCCTGCCCCTGTTCCCCTATATGCAGATCGAAGTGATGCCGCTGTGCCGCCATCCGTCCTCGATCCGCAGCAACGACCAGTAAGCCATAACACAAAGGAGACCACAATGAATCACGCAGACATCGACACCCTGGTAAAGAACTGGATCGTGGACGCCGCCGACCGCCCCGCCGACCCGCGCGTGCAGCAGGTCGTGGTGCGCCTGCTGGGCGACCTGTGCAAGGCGATCGAAGACCTGGACATCACGCCGACCGAATTCTGGCACGGCATCGGCTACATGTCGGCCGCCGGCGCCGCCAGCGAACTGGGCCTGCTGGCCGCGGGCCTGGGACTGGAGCGCTTCCTCGACATCCGCGCCGACGAGGCCGAACGGAAGGCCGGCCTCGAAGGCGGCACCCCGCGCACCATCGAAGGCCCGCTGTACGTGGCCGGCGCGCCGGAGAGCGTGGGCTTCGCCCGCCTCGACGACGGCACCGAGAGCGATCAAGCGGAAACCCTGTTCATGCAGGGCACCGTATTCGACCAGGAAGGCAAGCCGCTGCCGAACGCGAAGGTCGAAGTCTGGCACGCCAACCTGCTGGGCAACTACTCGTTCTTCGACCGCAGCCAGTCCGACTTCAACCTGCGCCGCACCATCGTCACCGACGCCGACGGCCGCTACCAGTTCCGCAGCATCATCCCGGTCGGCTACGGCTGTCCGCCGGACGGCACCACCCAGCAGCTGCTGAACCTGCTCGGCCGCCACGGCCAGCGCCCGGCCCACATCCACTTCTTCGTGAGCGCCCCGGGGCAGCGCAAGCTGACCACCCAGATCAACATCGACGGCGACGAATACCTGTGGGACGACTTCGCCTTCGCCAGCCGCGAAGGCCTGGTGCCGCCGATCGTCCGCGTCGACGACCCGGCCCGGATCGCCGCGAAGCAGCTGGACAAGCCCTTCGCCTCGATCGATTTCGACTTCCACCTGTACCGCGACACCGACGCCGCACCGAGCACCGTCGTCGAGCGTAACCGCGCCGCCGCCTGAGGCCTGCCATGATCCCGATCCGTCCCGTCAACGCGTTCAAGCCCACGAGCCTGGACGACTACCTGGTGGAAGATGCCGCCACCGGCCAGTACCGCCTGCACCGCAACGCCTTCACCGACGAAGGCCTGTTCGAAATGGAGATGCAGCATATCTTCGAAGGCAACTGGATCTACCTCGCGCACGAGAGCCAGGTCGCCAACGTCAACGACTACTACACGACCCATATCGGCCGCCAGCCGGTCTTCATCGCGCGCAACCGTAACGGCGAGCTGAATGCCTTCATCAACGCCTGCAGCCACCGCGGCGCCCAGCTGTGCCGCCACAAGCGCGGCAACAAGGCGACCTATACCTGCCCATTCCACGGCTGGACCTTCAACAACAGCGGCAAGCTGCTGAAGGTGAAGGACCCGGCCGAAGCCGGCTACCCGGAATGCTTCAACAAGGAAGGTTCGCACGACCTCAAGAAGCTGGCGCGCTTCGGCAGCTACAAGGGCTTCCTGTTCGGCAGCCTGAACCCGGACGTGGCGCCGCTCGAGGAGTTCCTGGGCGAGGCAGGCAAGATCATCGACATGATCGTCGACCAGTCGCCGGAAGGGCTGGAAGTGCTGCGCGGCTCCTCGACCTACACCTACGATGGCAACTGGAAGCTGCAGGCCGAGAACGGCGCCGACGGCTACCACGTGACGGCCGTGCACTGGAACTACGCCGCCACCACCAACCACCGCAAGGAAGAACAGGCGGCGGGCGAGGACAAGATCCGCGCGATGGATGCCGGCAACTGGGGCCGCCAGGGCGGTGGCTTCTATGCCTTCGAGAACGGCCACATGCTGCTGTGGTCGCAGTGGGCGAACCCGGAAGACCGCCCCAACCACGCGCGCCAGGCCGAATACGCCGAGAAGCATGGCAAGGCCATGGCCGGCTGGATGGTGGAGCGCTCGCGCAACCTGTGCCTGTACCCGAACGTCTACCTGATGGACCAGTTCAGCTCCCAGATCCGGGTGCTGCGCCCGCTGTCGGTGGACAAGACCGAGGTGACGATCTACTGCATCGCGCCGAAGGGCGAATCGGACGAGGCGCGCGCCCACCGCATCCGCCAGTACGAGGATTTCTTCAACGTCAGCGGCATGGCGACCCCGGACGACCTGGAGGAATTCCGCGCCTGCCAGCAGGGCTATGCCGGCGCGGCGATGGCCTGGAACGACATGTGCCGCGGCGCCACCCACTGGATCCACGGCCCCGACGAGGCGGCAAGGGACATCGGCCTGGCGCCGGTGATGAGCGGTGTGCGCACCGAGGACGAAGGCCTGTACACGGTGCAGCACCGCTACTGGCTGGACGTCATGAAAAAGGCCTTCGACGCCAAAGGAGAAGCGAAATGAGCGCGGTCGCCATGCAGGACATCCTCGCCTTCCTCTACCGCGAAGCCCGCCTGCTCGACGACGAGCAGTGGGACGAGTGGCTGCAGTGCTACCACCCGGACGCGCGCTTCTGGATGCCGTCCTGGGACGATGACGACAAGCTGGTCACCGATCCGCAGCGCGAGATCTCGCTGATCTTCTACCCGAACCGCCAGGGCCTGGAAGACCGCGTATTCCGGATCAAGACCGAGCGCTCCAGCGCGACGATTCCCGATACCCGCACCAGCCACAACATCGCCAACGTGGAAATCGAAGGCGTCGAAGGCGGCGTGGTCACCGTGCGCTTCAACTGGCACACGCTGAGCCACCGCTACCACACGAACCACAGCTATTTCGGCATGTCGCGCTACGCGATCGATTTTTCCGGTCCGCGTCCGCAGATCCTGGACAAGTACGTCGTCCTGAAGAACGACTACATCAGCCAGGTCATCGACATCTACCACATCTAAGCAACGCACAAGCACAGCAGGAGCCGATCATGACGCATACGATCGCGCTGCAGTTCGAGGACGGGGTCACCCGCTTCATCAGCTGCAACGACAACGAAAAACTGGCCGACGCGGCCTACCGCCAGAAGGTCAACATTCCCCTCGACTGCCGCGACGGCGCCTGCGGCACCTGCCGCGGCCTGTGCGAGTCCGGGCAGTACGAGATGCCGCCCGACAGCTATATCGAGGACGCGCTCGACGACAAGGACGCTGCCGCCGGCTACGTGCTGGCCTGCCAGATGCGTCCCACCTCCGATTGCGTGGTGAAGATTCCCGCCACGTCAAGCGCGTGCAAGACCGGCGTCGCCGACTACCAGGGCAAGCTCGCCGCCGTCGAGCAGCTCTCGGCCTCGACCATCCGCTTCTCGGTGGCGCTGGACCAGCCGGAGCTGCTGGACTTCCTGCCGGGCCAGTACGTCAACGTCACAGTGCCCGGCACGGCCGAGACCCGCTCCTATTCCTTCAGCTCCGCCCCTGGCGCGGCGCACGCCAGCTTCGTGGTGCGCAACGTGCCGGACGGCCTAATGAGCGGCTACCTCACGCAGCGCGCCGCGCCGGGCCAGGAAATCTCGTTCAGCGGTCCCTTCGGCAGCTTCTACCTGCGGCCGCTGGCGCGCCCGCTGCTGCTGCTGGCCGGCGGCACCGGCATCGCTCCCTTCCTGTCGATGCTGGACGTCATGGCCGCCAAGGGCTTCACCCAGCCGGTGCGGCTGGTCTACGCGGTGACCAACGACCACGACCTGGTCGAACTCGCCCGCCTGGACCGCATCGCCGCGGCGCATCCGCAGTTCGAGTACCTGACTTGCGTTTCCGCCGAAGCCAGCAGCCATGCGCGCAAGGGCTATGCCACGGCCCACGTCGAGGCGGCCTGGATGAACGGCGGCGACGTCGACCTCTACCTGTGCGGACCGGTGCCGATGGTCGAGGCGGTGCGCGGCTGGCTGGACAGCACCGGCATGAAGCCGGCCAACTTCTATTTCGAGAGATTCTCCGCCAGCGCCGCCGCCGGCAAGGGAGGTGCCGCATGATCCATCCGGACCGTTTCAAGGACCAGGTCATGGTCGTGACCGGCGCCGCCCAGGGCATCGGCCGCGGCGTGGCGCTGGCCGCCGCCCGCGAAGGCGCCCAGCTGGTGCTGGCCGACCGCTCGTCGCTGGTGAACGAAGTCGCGCAGGAGGTGGCCGCCCTCGGCGCGCAAGTCGTGGTGTCGGAAGTCGACCTCGAGACCTGGGATGGCGCCCAGGCCTTGATGGCGCGCGCGCTCGACGACTATGGCCGCATCGACATCCTGGTCAACAACGTCGGCGGCACCATCTGGGCCAAGCCTTACCAGGAATACGAGGAATGGCAGATCGAGGCGGAGATCCGGCGCTCGCTGTTCCCGACCCTGTGGTGCTGCCGCGCCGTGCTGCCGTCGATGATCTCGCGCCAGGCGGGCGCCATCGTCAACGTGTCCTCGGTGGCGACGCGCGGGATCTACCGCATCCCGTATTCGGCCGCCAAGGGCGGCGTCAACGCGCTCACCGCCAGCCTGGCCTTCGAGCATGCGGGCGACAACATCCGCGTCAACGCGGTGGCCACCGGCGGCACCGAGGCGCCGCCGCGCAAGGTCCCGCGCAACCCGAACCCGCTCAGCGGGCCGGAACAGGCGTGGTACCAGGGCATCGTCGACCAGACCATGGCCACCAGCCTGATGCACCGCTACGGCAGCATCGACGAGCAGGTTGGCGCGATCCTGTTCCTGGCCTCGCGCGAGGCTTCGTATATCACCGGTACCGTCCTGCCCGTGGCCGGCGGCGACCTGGGCTGAGGAGACCGCATGCCTTACGCACACCTGGATGACGGCCGGCTCTACTACCGGACCGATGGCGACCGCAAGAAGCCCTGCCTCCTCCTTTCGAATTCGCTCGGCACCGACCTCGGCATGTGGGACGCGCAGGCCGCGGCGCTGGCCGAGGACTTTCATGTGGTGCGCTACGACACCCGCGGTCATGGCGGCTCCGCGCGCGGCAACGGGCAGGCCGGGATTGCGCGCCTGGGCCTGGACGTGCTCGGCCTGCTCGACCATCTCGGCATCGCGCGCACGCACTTCTGCGGGATCTCGATGGGTGGCTTGACCGGCCAGTGGCTGGCCATCCATGCGCCGCAGCGCGTCGACAAGCTGGTGCTGGCGAATACCGCGGCCCGCATCGGCAACCTGGATGGCTGGGCCACGCGCGCCGCGCTGGTCCGCGTCGAAGGCATGGGCGCGGTGGCGGATGGCGCCGCGTCGCGCTGGTTCACCATGCCGTTCATCGCGCGCCAGCCGGCCGCGGTGCGCCACCTGATCGGGCAGCTGCGCGCACAGGATGCCGAAGGCTATGCCGCCTGCTGCGACGCCCTGTCCCGCTGCGACCTGCGCGAACAGGTGCAGGGCATCGCCAGCCCCACGCTGGTGATCGCGGGCCGCCACGATCCGGTCACTACGGTGGCCGACGGCGAATGGCTGGCCGGACAGGTGGCGGGGGCGCAGCTGGCGGTGCTGGACGCGTCCCACCTGTCGAATATCGAGGCCGCGGAGGAATTCACGGCACTGCTGCGGCGCTTCCTGCCGGCGTAAAGACGGACACGAATGGCCGTGCGATGAATCGGCCCGGCTGGCGTTTTTTGCTAAAATCGCCAGCAAAGCCTACCCGACTCCTGGCAGGCGCGGCCCATTCGATCCCATGCACTACGCCCTAGCACCGCGCACCTTCCTCTTCAGCCACTATTTCTACACCGGCCTGCGGATCGCCACCGGCATCGTCGGCCTGACCTACCTGACCTATCTCGCCGCCGACCTGCCGGCCGCGATGGCGGTCGCCATCGGCGCACTGTGCACCAGCCTGATGGACATGCCCGGCCCCCTGCGCCACAAGTTCAACGAGATGCTGGCCGGGGTGCTGTCATGCTCCCTGGTGGCCCTGCTGGTCAGCCTGTCTTCGCCGGTGCCCTGGCTGCTGCGCAGCGTGATCGTGCTGGTTTCCTTCCTGTCCAGCATGATGGTGGTGTATGGCCGGAAGGCGATGCCGCTGCAGTTCGTGGCCCTGTTCGTGATGATGCTGTCGAGCGAGGCGGCGGCCACGCCCTTGCAGGCGCTGCGCCACGGCGGCCTGTTCCTGCTGGGCGGCGCCGGCTACATGGCCTATGCGATGGTGGTCGTGTGGATCCTGCGGCGCCGCCTCAAGCAGCAGGTGCTGGCCGAAGCGCTGTACGAGCTGGCGGCCTATACCAGCAACAAGGCCGGCTGCTACGACCTGGCGAATCCGCTGCCGGCGCAGCTGGAAAAGCTGGTGCGCCAGCAAAGCGTGCTGGCCGAGCGCCAGCAGGCCTCGCGCGACCTGATCCTGCGCGGCAAGCCCAGGCCCGACGAGGCGGTGCTGGTGCAGGTCCACTACGCCATGTTCGACCTGTACGAGCTGCTGCTGTCGACCCACACCGATTACGCCCTGCTGCGCGACTACTTCGCCGACGGCCCGGTCCTGCCGCTGCTGGGCGACCTGATCGGCAAGGCCGCGCTGGACATCGAATCGGTGGCCTATGCGATGACGCGCAACCGGCCCTCCCATGCCGCTTTCGACTACCGCGCCGAACTGCGCGCGCTCGACGAAGCCCTACGCACCCTGGCTCCCGGCGAGGGCGCGGCCGAGGGCGCCCTGGCCGTGCTGCGCGGGACGTCCAACAAGATCCGCGAGCTGATCGCGATGATCGCGCGCCTGCACGCGGCCAGCCAGGCGCCACAGGGTGAACTGCCGATGGCGCGCGACGCCGACCTGACGCCCCTCCTCACCCAGCAGCGCTACAACATCGGCATCCTGCTGGCCAACCTGCACTGGACCTCGCCGACCTTCCGCTACGCCCTGCGGGTGGCGATGGCGATCTCGGTGGGCCTGATGTCGGCCGAATGGCTGCCCTACAAGACGCACGGCTACTGGACCGCGCTGACCATCGCCGTGGTCCTCAAGCCCAGCTTCAGCATCACCCGCCAGCGCCGCGCCGACCGCCTGACCGGCACCCTGATCGGCTGCATGCTGACCGCCGTGATCCTGCACTTCGTCCACGCGCCGGCCATCCTGTTCGGCTTCCTGTTCGTCGCCACCGCGGCCGGACCGACCTTCCTGTACGTGAAATACCGCTACACGGCGATCGCCGCCAGCGTCCAGGCCCTGCTGCTGATCGGCCTGACGGTGCCGCACGGCGGCGGCGCCATCGGCGAACGCCTGCTGGACACCGTGGTCGGCACCCTGATCGCCACCTTCTTCAGCTACGTCCTGCCGAGCTGGGAATACCAGAACCTGCCGCTGCTGGTGGACGCGGTGCGCGACGCCAACCGCAAGTACGTGGACGCCGCCTGCGAACTGCTGCGGCGCCGCAGCGGCGACGATTTCCACTACCGGATCGCCCGCAAGCGCTTCATGGACAGCCTGGCGGCGCTGAGCGCGGCGCTCGGCCGCATGCTGGACGAGCCGGCGAACAAGCAGCTCGCCCCGGCCGAGCTGGCCCGCTTCACGGTGCAGAACTACCTGCTGGTGGCCCACATGGCGGCGCTGCGCCTGCTGCTGCAGCGCTACGCGGAAAACCTGCCGCACGCCGAGGTCGACGCCGCCCTCGAACGGATGTTCGCCGAAGTCCGGGCCACGCTCGGGGACGCGCCGCCGGCCGGCCCTGCGCCCGCCGGCGAACGAACGGTCTGGATCGCGGCGTGGCCTGGCTGGGGGCCGCTGCAGCGCCGGCTGCGTCTGCTGCAGCAGGATGCGGCCGAGGTGGCGGTTTGCAGCGTTGCGATCGACCACGTTCTTAAAACACCAAGCGGCATGCCATGACCCCGACTCCTGCCCTCCTCGCCGCCTTCGCTCCCGCCGGCAAGCTGCGCGCCGCCATCAACCTCGGCAATCCGATCCTGGCGTACAAAGCCGACGATGGCAGGGCCCGCGGCGTCTCCGTCGACCTGGCCGGCGAATTCGCGCGCCTGCTGGGCGTGGAACTGGAGCTGGTGGTCGTCGATACGGCCGGCGAGTCGGTCGACGCGCTCGCCTCGGAGCAGGCCGACATTGGCTTCTTCGCCATCGACCCGCTGCGCGGCGCAAACATCGCCTTCAGCGCGGCCTATGTGCTGATCGAAGGCTGCTATCTGGTGAGGCAGGAATCGCCGCTCCGGGCCAACGAGGAAGTCGACATCGCCGCGCACCGCGTCGTGGTCGGCAAGGGCAGCGCCTACGATCTCCACCTGAGCCGCACGCTGCAACATGCGCAGCTCCTGCGGGCGCCGAGCTCGCCCACCGTGGTCGACACCTTCATGGAATCGGGTGCGGAAGTCGCGGCCGGCGTGAAGCAGCAGCTGGAAGCGGATGCGCGGCGCTTCGGCGGCCTGCGCCTGCTGGACGGCCGCTTCATGGTCATCCGGCAGGCGATGGGCACGCCGAAGCGCCGTGGCGCCGACGCCGCAGCCTTCCTCGCGCGCTTCGTCGAACACATGAAAGCCAGCGGCTACGTGGCCGCGGCCCTCGCCCGCCACCGCATCGACGGCGCCTCGGTGGCGCCTGCGGCGGCGTGATGCGGCGCTAGAAGTGGTACTGGGCCTTGACCATCGGCGTCCTGGCGGTGGCGCCGGGAATCGTGTTGCTGTCGTTGCCGAACTTGTTGCGCCAGTACTGGTAGGCGATACCGGCGCGGAAGCGCTTCGGCTTGGTGTCGAGCAGCGCGCCGACGTCGAGCATCAGCTGCATGTCGATGTTCGTCTCGGGCTTGGTGCCCCGGCCGAACTCGTTCCGGCCCTTGGCGGCGATGACGTTGGCATAGCCTTCGAAGGACAGCTTGCTGGTCCCCAGCGGGAAGGCCCAGACCGCGCCCAGCATCGGATGCGGATCGTAGTGGTAGCGCGGCGTGCCGACCCCGGTGAAGCTGCTGTAGGGCGCATTGCTCTCCCATAGCTCATACACGCCGACGTTGAGCAGGCCGGGCACGTCGAACATCAGGGTCGGCCCCAGCACCAGCATGCGCTTCTTGGAGTTGTAACCGGCGTCGGTCTTGGTGTTGATGTCGAAGCCGCCGGTCAGGCCGAGGTCCTTCACCGGGCCGAAGCGCACCGGCGCTCCGGTGAGCTTGCCCCATTCGAGCGTGTGGCGGTAGACCACGTAGAATTCCTGGGCGCCGGAGCTGGCCCCTTTCGACGAGGGGTCGGTCTTGTCGGACAGCAGGATGTCCAGGTTGACGAAGTTACTGCCGTACTTGTAGCCGCTGGCATGCGTGAACTGCAGGATGTCCTTGCGGATGTCGTTGGCGTTGAAGGGCTCGGCGAAGCGGGTGCCGGTACGGTAGGCGATCGAGGTGTCGCTCCAGTCGGCGGCCATGCTCGACGCCGCCACGCCGGCGATCAATGCGAATGTCAGTACTGCGCGCTTCATGCCTTGCTCCCTTCTGCCATCGGTTCCACTTCCTCATGCGATTCTTCGGGTATGCCGCGGGTACCGTTGAAGAACAGGTTCAGCGCCACGGCGGCGAGCGCGGTCAGCAGGATGCCGGATTCCAGCAGCGGATGCAGGCTGTGCGACATCTGCTGGGCCCAGCGCGGCGCCACCAGCGGAATCAGGCCGAAGCCGATCGACAGCGCGACGATGTAGAGGTTGAAGCGGTTGGTCTTGAAGTCGACCCGGGTCAGGATGCGGATGCCGGCCGCGGCCACCATGCCGAACATGACCAGGCCGGCGCCGCCCAGCACGAACTGGGGAATGGCTTCGACCAGCGAGGCCATCTTCGGCAGCATGCCCAGCACGATCATGATGATGCCGCCCGCCACGCAGACCCAGCGGCTTTTCACGCCGGTCACGGCCACCAGGCCGACGTTCTGCGAAAAGCTGGTGTGCGGGAAGGTGTTCAGCACGCCGCCCAGCAGGGTGCCGAGGGCGTCGGTGCGCAGGCCCGCGGCCAGGCTCTTGCGGTCGATCTCCTTGCCGGTCATGTCCGACAGGGCCAGGAACATGCCGGCAGACTCGATCATCACCACCATCATGACAACCGTCAGGGTGAGGATCATGACGATGTCGAAGGTCGGCATGCCGAAGGCGAACGGGGTCACGACCTCGAACCAGGCGGCCTTGCCGACCTTATCGAAGTGCATCTTGCCGACACTGTAGGCCACGCCGCAGCCGGCCACGATGCCCAGCAGGACCGAGATATTGCAGATGAAGCCGCGGCCGTACTTCACCAGGGCCAGCACCACCAGCAGCACGAAGCCGGCGATCGCCAGGTTGTCCAGCGCGCCATAGGACGGGTTCGGCGACATCGGCACCGGACCGGCCAGCTTCAGCGCCGGCGCCACGGCCTGTTCCGGCGCCGCCGCGGCGGCAGCGGCCGCGGCCGCCCTCGCATCGTCGACCATCACGGCCAGGCGCGCCACGTCGACGCTCTGGGCGGCCGTATCCGGGCCGCCCATCGCCCAACCCACCCCGACCCGCATCAGGCTGACGCCGATGACCAGGATGATGGTGCCGGTGACGACCGGCGGAAAGAAGCGCAGCATGCGGCTCATCAGCGGCGCGATCAGGATCGCCAGCACGCCGGCGCCGATGCCGGCGCCGAAGATCGCCCGCGCCCCGTCGACGCCGGGAACGGCATTCGCGATCGCCACCATCGGACCGACCGCCGCGAAGGTCACGCCCATCATGACCGGCAGCTTGATGCCGAACCATGGAGACAGGCCGAGCGACTGGATGAGGGTCACCAGGCCGCAGCAGAACAGGTCGGCCGAAATCAGCATCGTGACTTCCGCCGGCGAGAGCTTGAGGGCGCGGCCCACGATCAGGGGCACCGCGATGGCGCCCGCGTACATGACCAGCACATGCTGCAGCCCCAGGGCGGTCAATCTCCCAAGGGGTAGTCTTTCATCCACCGGATGGCGGCTCTGGTGTTTCATGCTTGTCTCCTGATTATTATTGACGTACGTCCGAAACCAAAGAATGCATGCTGCTGGCCATCCCGGCTGCTTATTCCACCGGGGCGCCCTCTTCGTACCAACGCTTCAGCAAGTCCCGCTCTCCGGCGGTGATCTGCGTGGCGTTATTCAACGGCATGAGTTTCAGTACCACGGCCTGCTGATACATTTGTTGCGCGTGGCGCTTGATCGATGCGGGATTGTCGAAGGCCAGGCCCTTGCTCTGCACCTGGGCCGAGTGGCACATCACGCAGCGCTGGTCGATCACGCCCTTGACTTGCTGGAAGCTGACCTGGTGCGCGGTGGCGCCGGCAGCATCGGCGGCGGCAGGAACCGCGGCAGGAGCGGCGGCGGGTGCGCCGGCGACCATCGGCGCTTCGGCTTCCGGCGCCGGCACCAGCCAGACGGCCAGCGCCAGCAGTGCGGCGACGCCCCCGACCGCGTGTTCCCACGGGACGCGCTTGCCCAGCACCAGGGCCTTGTGGCGCGCCACGAAGCTGTGGCGGATCAGGGCGCCGGCCAGCATCAGCAGCACCAGCACGAACCAGTTGTTCCGGCCCGAGTACAGCCAGCCGTAGTGGTTCGACAGCATCGCCACCAGCACCGGCAGGGTGAAGTAGGTGTTGTGCACGCTGCGCTGCTTTGCGCGCCAGCCGTAGATCGGATCGACCGGCTGGCCGGCCTTCAACTGGGCCACGACCTTGCGCTGGCCGGGGATGATCCAGAAGAAGACGTTGGCGCTCATCGAGGTGGCGAGCATCGCGCCCACCAGCAGGAAGGCGGCGCGGCCGGCATACAGCTGGCAGGCCAGCCAGCTTGCTGTGATCACGAACGCGAACACGCAGGCGCCGACGATCAGGTCGCCGTTCTTCCTGCGGCCGAAGGCGCGGCAGATGACGTCGTAGACGAACCAGAAGGCGACCAGGAAGCCGAGCGCGGTGGCGACGGCGGCACCGGATGACCAGTCGTGGACCGTCTTGTCGACCATGAAGGTGCCGGCATTGAACAGGTAGAGCACCGTGAAGAGGCCGAAGCCGGACAGCCAGGTGGCGTAGCTCTCCCAGTAGAACCAGTGCAGGTTCTCGGGCATGGCCTTGGGTGCGACCAGGTATTTTTGCGGGTGGTAGAAGCCGCCGCCGTGCACGGCCCAGAGTTCGCCGTCCACGCCTTTTTCGACCAGGTCGGGCGCGGTGGGCTTGTGCAGCGAGTTATCGAGGAAGACGAAGTAGAAGGATGCGCCGATCCAGGCGACCGCCGTGATCACGTGGGTCCAACGCAGCAACAGGTTGGCCCAGTCGAGCAGATAGGTTTCCATAGAGCCTCAAGCGAAAAGAGAGTACGGCAAAAATCCGTACTGTCCCATCACCACAGCGGGCTCTGTGAGGGGCAAATCATCGCAACCATCGGCAGGATCTTTTCCGCCTGCCGATGCGCTCCGCGGCGACGCAAACAACTGTATACGATTCTTTTATGTTTGGATATAAAATTTTTATCGTGCGCCGAAACCGCTACGACCCGCGGTAAGTCGAGTAAGCCCAGGGGCTGACCAGCAGCGGCACATGGTAGTGGCCGTTGGCGTCGGCGATGCCGAAATCGATCGGCACCTCGTCGATGAACGCCGGTTCCGGCAGCGTGACGCCGCGGCCGCGGAAGTACTCCGCCACCGAGAACACCAGGCGGTAACGCCCGGCCGCCATGGTCGAGGCGTCGAGAAGCGGACCGCCGTCGGTGCGGCCGTCGGCATTCAGGGTGAGGGTCTTGATCGTGCGGGCGGTGGCGCCGTCGATCGCTTGCAGGCTGACGCGCATGCCGGCCGCCGGGCAGCCGTGCATGAGGTCGAGCACGTGGGTGCTGAGGTGTCCCATGGTTCTCCTTTGAGATGATGTGTACGCAGGATTGCATACACTTTCTGTTTTCATTTTTAAAAAAAGTGTATACACTTCAAACACGATGTCAACTATTTATTCGATTGCCGAACCATGACCCGCTCCCGCCCGCCGCTCAAGATCGTCCCGCCCCAGCTCGACGTCCCGGCTTCGTCCGGCGCCGGGCTCGAGGCCGGGGATGCGCCCACCAGCGCCACCCAGCGCATCGTCGACTCCATTACCAATGCGATTGCCGAGCGCCGCCTGATGCCCGGCACCAAACTGTCCGAACAGAAGATCGGCGATATCTTCAAGGTCTCGCGCACCGTGGTGCGGCAAGCCTTCAACCAGCTGAGCCGCGACCGCCTGGTGGTGCTGGAGCCGGCACGCGGCGCCTTCGTCGCCACCCCGACCGCCGAGGAAGCGCAGGACGTCTTCGAAGTGCGCGCCATCCTCGAAACCGCCGTCACCCGACAGCTGTGCGCGACCATCACCGACGAGCAGATCCGCCAGCTGCGCGCCCACCTGGACCAGGAGCGCGCCGCCGTCAGCAATGCGGAAGTGCCCGGCCGCACCCGCCTGCTGGCCGACTTCCACATCGTACTGGCGCGGATGCTGGGCAACCAGGTGCTGGAACAGATGCTGAGCGAGCTGCTGACCCGTTCCTCGCTGATCGCGCTGATGCGCCAGTCCTCGCAGTCGGCGGAGGAATCGCACAGCGAGCATGTGGCCATCGTCGACGCTTTCGAGCGGCGCGACGTGCGCGCCGCCGTGCGCCTGGTCGACAAGCATCTCGGCAACGTCCAGCGCAACCTCGATCTCGATCCGCAGCGGATCGACCTCGCGAACATCCTGAATCACTGAAAGGGACTCCATGACCCAACACTACCCACGCGACCTGAAGGGCTACGGCCCCACGCCACCGCATGCCGAATGGCCCGGCCAGGCCAGGGTCGCCGTGCAGTTCGTCCTGAATTTCGAAGAAGGCGGCGAGAACAGCGTGCTGCACGGCGACGCCGGCAGCGAGCAGTTCCTATCCGAGATGTTCAATCCGGCGGCCTTCCCCGACCGCCACCTGAGCATGGAAGGCATCTATGAATACGGCTCGCGGGTCGGGGTCTGGCGCATCCTGCGCGAATTCGAGAAACGCGGCCTGCCGCTGACCGTGTTCGGCGTCGGGATGGCGCTCGAGCGCTGCCCGGACGTCGCCGCCGCCTTCAAGGACCTGGGTCACGAGATCGCCTGCCACGGCTGGCGCTGGATCAGCTACCAGAATGTCGACGAAGCCACCGAGCGCGAACACATGGCGCTCGGCATGCAGGCCATCGAGCGCCTGACGGGCGAGCGCCCGCTCGGCTGGTACACCGGCCGCGACAGCCCGAACACGCGGCGCCTGGTGGCCGACTACGGCGGCTTCGAATACGACAGCGACTATTACGGCGACGACCTGCCCTTCTGGATGCGGGTACGCCTCAGCGACGGCGAGCAGGTGCCGCAACTGGTGGTGCCGTACACGCTGGACTGCAACGACATGCGATTCGCCCTGCCACAGGGCTTCTCGCACGGCGATCCCTTCTTCGCCTACCTGCGCGACGCCTTCGACGTGCATTACGCCGAAGGCGCGGAGCGCCCCACGATGATGAGCATCGGCATGCACTGCCGCCTGCTCGGCCGGCCCGGCCGTTTCCGCGCGCTGCAGCGCTTCCTCGACTACGTGCAGCAACACGAGCGCGTCTGGATCGCGCGCCGCATCGACATCGCGCGCCACTGGAAACAGGCCCACCCCTACGACCCGGCCACCGCCTTTCCCTGGGAGTAAACATGCTGACCCTCGAACGACTCAATGCCGCCGACGAGGCGGAATTCACCGCCCTGCTGGACGGCGTCTACGAACACTCGCCCTGGATCGCGGCGCGCGCCTGGCGGCAACGGCCCTTCTCCACGCTGGCCCAGCTAAAGCTGGCGCTGGTCGAGGCGGTGCGCAGCGCGCCCGGCGAAGCCAAGCTGGGCCTGATCCGCGCCCACCCGGAACTGGCGGGCAAGGCGATGGTGTCGAAATCGCTGACGGCGGAATCGACCAATGAGCAGAACAAGGCCGGCCTGACCGACTGCACGCCGGAGGAATTCGCCACCATCCAGCAGCTCAATGCCGACTACAACGCGAAGTTCGGCTTCCCCTTCATCCTCGCGGTGCGCGGCCCGCGCGGCGCCGGCCTGACCAAGCGCGAGATCATCGCCACCTTCGCCCGCCGCCTCGCCAACCAGCCCGACTTCGAACTGGCGGAAGCGCTGCGCAACATCCACCGCATCGCCGAGATCCGCCTGAACGACAAGTTCGGCCACGAACCGGTGCTCGGCAACCTGGTGTGGGACTGGGCCGAGGAACTGGCCGTGCACAGCGACCCCGGCTACGCCGAGCGCGGCGAACTGTGCGTCACCTACCTGACCGAGGCCCACCGCGCCTGCGCGGCCCAGCTGGCGCACTGGATGCGCGAAGACTGCGGCTTCGACGAGGTCCGCATCGACGCGGTCGGCAACGTGGTCGGTATCTACCACGGCGCCGACCCGCAGGCGAAGCGCCTGCTGACCGGCTCCCATTACGACACGGTGCGCAACGGCGGCAAGTACGACGGCCGCCTGGGCATCCTGGTGCCGATGGCCTGCGTGCGCGAACTGCATCGCCAGGGCCGCCGCCTGGGCTACGGCATCGAGGTGGTCGCCTTCGCCGAAGAGGAAGGCCAGCGCTACAAGGCGGTGTTCCTGGGCTCGGGCGCCCTCACCGGCAGCTTCGACCACGGCTGGCTCGAACAGGCCGACGCCGACGGCGTCACCATGCGCGCCGCCATCGAGCAGGCCGGCCTGAACGTCGACGACATCGCTCTGCTCAAGCGCGATCCCGCCGGCTACCTGGGCTTCGTCGAGACCCATATCGAACAGGGTCCGGTGCTGAACGACGCCGACCTGCCGCTGGGCGTGGTCACCTCGATCAACGGCAGCGTACGTTTCTTCGGCGAGATCGTCGGCATGGCCAGCCACGCCGGCACCACGCCGATGACGATGCGGCGCGACGCCGCCGCCGCAGCCGCCGAACTGGTGCTGTACGCCGAGGAGCGCGGCGGCCTGGTCCCCGACCTGGTCGCCACCGTCGGCATGCTGGAAGTGCCGAACGGTTCGATCAACGTGGTGCCCGGACGCTGCCGCTTCAGCCTCGACGTGCGCGCCACCACGAACGAGGTCCGCGACGCCTGCGCCCGCGACATCCAGGAAAAGCTGCGCGAGATCTGCGCTCGCCGCGGCCTGCAGTACACGCTCGAAGAATCGATGCGTGCGGCGGCGGCGCCCTGCGACCCGGCATGGCGCCAGCGCTGGGAACGCGCCGTCGAGACCCTCGGCCTGCCCGTGTTCCGCATGCCCAGCGGCGCCGGCCACGACGCCATGATGCTGCACCGGATGATGCCGCAGGCCATGCTGTTCCTGCGCGGCCTGAACGCCGGCATCAGCCACAACCCGCTGGAATCCATCACCAACGACGACGCCGACCTGTGCGTGCGCGCCTTTTCCACCCTGCTCGACCAAATGCCACGGACCTGACATGACCACTAATACCGCTGCCCCTTACGAGAACCTCGACGCCTGGATCGACGCCCACTTCGACGAGGAGGTGCGCTTCCTGCAGGAGCTGGTGCGCGTTCCCACCGACACCCCGCCGGGCAACAACGCGCCGCACGCCGAGCGCACCGCCGAACTGCTGCAGGGCTTCGGCTACGCAGCCGAGCGCCATGCGGTACCGGCACCGCTTGTCGAGCAGGCCGGCCTGCAGACCGTCACCAACCTGGTGGTGCGCCGCCGCTTTGGCGACGACGACGGCAATGGCCGCACCATCGGCCTGAACGCCCACGGCGACGTGGTGCCGCCGGGCGAAGGCTGGACCCATCCGCCCTACGGCGCCGAGATCGCCGGCGGCAAGCTGTACGGCCGCGCCGCCGCCGTCAGCAAGTGCGACTTCGCGACCTTCACCTTCGCCACCCGCGCGCTGGAAGCGCTGGGCGCCCCGCTGAAGGGCGGCGTCGAACTCTACTTCACCTACGACGAGGAATTCGGCGGCGAACTCGGTCCCGGCTGGCTGCTGGAACAGGGCCTGGTCAAGCCCGACCTCCTGATCGCGGCCGGTTTCAGCTACCAGGTCGTCACCGCCCACAACGGCTGCCTGCAGATGGAAGTCACGGTCAACGGCAAGATGGGCCACGCGGCGGTGCCGGAGACCGGCGTCGACGCCCTGCAGGCCGCGACCCGCATCCTGGTCGCGCTGTACGACCAGAACCGCATCTACAAGCAGACCCGCAGCCAGGTCAAGGGCATCAATCACCCCTACCTGAACGTCGGCCTGATCGAAGGCGGCACCAACACGAATGTGGTGCCGGGCAAGGTGGTGCTCAAGCTGGACCGCCGCATGATCCCGGAAGAGAACCCGGCGGAAGTCGAAGCCTCGCTGCGCAAGCTGATCCAGGAAGCGGTGGCCGATTGCCCGGGCATCACGATCGAGATCCGCCGCCTGCTGCTGGCCAACGCGCTCAAGCCCCTGCCGGGCAACCAGCCGATGGTCGATGCCCTGTCGCGCCACGCCAGCGCCGTGTTCGACGAACCGATCGAAGCGGCCGGCACCCCGCTGTACACCGATGCGCGCCTGTTCGGCGAGCGCGGCATCCCGGCCGTGCTGTACGGCGCCGGCCCGCGCACGGTGGGCGAGAGCAATGCCAAGCGGGCGGACGAGCATATCGATCTGGAGGATTTGCGCCGCGCGACCAAGGTGGTTGCGCGTACGCTGTTCGATTTGCTGGACTGATACCGCCGTTGCCGCCTACCCCGTCGTGCCGGGCATTGCCCGACACGACTCCCCGCGCAGGCGGGATCCAGGTTCTGCATGAGCTGACGCAGCGCGTACAAACTTGGGTTCCCGCCTTCGCGGGAACGACGTACTCAACTTGCTCAAATCACTTCGCGCACCCGCGCCACATGCAGCAGATTGGTGCTGCCGGCCCGCCCCGACGGAAATCCCGCCACCACCACGACGTCATCGTCCGGCCCGGCCAGCCCATGCTGCACGGCCGCCACCGCGCCATCCGCCACCATCCCGCCCAGGGTCCTGGCTTCCACGAAAGCCAGCGGATGCACGCCCCATACCAGCGCCAGGCGGCGCGCGATCGATTGATTCGGGGTCAGGGCCAGGATCGGCGCGGCCGGGCGTTCGCGGCTGGCGCGCAGGCAGCTGGCGCCGCTCGCGGTATAGGCGACGATGGCCGCCGGCACCAGCAGGCTGGCGACGCGCCGCAGGGCGCAGCAGATCGCGTCCGCGGTGGTCGCCTCGGCGGGCGTGTGGCTGGCGTCCAGGCCCACGCGCCAGCGCGGATCCTTCTCGACCTCGCGGATCACGTCGTCCATCACCGTCACTGCCTCCACCGGATACTGGCCGGACGCCGACTCGGCCGACAGCATCACGGCATCGGCGCCTTCGTAGATCGCGCTGGCGACGTCGGACACCTCGGCGCGGGTCGGTACCGGCGCCGTCACCATCGATTCCAGCATCTGCGTGGCGACGACCACCGGACGGCCGGCCGCGCGCGCCGCGTGCACGATGCGGCGCTGCAGGACCGGCACCTGCTGCGGCGGCAGTTCCACCCCGAGGTCGCCGCGCGCGACCATGATGCCGTCCGACTGCGCGACGATCTCGTCCAGCGCATCGATGGCGGCCGGCTTTTCCAGCTTGGCCATGATCCAGGCGCGGTCGCCCACCAGCGCGCGCGCTTCGCGGATGTCGTCCGCGCGCTGGACGAAGGACAGCGCGACCCAGTCGACGCCCAGCTCGAGGCCGAAGGCAAGGTCGGCGCGGTCCTTGGCGGTCAGCGGCGAGATCGGCAGCACCACGCCCGGCACGTTGACGCCCTTGCGCTCCAGCAGCGGGCCGCCGACCAGCACCGTGGTGTCGGCGAAGTCCGGGCCGCAGGCATCCACGCGCAGGCGCAGCTTGCCGTCGTCCAGCAGCAGCTCGGTGCCGGGGTGCAGGGCCGCGAAGATCTCCGGATGCGGCAGCTCGGCGCGTTCGGCGTCGCCGCTCGCCGGGTCGAGGTCGAGCCGGAAGCGCTTGCCGGCCTCCAGCATCGCCCTGCCGCCGGCCAGGCGGCCGACCCGCAGTTTCGGACCCTGCAGGTCCATCAGGATGCCGATCGGGCGCTGCAGTTCGCGCTCCACTTCGCGGATGGTCGCGTAGCGGGCGGCGTGGTCGGCATGGCTGCCGTGGCTGAAGTTCAGGCGGAACACGTCGGCGCCGGCGACGGCCAGCGCGTGGATGCGCTCGTAGGTGGCGCTGGAGGGACCGAGGGTGGCGAGGATGCGGGAACGGCGTTGGCGTAGCATGGCAAGTCCTGTCGAAAAAAAAGGCAGGCACAGCGCTGCTGCGCCGCGCCTGCCAATGGAGGAAAGCGGGTGCCGCTTGGGCAGCTTACACGAGCAGTATCGCCCGGAAGTCGTTTACATTGGTCAAGGTCGGCCCGGTGACCAGGGCGTCGCCGAGCGCGCCGAAGAAGGTATGGGCATCATTATCGTCCAGGCTGTCGCGCGGCGGCATGCCCTTGGCCCAGGCGCGCGCCAGGGTGTCCGGCGACATGAAGGCCCCGGCCACCTCTTCCGCGCCGTCGACGCCGTCGGTGTCGGCCGCCAGCGCGTGGATGCCGGGCGCGCCGTTCAGCGCCAGCGCGAGGGCCAGCAGGAACTCGACGTTGCGTCCCCCCCTGCCCTGGCCGCGCAGGGTCACCGTGGTCTCGCCGCCGGACAGCAGCACGCAGGGCGCCGCCAGCGGCTGGCCATGGCGCCGCGCCTGCAGCGCGATGCCTGCCATGACCTTGGCCACCTCACGTGCTTCGCCCTCGATGCTGTCGCCGAGGATCAGCGGGATGACGCCGGCTTCGCGCGCCACCGCGGCCGCCGCTTCCAGCGCCATCTGCGGCGAAGCGATGATGCGGGTACTGACGTTCGCCAGGCGCGGGTCGCCCGGCTTGACGCTTTCGCCCTCACCGCTTTCGAGCAGCCGGCGGGCGCCGGCCGGCAACCCGATGCCGTAGCGCCGCACGATGGCCAGCGCGTCGAGGCAGGTGGTCGGGTCGGCTACCGTGGGACCGGAGGCGATGTCGATCGGGTCGTCGCCGGGCACGTCCGAAATCAGGAGGTTGACGACGCGCGCCGGATGGCAGGCCGCGGCCAGGCGCCCGCCCTTGATGGCGGACAGGTGGCGGCGCACGCAATTCATCTCGGTGATGCTGGCGCCGCAGGCCAGCAGCGCGCGGTTGATGGCTTGCTTGTCTGCCAGCGTGATGCCCCCGCCCGGCAGCGGCAGCAGGGCCGAGCCGCCGCCCGAGATCAGGCAGATCACCAGGTCGTCGGGGCCGAGTCCCCGCACCGTCTCCAGCATCCGGCGCGCCGCATCCAGGCCGGCAGCATCCGGCACCGGATGCGCCGCCTCGACGATCGTGATGCGCTCGCAGGGCACGGCATAGCCGTAGCGGGTCACGACCAGGCCACTGAGCGGTCCGGGCCAGTGCCGCTCGAGGGCCTGCGCCATCGCGCCCGACGCCTTGCCGGCACCGATGACGATCGTACGCCCCTTCGGCGGCTCGGGCAGGCAGGCCGGGATGCGGCGCGCCGGCTGGGCGGCGTCGACCGCGGCCTGGAACATGCGTGCGAGCAGCGCGCGCGGATCGGTGACCGTCGCCGTATCCATCAGGCTTCCTGGGCGACCGCGAAGTTGGACATGATCTCCAGCGCGCGCACCATGGCCGAGTGGTCCCAGTTGCCGCCACCGTGGGCCGCGCAGGTGTTGAACAATTCCTGGGCGGTGGCGGTGTTCGGCAGCGCAACACCGAGCTGGCGGCCGGTGGCCAGCGCCAGGTTCAGGTCCTTGCGGTGCAGGTCGATGCGGAAGCCCGGCGCGAAGCTGCGCTTGACCATGCGGTCGCCGTGCACTTCGAGGATGCGCGAAGAGGCGAAGCCGCCCATCAGGGCCTCGCGCACGCGGGCCGGATCGGCGCCGGCCTTGGCCGCCAGCAGCAGCGCCTCGCCGACCGCCTCGATGGTCAGCGCCACGATGATCTGGTTGGCGACCTTGGTGATCTGGCCGTCGCCGTTGCCGCCGACCAGGGTGATGTTCTTGCCCATCAGCTGGAATAGCGGACGCACGCGGTCGAAGGCCGCTTCGCTGCCGCCTACCATGATGGTGAGCGAAGCCGCCTTGGCGCCGACCTCGCCGCCCGACACCGGCGCGTCCAGGTATTCGCAGCCGAGTTCCTTGATGCGGCGCGCGAAATCCTTGGTAGCGACCGGCGAGATCGAGCTCATGTCGACCACCACCTTGCCGCGGTTGAGCCCATCCTTCAGGCCAGCCGCGACGCCATCCGGCGCGAACAGCACCTCTTCCACCTGCGGCGTGTCCGGCACCATGATGATGACGATGTCGGCTTGCTGCGCCACTTCGGCGCTGCTGCCGCAGGCGCGCGCGCCGGCGTCCAGCAGGCTGGCCGGCGTCTCGCCGTGGGTGTAGGTGTACAGGGTGTGGCCGTTGCTCGCCAGGTGGCCCGCCATCGGGGCACCCATGATGCCCAGGCCGATGAATCCGATCTTTGCCATGTCCTTCTCCTCGTTCTCGATGTTTGTTCGTGTGCTCAGCCGGCCAGCGCCTGGATCCAGCCCAGGCCTGCGTGGGTGTCCGCGGCTGGTTTGTACTCGCAACCGATCCAGCCTTCGTAGCCCAGCTGGTCGATATGGCGGAACAGCCAGGGATAGTTGATCTCGCCGGTGCCCGGCTCGTTACGGCCCGGGTTGTCCGCCACCTGGATGTGGGCGATTCGCGCCAGGTGCCTGGCGATCGTGTTGCCCAGCTCTCCCTCCATGCGCTGGGCGTGGTAGATGTCGTACTGCAGGAACAGATTGTCCGAGCCGACTTCGTCGATGACGGCGATGGCCTGCCCGGTGCGGTTCAGCCAGAAGCCGGGAATGTCGCGGTCGTTGACCGGCTCGACCAGCAGGCGGATCCCGGCGTCCTTCAGCTTGGCGGAGGCGAAGCGGAGGTTGTCGACGAAAGTCTGACGCACGCGCTCCGGATCGGCCCCGGCCGGGGCGATGCCGGCCAGGCAATTCAGCTGCTTGCAGCCGAGCTGGCGGGCATAGTCGATGGCGCGGCCGACGCCGTCCTGGAATTCGCCGACGCGATCCGGGTGGCAGGCGATACCGCGCTCGCCCTGGTCCCAGTCGCCGGCCGGCAGGTTGTGCAGGACCTGGACCAGCTGGTGGCGGTCCAGGCGTTCGGCCAGCGCGCCGGCCTCGAAGGCGTAGGGGAACAGGTATTCGACCCCCTTGAAACCGGCATCGGCGGCGGCCTGGAAACGGTCGAGGAAGGGGATCTCGTTGAACAGCATGGTCAGGTTGGCTGCGAACTTCGGCATGTCCTTGTCTCCTTCAGGTGTTGGCATGGGCGATGGCGGTTGGCGCATCGGCGATGCTGTCGGCCAGCGCTTCGAATTCGTTGACGGCGTCGATCTCGGTGCCCATCGCGATATTCGTGACGCGCTCCAGGATGATCTCGACGATCACCGGCACGCGGTGCTCGCGCATCCAGCCCCTGGCCTGGGCGAAGGCCGGCTGGATGTCCTCGGCGCGGCGCACCCGGATCGCCTTGCAGCCGAGGCCCTCGGCCACCGCCACGTGGTCGACCCCGTAGCTCTCCAGCGCCGGCGCGTTGATGTTCTCGAAGGCGAGCTGCACGCAGTAATCCATGTCGAAGCCGCGCTGGGCCTGGCGGATCAGGCCGAGGTAGGCGTTGTTGACCACCACGTGCAGGTAGGGCAGCTTGAACTGGGCGCCCACGGCCAATTCCTCGATCATGAACTGGAAGTCGTAGTCGCCGGAGATGGCGACCACCTCGCGCTGCGGGTCGGCGGCGCACACACCCAGCGCGGCGGGAATGGTCCAGCCCAGCGGACCGGCCTGGCCGCAGTTGATCCAGTGGCGCTCCTTGTACACGTGCAGGAATTGGGCGGCGGCGATCTGCGACAGGCCGATCGTGCTGACGTAGCAGGCGTCCGGCCCGAAGGCGCGGTTCATCTCCTCGTACACGCGCTGCGGCTTGAGCGGGGCGTCCTCGAAGTGGGTCTTGCGCAGCATGGTGCGCTTGCGGGCCCGGCACTCTTCGGCCCAGGCGCTGCGGTCCGGCAGGCCGTCGATCAGCTTGAGCCCGCGGGCCACGTCGATCAGCAGGTCGAGCGCGGCGCCGGCATCCGACACGATGCCGAAATCCGGGTCGAACACGCGGCCGATCTGGGTCGGTTCGATGTCGATGTGGACGAACTTGCGCCCCTTGGTATAGACGTCGACCGAGCCGGTATGGCGGTTCGCCCAGCGGTTGCCGATGCCGATCACGAAGTCGGAGGCCAGCATGGTGGCGTTGCCGTAGCGGTGGGAGGTCTGCAGGCCGACCATGCCCGCCATCAGCGGATGGTCGTCCGGAATCGCGCCCCAGCCCATCAGGGTCGGGATCACCGGCACGCCGACCAGCTCCGCGAATTCCTGCAGCCTGGCGGCCGCATCGGCATTGATCACGCCGCCGCCGCAGACGATCAGCGGGCGCTCGGCCGCGTTCAGCATCGACAGCGCCTTTTCGGCCTGGGCGCGGGTGGCGGCCGGCTTGTAGACCGGCAGCGAGGCATAGGTCTCGATGTCGAATTCGATTTCGGCCATCTGGACGTCGAAAGGCAGGTCGATCAGCACCGGGCCCGGACGGCCGGAACGCATGATGTGGAAGGCTTGCTGGAACACGCGCGGCACCAGGGCCGGCTCGCGCACCGTGACCGCCCACTTGGTCACCGGCTTGGCGATCGATTCGATGTCGACCGCCTGGAAGTCTTCCTTGTACAGCCGGGCGCGCGGTGCCTGGCCCGTAATGCATAGGATAGGTATCGAATCGGCCCAGGCGGAGTAGAGGCCGGTGATCATGTCGGTGCCGGCCGGGCCGGAGGTGCCGATGCACACGCCGATGTTGCCGGCCCGCGCGCGGGTATAGCCCTCGGCCATGTGGGAAGCGCCCTCGACGTGGCGCGCCAGCACGTGCTCGAAGCCGCCGCTCTTCTTCATCGCGGAATACAGCGGGTTGATGGCCGCGCCCGGCACGCCGAACACCTTGCCCACCCCTTCCCTGCGCAGCACTGCCGCTGCCGCATCGATTGCCCTCATACGGGCCATAGTCGCCTCCCTTGCCGTGGATTGATCGGATGATGGAAGCCAGAATAGCGACAAAGCCGGGACTGTTGAATTGCTGCTACTATCGAGTCTGTCGATACTTAAAGTATGGAGTGCGCCGGCCATGGACCGCTATACCGAAATCCGCAGCTTCGTGCTGGTCACCGAAAAAGGCAGCTTCGCCGCCGCCGCGATGGTGGAGGGTGTGACGCCGGTGGTGATGGGACGGCGCCTGGACGCGCTCGAGCAGCGCCTCGGCGTGCGCCTGATGCACCGCTCCACGCGCGGGCTCACCTTGACGGCCCTCGGCGAACAGTTCATCGAACCCTGCCGCCAGCTGCTGCGCGACTTCGACATCACCGAGAACAGCATCAGCGAGGGCCGCAGCACGGTGCGCGGCCACCTGGTGGTGTCGGCGCCGGCGGCCTTCGGGCGCTCGCATGTGGCACCGCATGCGCCGGCCTTCCGTGCCATCCATCCCGACCTCAAGATGTCCTTCAATTTCACCGACAGCGTGGTCGACCTGGTGCGCGAGGGTTACGACATGTCGATCCGCATCGGCGAAGTGCAGGACCCGAACTATGTGGCGGTCCCGCTGTTCCCGAACCGGCGCGTGGTGTGCGGCACCCCGGCCTACTTCGAACGCCACGGCATGCCCGCCGTGCCGGAAGACCTGGTGCGCCACAACTGCCTGGCCTTCAACCTGCAGGGCGGCCAGCAGCGCGGCTGGACCTTCCAGCGCGACGGCAAGCTGTTCGCGGTACGGGTCGACGGCGACCTCGCCTGCAACGACGGCGAACTGCTGTTCGGCTGGGTCAAGCAGGGGCTGGGTATCGGCTGGCGCTCGACCTGGGAGATCCAGGCCGAGCTGAAACGCGGGGAACTGGTGACGGTGCTGGACGCGTTCGCGGTGCACGACTATCCGATCCAGGCCGTGTATCCGCAGCAGCGCTACCTGCCGGCCAAGATCCGGCACTTCATCGACTACCTGAAGGCGATCTACAACCGCCCGGGCTATTGGGAAGGACCGGGCGCGGGAGCGGCAGACGCCTGAGCCGACGGCGGCCGGGCCAGGATCTCGAGCCGCTGGGCGATGGTCGCGGGCGACAGCTCGCCGGCGCGGCGGTCGACGAGCCGGCCGCGCGCATCGAAGAACAGGGTCGTCGGCAGGCCGACCGAGTTGCTCTGCCGGGCGAGCGTCCTGGTCGTGTCGAGGACCACGTTGCGCAGTGCCAGGCCCTGCGCCGACAGATAGGCCTTCACCGCCTCCGCCGACTCGCCCTGGTTGGCGAACAGGAAGTCCACTTCCGGATGCTCGGCCTGGGCCCTGGCCAGGGCCGGCATCTCGCGCCGGCATGGCGCGCACCAACTGGCCCATAGATTCACCACCACCGGCCGGCCCGTATCGGAGGGCAGCCGCAAGGCCCGCCCCTCCAGGGTGGCGAACTCCGCCGCCGGCAGGCGCTGTTGCGGCGGCCACTGCTTGAGCGCGGCATTCCCGGCGCTCCAGAGCAGCACGCCCGCGGCGAGTGCGCCCAGCAGCGGAGTCCTCCGGGTGGAGCGCCACGCGATCCAGGCAGCCGCCGCGCCGGCCGCCGCCAGGCCGGCCGCCGGCATGAAGCCGCCGTCGCGCAGGTCGAGGATGCGCAGGGGTTCCGCGAAATACAGGGTGTGGTAGCGCAGGACGAAGCCGGCACGCGCCGCGAGCAGGATCCAGGCCGCCAGCAGCCACAGCGGACCTTCGGCGTCCAGCTGCCGGCGCTTCGCCAGCCGCGCGCCGAGCACGAGCGCCGCGGCCAGGGCGACGAATACCAGCAAGGTAGGCAGGGGCAGCATGAAGGGGCCGAGTGCGAGATCAGTCATATCGGGGAGCATCAACAATCTATTGGATTATAGATCGTAACTTCATATAATATGTTCAGGCAGATCTAATCAACGATGCGATATGGTGACACAAGATAAAGACAAGCTCGATCTCGAGGAAATGCGGGCCGCCGCCGCCCGCGCCTGCGGATTATTGAAAGTGCTGGGCAATCCGGACCGCCTGCTGCTGCTGTGCCAGCTCACCCAGGGCGAATTCTGCGTCAGCGAACTCGAAGCCATGCTCGGCATCCAGCAACCGACCCTCTCCCAGCAGCTAGGCGTGCTGCGCGAAGAACAACTGGTGCAAACGCGGCGCGAAGGCAAGCAGATCTATTACGCGCTGGCCAGCAAGGAAGCGACGGAGGTGCTGCAGGTGCTCTATCGGCTCTACTGCGTCAAGCCGCAGGAGAATCAGCATGACGATTGACTGGCTTCACTTTTCGCCATGGACGGCGCTGGCGGGAGGACTGCTGATCGGCCTGGCGGCCTCGGCCTTCGTCCTGCTGAACGGGCGGATCGCCGGCATCAGCGGCATCCTCGGCGGCCTGCTGCGTCCGGCGCGCGGCGACGTCGCGTGGCGCCTGGCCTTCCTGGGCGGGCTGGTGCTGGCTCCGCTCGCATGGACGTTGTTCGCACGCCTGCCCGCGGTCCGCATCGACGCCGGCGAGGGCACGCTGGTGGCGGCCGGCCTGCTGGTCGGCCTCGGCACCCGCTACGGCGCCGGCTGCACCAGCGGCCATGGCGTCTGCGGACTGTCGCGCCTGTCGCCGCGCTCGCTGGTGGGCACGGCCGCCTTCATGCTGGCCGGCTTCCTCACCGTGTTTGTGGTGCGCTCATGGCTGTCCTGAGCGCCTTCATCGTCGGCCTGGTGTTCGGGATCGGCCTGATCGTGGCGGGCATGACGAATCCCGCCAAGGTCCAGGGCTTTCTCGATATCGCCGGCAACTGGGATCCTTCGCTGGCCTTCGTGATGGGCGGCGCCATCCTGGTCGGCCTGCTGGCCTTCCGTCTTGCCGGCATGCGCGAACGCGCCCTGCTCGGCGGCCCCATGCGCCTGCCGACCGCCACCCGGATCGATCGGCGGCTGGTGCTCGGCAGCCTGGCATTCGGCGCCGGCTGGGGATTGGCCGGCTTCTGCCCGGGGCCGGCGCTGGCCTCGCTGGCGGCAGGGGGCGTCAAGCCCCTGATCTTCAGCGCTGCGATGCTGGCCGGGATGGCCGCCTTCGAACTACTGGAGCGGCGCGGCTCAGGAGGCGGCGAGCGCGCGCACGGTGTGCCGGATCAGCAGGGCGATGAACTGTCCGCCGACCACCGCCAGCAAGAAAAACACCACCACCTGGCAGAGTCGCAGCATTAGCTCGTGGCCGCGCCAGCGGCTGCCGAAGCGCAGGGGACCATGGAAACGGGACGTCAGGTGCACGGGTGCGAGCCGAAGTTTCATGTTTGTCTCCATTTGTAGCAATGTTGTATGCACAAGCATACGCCCCGATCTGACCGGCTGCAAACGCACGGTCGTGCGCGGGTGCGAGTCATGCAAGTCGGGTCTTGCCCTGCCCTGAGGAAAGTTTATACTTTAACCATTCAATCTCAGGAGACCTGATCATGTTCCGTACCGCCTGCCTGGCAGCCCTCCTCGCTGCCGCCGTCCCTTCCGCCTGGGCCGCCGAGGATGCCGGCTTCTGCAAATCGATGTGCGGCAGCGAGCGCCAGGAATGCAAGGTCACGGCGCGCAAGGCCACCGGCAACGATGAATTGATCGGGGAGTCGGTATCGCGGAAGAACCCCTTCGCGAATACGGCCAGCCACAGCCAGGGCCAGTCGGTGCAGGAACAGGTTGCCGACAGCGACAGCTTCCATCGCCGCCAGTCCGAGCGCATCGGGGCTTGCGAAGACAAGTACCTGCGTTGCACGCGGGCTTGCAGCGCGCCTCACAAGCCCGCCCACGGCAAGTAAAAGGCTGTGTTCGCGTTAATTCGGTCACTGCGCCAGTTAGCTGAGCTGGACGGCGGCTTGCAGCAGATGCCGCGGCCTCGTCAGCTTGCGCGCATCCAGCATGCGCTGCCAGCCTGAATAATTGATCAGGTAACGGCTCGCCACGCCGCGGAACCGCGCCAGCCAGCGCTTGAACCGGCTATGCCAGCCGTTCACGTTTTGCACGTGGATCGCGCCGCGTGCGCGCTCTCCCGCCTGCACGTTCACCCACGCGTGCGTGATCCCTGATCGCGCGGCAAAGCGCCGATACGC
>NZ_JBFTRS010000023.1:0-100405 GCF_056399645.1 Massilia sp. 01N417 | reverse complement strand
GCCATGTACGGGCTCATCGGAACGGCCAGGCTGAACGGCATCGACCCCGAAGCCTGGTTGCGCCACGTGCTGACGCACATCGCCGACTACCCTGTGAACCGTGTCGACGACTTCCTGCCCTGGAACTGTGCCGCCAAACTGCCCGGCTGAACTCCGCTTCCCAGCGGTGTGACAAGCATCATCTCGTATCAGCTTCGGTAACTCAACACGGTGCTGGGACGACGCTTACATCTTGGCCGCGATGGATGTGATTGCTGCCCACTGCGACGGATACTCGCTGCCAGCTTCGCTGACCATGCGCACGGCGCGCTCGATGACTTCGGGGGAATACTTCGGTTGCTTCTTCATGGCTCCATTCTCTCAAACATTGGAGCCTCTACAAAACCCGGGGCGATTCAGGACGCCCAAGTGCGGGCCATTTCGCTACGCGTCGCAGCACGTTTTCTTGCCGATCATTTCGGCGACTTCGATAGCGAAGCCCAGATTCAGCAAGCGTTTCTCAGCTATTTATTGTTCAACGCGCAGTTCTATGCCGATGGTGAGTATGTGCCAACCCAAGAGATACTGGACCACCTGCATGCTCACGGGTTCGTCGAGGTGACCAGACAGTTTGTACGCTCGAACATCGTGTCGAAGCTTCGGGACCGCGGCGTAGTTATCGCCAGTTCCTCGCGCGGCTACAAGATCCCGACCTCCTACGTCGATGTCCTCGGATTTGCCGAACTGGTCGACGGAATCGTATGCCCCCTGCTCCAACGCCTGAAGCGTGCAAACGATATCTTTGAGCTCGGGACCGCCGGCGAGATCAACGTCCTGGCGGAGGAGCGGTTCAAGAAGCTACGCTCCATGCTGGGTCTGGAATCGGAATGATTGCCCTATACGGCGTCGGCCGCAGTCTGCAGCTCTTCCGTCAACGTTTTGTGCCGATGCCGGCCGTGCTCGTATCGGCGGTTTCGGTAGCGCCCTTCCCGCTATCGAGCAAAGGTCTTGAAGCTGGTGGCCAGCAGGTTGCCCTAGTAGCCGTCCGTGCATTCGGGCGTGAGGGCTTCGACGACCACTTCACCCCGGTGAGATCTGCTCGGCCGCCATATGCACCATCCGGCGCTGCAAGCTAAAAAAGTGCGACGCACATTATCACGTTGGTTAGTTGCGAATTACACGCCAATTGTGGGGGCGGGAACGACGAGCTATTGATCAGCCTTACAGAATTGCTGCATTGTCAAAGTGTAACGATCCACTTCCTACAACGAATAATCGCTGCGATTAACCAAGAGAGGCAGGTTGATTAACGATCAGCACCCACACGGCGGCGTGCCCTCAGGCATCCCCAATGTCTCCGCATTTACGACCGTCGTCGATGCCGGCAGGTTAAAAGGAAGCGGGACCAGCGGAACCAGCGATCTGTATGGCACTTGCGTGCAAGACGAGGTGTCGTCCTGCTCGCAGACGCGCACGCGGACAAACCGGATGCAATCGCTGCCATATGGATTTCTTAGGCAGTTTGCGTAATTGACAGCCGGACTGGCCGGCAGTGAGCCGGCCGGAATGGGCTCCATTGTCAAGTTCGATCCACTTTTCTGAATAGACATATAGTCGATCTTGATATGCTGGTCACTCACCGGATCGGCAAAGGCCAGCAATCCAGGGGAATCCCGTAACACAGCCCGTTCGCGAACATGTTGCATCGCCGTGGCGTCGCTGAAATCTGTATTGGCTGCGAGTGCAGCACCCCGGCGGGTAACCTCCTGCAAGGTATTGCAGATGTACATCGCCCGCGCCACCTCGATGACACCGAAAACCAATAATAAAAAGATCGGCGCGACGAGCCCGAACTCGACTGCTGCGACGCCCTGCTCCTTCCCAAGCGCCGTCCTTAGCCGCAAAGATTGTCTATCTGCCCGCATAGCCCATCGTATCGTCCGCTGTAAGGTTAACGCCCTGCCCGCTCACCGTGTAGAAGTCTCCGGTGATGGCCCCCAAAATACTGTCGCTCACCCTCATCCGAACCTGGACACGCACCGTCTGCGGAACGGACCATCCGCATTGGCTCAGGTCGCATTGCACAACGATGGTCCGCGCATCGAGGGCGGGCCTGATTTCGTCCGTCTCGGCCAAGACGATCGCCTTCGCGAGCGCTGCAACAGGCGCATCGGAATCACCTGCGCCTAGGGTCGTCATTTCGACATTCGTTGCGGTCGCAAGAAAACGCGTGGCGTCATGCGCTGCTTTTTGTGCGACGCTATAAGTCCAGAATACCCGCGCGTAAAACAGGGGCACTGCCAGGAAAAGCACGAGGATCGGAATGACAAGCGCCGCCTCTACTGCGACGCTACCCTGCTCCGACCGCCTGCGTAAGCCAACCGATAAAGTTCTCATGGGTACAGTTTCACTTGAGCGCGTAAGCTTTGTTCTGGGGCGAGGCCCGCGAATTCGGCGTAGAGGTGTGTGCCGTCCGACGGTACGGTCATGAAGAACCTTCCGATACCGGATACCGTGGYGGAATTGCCTGCAACGGGGCACGAAAGCAGAGCCACATTCAGTACACGCCGGTTGAGCTGGCCAGGAGGATGGGTCGGAGGAGGTCTCGTGTATCCCGCCTTGAAATACGGGGGGACGGACGGATAACCGGTAATGGCTTTCGGCTGGCCGGGGTTGTATAGCGTGTTCCAGCTCGTCGGGGCGTAGGGTACGTAGCCGCCTGCTGGTTCCGAGGCCGCATAGTTCACGGCTTTGGCGTATGACCAGAGCACACCGTATTGCCCTGCCGTGGTACCGCCTGGCGTCGGGTCTGGACCGGCCACTGTCCAGAGCTTGCCGTCCGCTGTGGAAGGTGCAGCCTCTTGTCTGGTCAGCGCTGTGCTCATCCAGGTGACGCCGCCGGCGATGTTGTACGCATATGCCTTGACGTTCGTATCGGGCGGTGCCGAATCCGGGCTACAGGGGGCGACTGCGGCATTATAGGTATCGAAGCGCGAGTTGAGGTGCGCGGCTACGTTGCCAAGGGGAAACGGCGAAGTAACTTTGACCGAGGCCCCCTTAACACGCGCGACAGCCATTGTTCCTGTACACACAAACGGCGCGATAGTCGCCGTAGCGGTCGCCTGGACGCCTGTGGTCCCCGGTGCGATGAAAGGGTCGATCAGGAATGTTTTACCGGTATCCGTCGCATCCGGATTGAGTTGCATGAGGTCATAGCTGACGCCACGACGGAAACCGTACTCCTCCAGTTCGCCATTACGATTCCGTGCCGCTTCCGTGCGCATGGCGCAGATTCCCAGCGGCGTTACCGCAATGCCGGCGCGTCCGGCGACAGCAGTGGCGCCGACCGACAACGTCGCCAAGTCCTTTGAAAAGAACTGCATGAAAACGGTCTGCACTTCGCCATATGACGCGTCGAGGTCGCTGGTCGCAACTTTTACATACAGGAGACCATTTGGAGCAGCTTTCGCGGCCGCGCTCGCATAAGAAATCCAGGGACCGCGTGGAGACGTGCTGAACTGGATTGCACTATCCGACCAAGCCATCGTCTTGTTGCTGTATTGATAGCTAAGTGCGCTGGGCGGCGTGGCGGTAAACCTTGCAACAACCTTTTGATGTGCATTGCTAATCCCCGTAGAAGTTCCATCAAGCTCATACGCTGCAGCGAGGGCAGCCGTGTCTGCCACATTCTGCATTTCCATCTTGCGGTTATAGACTTGGGAGAGCTCAAGTGCAAGCGCGCAAAGGCCAATGATAACGGGCAACGTAAAAAGAAACATGATGACCACGGCACCACTTTCGCCAAGCGGGCGTCCCATGAGCTGTCGACTGGCCGAGTGTTCGCGTGACACGCACTTTCTCGCTCTCATCCCCTCTCCCTAGAACCAGTTGATCTCCATTTTCCAATCGCATGGTTGGAGTCTACGAGCTCATTGAGTTAAGGAAATTGATGCTACGCAATTGACTTCTTGTGGATCTTCTCCTGCCACATCGGCGGCGCATTACTTAGCAGAAAGACGTTTGAGGTTGATGCAAAGCAGTCTTCTCGAACTCAGTGATTGCCACGGCGAAAACATTGACACAGAGTGGAGAGAAAAGATCGCCGATTTAGGCTCACTACATCACTTTGTGACACCGACCATATCGAGGCAAGATGAAAAACCGAAACGCTAAGCGGGAAGCATCGGCTCGAAACTCTGCATACACCGCATTTTTGTGCGCGGTTCTAGGATCCTTGCTGCTGGAGTTATGCATTTTTCAGTTACATGGCAAGCCACCCGCATATGTAACGAGCATAGTCATCGGCTTGGTACTTTCCGCCACCACGTGGCGCCGGGCTGCTCCCTACTGGATTGTGTTTGCAGAACATGCACGAGGAGCCCGGATCCAGAAAGACAGCAAATCGCTTTACGCTACAGACTTTGTTTCTGGACTCGTGCTGGCCGGCTTAGGATACCTCGGCGCCAGTCTTGCTTTAAGCGGCTGGTTTACACCGGTCTCGGCCTTTGCGGTCTGTTTGTTTTTTTTCCCATGGTCGCGGGTTTCCCTCTTCTACCATGGCATGCTTCTGCCTACTGTCGTGATCGGGCTTGGGGCAGCTGTCCCTATGTTTGCAACGGCACAGTTACCGCATCCGATAATGCTGCTTCCCGGGGTATGGGTGCTCTGGTTAACATCGATTTTGGCCTGGGTTCATCTTCTCGTCCTCAGGACCGAAAAACACGACTTGCTAGGCTCAGCCCCACATAAAACCGCCGAAACTCCTGATAGCGTAACGCACAGCTAAATAGCTTGGCTGCGATAACCAACGAGGTCTCGCATTTTGCGCCAAGCTCCGTACCAGTCCTCGTCTCTCATTGGCCTGCCGATGGTTCGATACCCGAACTGCTGGGCACAAGCAACCGCCGGCGCAGACCTGCCCCCTACACGCAAGAACAGCCCTGAGCCAGCTTGCTTCTATCCTCAGACCCTTCCCGTCTCACCACAGGTGCACTGCCAGGTCGCTACCACGTAGGCCGGCATAACGCCGCAACATTCTGATGTCGCGATGCCCAGTGATCTTCCCGATCAAAACGTCTGACAGGGTGGTCCGCTCGTACAAGCGACAGGTTGCCTCGTGACGCAGATCGTGGAAATGCAGGTCTGTCGCGCCAATACTGTCGAAGGCATTTCTGAACACCCGAGACACCTCGGCCGTGGTACGGTCGAGCTCGCGAACTGAAGTATCGCCGTTCCAGTACGGGAACAGCCTGCCTCCACGCGCCCCGATCGCTGCTTGGCACGTTGCGATGTGCTCAGCGAGAAGCGTACAGGCAACACTGGATAACGGAACCTGTCGGTTGTCCCCATTTTTGGAACGATCGAGATAGATAGTCCGCGCGACTAAATTGGCCTGGGTTAGATCGAGCGTGTAGCACTCGCGCATTCGCATGGCGGTTTCAAGCACCAGGATAAAGAAGACTCGGTCATCACCCTTCAAGGCCGCGACGAGTAGCTTCTCTTCTTCGGGCAACAGCCGTCGGTCCCGTTCCACGTCTTCTCGTGCATGCCTCCCCTCCTTGGCAAGGATTGCCGCGTCATGGTCCGTGTATGTTGCGAAGCCTCGTTTGAGCAGCCTTAGCGGGTTCTGCACCATTACGTCAGGGTGCTTACGGGTCATCCAGTCGAAGCAACGCGCCAGTGCGCCGTGGCGATGCCGGATAGTCGACGGCGCCAGGTTGGCTTCCCGCTTCATCGATGTGACCCAGGAATCGGCCCAGTCGTAGTTCAGGTTGCTGGTACTGATCATCCCAAGTTCTGGCGTTACGGTATCCAGTAGCTTTACGTCGGACAAAGGAACAGCGTTGTTCCGGATGTACTCGGTGATGCAGCGTGCGATGGTCCAGGCGGCACGCTTTGGCGGCTCCTGCACGAGCAACGAGGCCGGAACGATACCTTGAGCCAGTAAGCGTTCAAGTTGAGCGCCATACTGCTCGGCCTGTTCGTAGGTGTCGAATGTGGCCCAAAGGGTCTTTGGCAGCAGCTTGTTCTTGACGCAGAGCTGGAAGCTGCCAGAACGGGTTTGTTTGATCGATGCCATGGGAACCCTCAGTGTGATTCCCGAATAACGGCTGATCTGTAACGGCAATTAGGCCGTTTCACCGGTAGGTGCACCTCCCAATGAGGTAGGTCATAAACCCACTCTAAAAGCGAGCTCAACAGGTGCTGTAGAGGGAAGATTGGAGGCGAGGACGGGAGTCGAACCCGTCTAGACGGCTTTGCAGGCCGCTGCATAACCGCTTTGCTACCTCGCCCGAGGAGACTTGACGATGCTGGCATGGCGGGTTATCGAACCACATCAGCACGGGAAGCAGGACTTCCCTGAATTCTGGAGCGGGAGAAGAGTCTCGAACTCTCGACCTCAACCTTGGCAAGGTTGCGCTCTACCAACTGAGCTACTCCCGCTTAGGAGTTTTTACTGCACCGGACGACATCACTGGAGCGGGAGAAGAGTCTCGAACTCTCGACCTCAACCTTGGCAAGGTTGCGCTCTACCAACTGAGCTACTCCCGCTTAGGAGTTCATCGCGATTACTACGGTAAGCCTTTTGGAGCGGGAGAAGAGTCTCGAACTCTCGACCTCAACCTTGGCAAGGTTGCGCTCTACCAACTGAGCTACTCCCGCATTGGAGTCTTACTTACTGCCTGGTACTGCTTTTTGCTGCCCCAGCATGAACTGGAGCGGGAGAAGAGTCTCGAACTCTCGACCTCAACCTTGGCAAGGTTGCGCTCTACCAACTGAGCTACTCCCGCGTCGCTGGAAACTGCGATTATAACTTATTGCATTCTACGCTAGCAAACTTTGGAGCGGGAGAAGAGTCTCGAACTCTCGACCTCAACCTTGGCAAGGTTGCGCTCTACCAACTGAGCTACTCCCGCTTCGTTTCGTTTGCTGCAATGTCTCGCAACAGGCAGGCATTATAGAGATGCTGAGCTATGTGTCAAGGATGGCTCAGTAGAAATCTTATGCGGCGCCCGATTTTTCCTTGATCAGCGGCCAGGCGCGGCGCAGATAGTAGAACATCGACCAGACCGTCAGTACGCCCGCGATCCACAGCAGGATCTCGCCGGCCAGGTGGGTGTCGTAGCTGACGAACAGCGGATCGTGGAACAGCAGCAGCGGGATCGCGACCATCTGGGCTGCGGTCTTGATCTTGCCGAGCGAGCTGACGGCTACCGACTTGCGGGCCCCGATCTCGGCCATCCATTCGCGCAGCGCCGAAATGGTGATCTCGCGGCCGATGATGATGAAGGCGATGATGGCGTTGACCCGGCCCAGCTCCACCAGCACCAGCAGCGCGCCGGCCACCATCAGCTTGTCCGCGACCGGGTCGAGGAAGGCGCCGAAGGCCGAGGTCTGGTTCCAGCGCCGGGCCAGGTAGCCGTCGAACCAGTCGGTGATGGCGGCGACGATGAAGACGAGGGTGGCGGCCAGGTTGCGCTCGGCGACGGGCAGCCAGTGCGTGGGCAGGAAGTAGACGCCGACGACCAGCGGGATGAGTGCGACGCGTAACCAGGTCAGGAGAATCGGGATGTTGAAAGGCATAAAACGCATTCTGTGGGATGGCGCCGCTAGTCTACATGGCTCTTGCCTTTTGAACCAGTTCAACTCGTCCGTATGGACGGGCGGCGTCCTCCCCGATCAGTGCAACTGCCTGTAAATCTCTTCCGCCAAAGTACTCGAGATCCCCTCTACCGACATCAGATCCTCGACGCTGGCGTCGATCACGCCGCGCAGGCCGCCGAAGCGGGCCAGCAGCTTCTGGCGGCGCTTGGCGCCGATGCCTTCAATTTCCTCCAGGCGCGACGCCTGACGGGCCTTGGCGCGCTTGGCGCGCATGCCGGTGATGGCAAAGCGGTGGGCTTCGTCGCGGATCATCGCGACCAGCATCAGCGCCGCCGATTCCTTGCCCAGCTCCTGGGGGTCGCGGCCGTCGGCGAAGATCAGGGTCTCGAGGCCGACCCGGCGGCCCTCCCCTTTCGCCACGCCGACGATGCTGCCGACGTCCAGGCCCAGCTCGGAGAACACCTGGCGCGCCATCTCGACCTGGCCCTTGCCGCCGTCGATCAGGGCGATGTCCGGCATCACGCCGTCGCCGCCCGCGACCTTCTCGTAGCGCCGCATCAGCACCTGGCGCATGGCGGCGTAATCGTCGCCGGGCGTGATGTCGTTGATGTTGTAGCGCCGGTATTCGCCGTTCTGCATCTGGTGATGGTGGAAGACCACGCAGGATGCCTGGGTCGCCTCGCCGGCCGTGTGGCTGATGTCGAAGCACTCGATGCGCAGGGTATCCAGCTCCTCGGCGTCGAGTCCCAGCACCTCGGCCAGCGCGCGCGTGCGGGCCTGCTGCGAGCCTTGTTCGGACAGCAGGCGCGCCAGCGAGATCTCGGCGTTCTTCTGCGCGAGTTCCAGCCACTGGCGGCGCTGGCCCTGCGGCTGGAATACCAGGTTGATGCGGTGGCCGCACTGCTCGGTCAGCGCATTCATCAGCTCCGGCATGTCGAAGAAGGTGTTGAGGATGAAGGTGCCGGGAATGTACTTGTCGCCGTAGTGCTGGGCCAGGAAGGCGGCCAGCACCTCGACCTCGATTGGGCTCTCTTCCACCGGGTTACCCAATGCGTCGCCGACCTGGGTCGGGAAGTAGGCGCGATCGCCCAGGTGGCGGCCGCCGCGCACCATCGCCAGGTTGACGCAGGCGCGGCCGCCCTGCATCACCACCGCGATGATGTCGACGTCGGCATCGCCGGTGGTTTCCATGCTCTGGGCATGCAGCACCTTCGACAGCGCCTGGATCTGGTTGCGCACCGATGCCGCCTGCTCGAATTTCAGGTCCTCGGCAAAGGCCAGCATCTTCGCGTTCAGGTCTTCCAGCACCTCGGTCTGGCGTCCGCGCAGGAATTTCGCGGCGTTGTCGACGTCGCGGCGGTAGTCCTCGGGCGAGATCAGATCGACGCAGGGACCGCTGCAGCGGCCGATCTGGTGCAGCAGGCAGGGCCGCGTGCGGTTGTGGAAGACGCTGTCCTCGCAGGTGCGCAGCTTGAACACCTTCTGCAGCAGCTGCATCGATTCCTTGACCGCCCAGGCGCTCGGGAAGGGGCCGAAGTACTGGTTCTTCTTGTCCAGCGCGCCGCGGTAATAGGCCATGCGCGGGGCGTCGCCGCCGCTGATCTTCAGGTAGGGATAGGACTTGTCGTCCCTGAACAGGATGTTGTAGCGCGGCTTGAGGGTCTTGATCAGGTTGTTTTCCAGGATCAGGGCCTCGGCCTCGCTGTGCGTGACGGTGGTCTCCAGGCGCGCGATCTGCGAGACCATCATCGCGATGCGCGGGCTCGACAGGTTCTTCTGGAAGTAGCTCGAGACGCGGTTCTTCAGGTTGCGCGCCTTGCCGACGTAGAGGACCTTGTCCTCGGCGTCGAAGTAGCGGTACACGCCCGGCAGGCCCGGCAGCTTGGCGACCGTCGCCAGCACCTGCTCGCGGGTCTCGGCCGTGGGGCGGGCGCCGCCCTGCGCATCCTTGCTGATGGTGGCGTTGAGTTCTTCCTTCATCGCCTGCCAGGCGTCCGGACGGGCGCGCGGCGATCCTTCCGGCTGGCCTTCGGCCCTGGCGCGGTTCTTCGCGGCGCGGGCACGCTTGCTCGGCTCCCGGGGTTCGGCCGGCAGGACCGGCATGGCAGCGCCGCCGGCGGCCACGTAAGCGGCCGGAGATTCATGAACTTCAGGAGCGGCCGGCAGATCCGGCTGCTCGTTTGAGCGAACTTCCTTGGTCACTTGAGTCCTACTTGTTTGAGTCTGGCTCCGGCGCCTGGGTCACGATCACGAAGGCGACGCCGTAGTCGGCTTCGTCGCTGATCGTCACCTGCGCCGTGAGGCGGTGTTCCCGCATGAATTCCTCGAGCGCCCCGCTGCAGACGATCACCGGCTTGCCGCTGGGCGCATTCAGCATCTGGGCCGAGCGCCAGGTCATGGGCATGCGCATGCCCAGCCCGATCGCCTTCGAGAACGCTTCCTTGGCCGAAAAGCGCGTGGCCAGGAAGCGCAGCCCGCGCACCTCGTTCTTCGCGCGGCGGGCCTGGTATTTCAGCATTTCCTGCGGTCCGAGGATCTTCGCGGCGAAGCGGTCGCCGTTGCGCGCGAGGGCCGCCTCGATGCGCGAGATCTGGACGATGTCGGTACCGATCCCGTAGATCATGGGCGCGCCTCCCTCAAGTCTCCGTCGACGGATTGCCGAGGGCGACGCCAAGCCGTGCATCGACCATGATCGCCTTCATCTCGCGCACCGCGTGCTCCCAGCCGACGAAGACGGCGTGGGCGACGATCGCGTGGCCGATGTTCAGCTCGTGGATTTCGGGGATGGCGGCGATCGGCTGCACGTTCGTGTAGTGCAGGCCGTGGCCGGCGTTCACGCGCAGGCCGTGGATCACGCCGGCGCGCACGCCCAGCTTAATGCGGGCCAGTTCGCGCGCCACTTCTTCCTCGTCCTCGGCTTCGGCATAGCGGCCGGTGTGCAGCTCGATCACCGGCGCGCCGACCGCCGCCGCGGCGGCGATCTGCTGTTCGTCGGCGTCGATGAACAGCGAGACGCGGATGCCCTCGCCGGCCAGCTGCTTCACGGCGCTTTCCACTTCCTTGTAGTAGCGGATCACATCCAGGCCGCCCTCGGTGGTGACTTCCTCGCGCCGCTCCGGCACCAGGCAGACGTCCTGGGGACGCACCTGGCAGGCGAAGTCGATCATCTCCTGGGTGACGGCCGCCTCGAGGTTCATGCGGGTCAGCAGCTGCGGGCGGATCGCCAGCACGTCGGCATCCTTGATGTGGCGGCGGTCCTCGCGCAGGTGCAGCGTGATCAGGTCGGCGCCGGCCTGTTCGGCCAGCAGGGCCGCGCGCAGCGGATCCGGATAGACGGTGCCACGCGCGTTGCGGACGGTGGCGACGTGGTCGATGTTCACGCCCAGGTCGATGACCTGGCCTTTCGGTTGCAGGAAGCTCATGTTTTTCTTAAAGCTGCATCAAGTCGATTAATATCTGGCGCGTGTTGAGAGGTGCGCCACCCAGGTGGTAGGCCAGCAGGAAGCGCATCAGCTGCTTGCTTTGCGCCTGCGTCTGCGGATCGCCGTAGTGTTCGTTTTCCATGTCGATCAGGGTCTTGCCGGTCACGACGGGCCAGGTATCCCCCATCCGCGCCACCCGCGGGCCGCGCTCGGGATCGACCACATAGAGCTCCCCCGCTTCGACCCGTGCGCGGGTGCCGGTGTCGCGGGTCAGGTCGGCGGCGACCCCGGTCTCCTTAAGTAAGGCCCTTTCGAACTTTCGCAAGACGATTTGCGCAGGTTCATTGTGCGCCAATTCGTTGAGCGTCGCCACGTAATGGTCGAACAGCTTCGGATGCGGGTCGTCGCGCGCCAGCAGTTTTACCAGCAGCTCGTTCAGGTAGAAGCCGCACAGCAGCGCGGTCTTTTCGATCGGCAGCATGCCGCCGACCCAGTCGGCGTCGATCAGGGTGCGCAGCTCGGACTTGCCGGAAAAGGAGATCGACAGCGGCTGGAAGGTCTGCAGCACGCCGCGCAGCTTGGACAGCGGCCGCTTGGCGCCCTTCGCGACCACGCCGATGCGCCCATGGTCGCGCGTGAACATGTCGACGATGAGGCTGGTTTCCTTGTAGGGATAGCTGTGCAGCACGAAGCCGGGCTGGCCCAGCACGCGGGTATCGCGGGCCGGGGCGCGGCGGCGCTCGGGCTTCGGCGCCGGGACCGGCGCGGGCGCAGATACGGGCGCAGGTGCGGGCGCCGGCACGGGATTCGGCAAGGGCGCGACGGGCGTCACGGCGTAGGGCGCCGCAGCTTCCTGCGCCTGCTCGGGGCTGTCCTTGCTCGGGTCGTCCTGGCCGGCCATGCGGTGGGAGGACGCTTTACTCGTAGCCGTAGGCGCGCAGGCCGGCTTCGTTGTCGGCCCAGCCGGATTTCACCTTGACCCAGATTTCCAGATAGACGGGGCCGCCGAACAGTTTTTCCATGTCCAGGCGCGACTGGGTCGAAATCTCTTTCAGGCGCGCTCCCTTGTTGCCGATGATCATGGCTTTATGGGTGTCGCGCTCGACCAGGATGGCGGCGAAGATACGGCGCAGATTGCCTTCCTGCTCGAATTGTTCGATCAGCACGGTGCTGGTGTAAGGCAGCTCGTCGCCCAGCAGGCGGAACACTTTTTCGCGGACGATCTCGGCGGCCAGGAATTTCTCGCTGCGGTCGGTGATGTCGTCCGGGCCGAACACCGGCGGATTTTCCGGCAGGTGGCGCTTGATCTCGTTTTCCAGCGCATCGACCTGGAAGCGCTGCTTGGCCGACACCGGCACCACGGCCGTGAAGTCGCGCAGGCCGGCCACCTTTGCCGCAAAGGGCATCAGCTCGGCCTTGTCCTTCATGCGGTCGGACTTGTTGATCACCAGGATCACCGGGACGTTCTTCGGCAGCAGGTCGACCACCTGCTGGTCGGCCGGACCGAAGGTGCCGGCTTCGACCAGGAACAGGATCACGTCGGAGGCGGTAAGCGTGTTCGAGACCGTCTTGTTGAGGGTCTTGTTCAGCGCGTTCGCGTGGCGGGTCTGGAAGCCCGGGGTGTCGACGTAGATGAACTGGGCATCGTCGCGGGTCTGCACGCCGGTGATGCGGTGGCGCGTGGTCTGGGCCTTGCGCGAGGTGATCGAGACTTTCGCGCCGATCAGCACGTTCATCAGGGTCGACTTGCCCACGTTGGGGCGGCCGACGATGGCGATGTAGCCGCAACGGAAGTCCGCTGGAATCTCTGCGTGCGCGCGGTCGTCCGGATTGTTGTCGCCTGGGGTGGTCTCGATGTTCATGCTGCTGTTTTCCTGGTTGATGCGTTCAATGCCGGGGCTGGTCCTGGGCGGCTGCCTGCTCGGCGCTCTGGTCCGTGGCGATGCCGGCCAGCTTCAGTTGGGCCGAACGCGGGCGGCTCTTGCGGGCGCCGCCGGGGTTCTTCTGTAGCGCCTGTTCGGCGACCTCGAGCGCCAGGCGGGCCGCCGCCTGCTCGCCGGCACGGCGGCTGCCGCCGCGGCCGAACACCTGGATGCCGAGCTTGGGGACCAGGCATTCGATCTCGAATTCCTGGCTGTGGGCGGCGCCATGGGTCGCCACCACGTTATAAGTCGGCAGCGAAATTTTTTTGCTCTGCAGGAATTCCTGCAGCAGGGTCTTGGCATCCTTGCCGAGGGTACGCGGGTCGACCGAGTCCAGCAGCGGGATGTAGAAGGCGCGGATCACGTCGCGCGCGCTGTCGAAGCCGCTGTCCAGGAAGATCGCGCCCAGCAGGGCTTCCAGGGTGTCGGCCAGGATCGAGGGGCGGCGGAAACCGCCGGACTTCAGTTCGCCCTCGCCCAGGCGCAGGAATTGCGACAGTTCGATCTTCTGGGCGATCTCGTACAGCGATTGCTGCTTGACCAGGTTGGCGCGCAGGCGCGACAAGTCGCCTTCGGGCAGGTCCTTGAAACGTTCGTACAGGACCGAGGCGACCACGCAGTTGAGGATGGAATCTCCGAGAAACTCGAGGCGTTCGTTATGCAGGCTGCTGTGGCTACGGTGGGTCAGCGCCTGCTGGAGCAGGCTGGGGTCCCGGAAGCTGTAACCGAGGCGAGTTTGCAATAACTGAAGATTCATTGTCGTTTCATTGTGCTAGGTCCGGGCAATCCATCCGGTGGCGGACCGGACCGATGCCCGCGCCCTGCCCGGCTTGTTACTTGGCGGCTTCCGCCTTGGCTGCCACCTGTCCGCTCGGATCGGTGGTGCCGGCAAAGTCGATCAGCAGACTGACGTTGCCGGCCAGAGGAATCCGTTTCTCGTAGGCGAAGCTGACTTCAGCCTGGCCGTTGTCGCGGGTGATCACCAGGTCACGGCTGGAGATCGCCGTGATGTTGTTGATTTCCGCATTCCGTTCGAATGCCTGCTGCATTTCGCGGTTGCCGTTGCCGGCGGCCTTGGCCTGCACGATGGCGTTCTTGATCGAACGGTACTCGGCCCAGGCCGGAAATACCTTCATCGCCACCAGCGCCACGGCGCCCAGCACCACCAAGACCACGATCAGGCCGGACAGCGATACGCCGGCCTCCCTACCCATTCCCGCTTGTCGCATCTGCGCTCCCGCTTGTCAGTGGATACCGCCGATGCGCTTCGGGTTACTGAAGTTCATCCAAACAAACACAGCCTTGCCGACGATGTTCTTGTCCGGCACGAAGCCCCAGTAGCGGCTGTCTGCGCTGTTGTCGCGGTTATCGCCCATCATGAAATAATTGCCCTCTGGCACGATACACGTAAATTTATCGTAGGAATAGGTGCAATTTTCGTGATGCGGGAAGTCCGGATCGACCGCAGCCAGGTTGATCGTGCGCTGCCCTTCCATGTTCAGGATGCGGTGCGGCGCGTTCGACAGCTTTTCCAGGAACTGCTTGTGGTACACGGGGCGCTCGTCGTCCAGGTAGTCATCCATGGGTTCGTACTGGACGGGAACACCGTTCACGGTCAGGCGCTTGTTCTCGTAGGTGATTTTATCACCCGGCACGCCGATGACGCGCTTGATGTAGTCCTGGCTCATGTCTTTCGGGTATTTGAAGACCATGACGTCGCCGCGCTGCGGGTTGCCGACGTCGATGATCTTCTTGTTGACCACCGGCAGACGGATGCCGTAGTCGAACTTGTTCACCAGAATCAGGTCGCCCACCAGCAGGGTCGGCACCATCGACGAGGACGGGATCTTGAAGGGCTCGAACAGGAAGGAGCGCAGGAAGAAGACCAGGGCGATGACTGGGAAGAAACTGCCCGAGTACTCGACCCAGGTCGGCTGGCGCAGGATGGACGCTTCCAGCGCCGCGCGGTTGCCGCTGTCGACCTTGATGCCGTCGGCAGTCAGCTTGGCGCGGTGGGCGTCGTACTCGGCCAGGGCGGCGTCGGCTTTCGCCCGGCGCTGCTTGGACAGCACGAAGATGTCGAGGAACCAGATGACGCCCGTGACCACCATGGCCACGAACAGGATCAGTGCAAAATTTCCGAGGATCGGTTGCAGATTCATCGTTTGTTATTCTTTCGTGCTTATTTGTCTTCGACCTGGAGGATGGCCAGGAAGGCTTCCTGCGGGATCTCCACCGAGCCGACCTGCTTCATGCGCTTCTTGCCGGCCTTCTGCTTCTCGAGCAGCTTCTTCTTGCGGCTGATGTCGCCGCCGTAGCACTTGGCCAGCACGTTCTTGCGCAGCGCCTTGACGTTCTCGCGCGAGATGATGGTCGCGCCGATCGCGGCCTGGATCGCGACGTCGAACATCTGGCGCGGGATCAGTTCGCGCATCTTGGCAGCCACCTGGCGGCCGCGGTAAGGCGCGTTGGCACGGTGCACGATGATGGCCAGCGCGTCGACCTTTTCGCTGTTGATCAGCATGTCGACCTTGACCACGTCGGCGGCGCGGTATTCCTTGAACTCGTAGTCCATCGAGGCGTAGCCGCGCGAGGTCGACTTCAGGCGGTCGAAGAAGTCCAGCACGATCTCGGCCATGGGGATTTCATAGTGCAGCTTGACCTGGCGGCCGTGGTAGGCCATGTCCATCTGGACGCCGCGCTTGCCGTTACACAGGGTCATCACCGAACCGACGTATTCCTGCGGCATGTAGAGGTTGACGTCGACGATCGGCTCGCGCACTTCGTTGATCTTCGACGGCTCCGGCATCTTCGACGGGTTGTCGACGCGGATCACCGAACCGTCGCGCATCTCGACCTCGTAGACCACGGTCGGCGCCGTCGTGATCAGGTCCATGTCGAATTCGCGCTCCAGGCGCTCCTGCACGATTTCCATGTGCAGCAGGCCCAGGAAGCCGCAGCGGAAGCCGAAGCCCAGCGCCTGCGACACTTCCGGTTCGTACATCAGGGCGGCGTCGTTCAGCTTCAGCTTTTCCAGCGAGTCGCGCAGCGCGTCGTACTGGTTGGCTTCGACCGGGAACAGGCCGGCGAACACCTGCGGCTGGACTTCCTTGAAGCCCGGCAGCGGCGCCGGGGCCGGCTTGGCGGCGTGCGTCACGGTGTCGCCCACCTTGGCGGCGGTCAGTTCCTTGATGCCGGCGATGATGAAGCCCACCTGGCCGGCCGACAGTTCCGGCAGCGAGACCGAGCGCGGCGTGAACACGCCGATGTTCTCGACCAGGTTCACCGATTCGGTCGCCATCAGCAGGATCTTTTCCTTCGGACGCAGGGTGCCGTTGACCACCCGCACCAGCATCACGACGCCGACGTACGGGTCGTACCAGGAGTCGACGATCAGGGCCTGCAGCGGCGCATCCGGATCGCCTTCCGGCGGCGGCACTTTCGCAATCAGGGTTTCCAGCACGTCTTCCACGCCCAGGCCGGTCTTGGCCGAGCAGGTGGTGGCGTCGGACGCGTCGATGCCGATCACGTCCTCGATTTCCTTCTTGGCATTGTCCGGATCGGCGTGCGGCAGGTCGATCTTGTTCAGGATCGGCACGACTTCCACGCCCAGGTCGAGCGCGGTATAGCAGTTGGCCACGGTCTGGGCTTCCACGCCCTGCGAAGCGTCGACCACCAGCAGCGCGCCTTCGCAGGCGGACAGCGAGCGCGAGACTTCATACGAGAAGTCGACGTGGCCCGGGGTGTCGATCAGGTTCAGGTTATAGGTCTGGCCGTCGCGCGCCTTGTACTGCAGCGCCGCGGTCTGGGCCTTGATGGTGATGCCGCGCTCGCGCTCCAGGTCCATCGAGTCGAGAACCTGCGCGTCCATCTCACGTTCCGACAGGCCGCCGCACAGCTGGATGATGCGGTCCGCCAGCGTCGATTTGCCGTGATCGATGTGGGCGATGATGGAAAAGTTACGTATGTTTTTCATTAACAAACTCAAGACCAAAAAGAGCGGCACGCAATCGTGCGCGGCAATACGAAAAAAGCGCTTCGTCGGGGTTTCTTTGCCGTCCCCGGGCGAGCGCTTTCATCAAGCGGAGAATCCAAGCCGTGCATTTTACCGGATTTCAGGTCAGAAAGCCCGGTTTCTGGGGGGATGACTGCCATGTCCAGGGCGACGCCGCCGCATATGGGGGCGTCAGGCGGCTTGCACCAGCCCCAGGTGGCGCCGCAGGGCGGCTTCGTCGAGAAAGTAATGGCAGATCTCGGGGCCGGCGGGATCGTCGCCGAACAGCACCGGCACCAGCTCGTCGAAGCGCTCGACCAGGGCCGGGTCGGCATCGACGTCGATCACGTCCACGCCGCAGGCCAGCCCCTCGCGCGCCATGAAGGCGCGCAGGGCGTCCAGCAGGTCCTCGCACAGGTGGCAGTAACTGCGCGAGTAGAGGGTGAAGCGGAAGGTTTCCGTCATGTTGCCTACTGCCGCGGCTTGATCACGACGTAGCTGGTGGCGTTGTCGCGCCGCACCAGCAGGGCCACGGGCTTCTTCGCATCCAGCTTGGCCACCAGGCCGTTGAACTGGGCCGCGGTGCTGACCTCGGCATTATTGATCTGCAGGATCAGGTCGCCCGGCTGGATGCCGGCGCTGGCGGCGCGGCCGTCGGCGAAGTCGACCAGCACCCCCAATTCGATCTTGAGCTCGCGCTTCTGGGCCGCGCTGAGGTCGGACACCTGCAGCCCCAGCGCATTGGTCGACTGGTCCGGCGCCTTCTTCTTGGGCTGGGCCTTGGCGTTGGCCGCCTGCTCGTCCTGCAGCTCGACGATGGTGACCGGCAGCTCGATCTGGCTGCCGCGGCGCCAGACGGTGACGGTGGCGCGGCTGCCGACCGCGCTGCCGCCGACCTGGCGCGGCAGGTCCGAGCTCTTCTCGATGTCCTTGCCGTTGAATTTCAGGATGATGTCGCCGACCTTGATGCCGCCCTTCTCGGCCGGACCGCCCGGCTCGACCATGGCGACCTCGGCGCCACGCGCGCGGCCCAGGCCCAGCGATTCGGCGACGTCGCGCGTGACCTCGCTGATCTGCACGCCCAGGCGGCCACGCGTGACCTTGCCGGTTTTCTTGATCTGGTCGGCAACCCGCATCACCTCGTCGATCGGCACCGCGAAGGAGATGCCGTTATAGGCGCCGGACAGCGTCGCGATCTGCGAGTTGATGCCGATGACCTCGCCGCGCATATTGATCAGCGGACCGCCCGAGTTGCCGGGATTGACGGCGACGTCGCTCTGGATCAGCGGCAGGTACTCGCCGGTATCGCGGGCCTTGGCCGAGATGATGCCGGCGGTGACGGTGTTCTCCAGGTTGAAGGGCGAGCCGATCGCGATCACCCATTCGCCGACGCGGATCCGGTTCGAGTCGCCGATCCGCAGCGACGGCAGGTTGCGCGCGTCGACCTTCAGCAGGGCGACGTCGCTGCGCTTGTCGGCGCCCAGCACCTTGGCCTTGAATTCGCGGCGGTCGGTCAGGGTGACCGTGACTTCGTCCGCGCCCTCGACCACGTGGGCATTCGTCATCACATAGCCGTCGTCGGAAACGATGAAGCCGGAGCCGACGCCGCGCTGCACCTCCTCTTCCTGGGGCTGCTGCGGACTGCTGCGCCCGCCCCGTCCGCGCGGCGGAATCTGGCCGCCGAAGAAGCGGCGCAGGAATTCCTGCATCTCCTCGTCCGGTCCGCCCTGGCCGAGGCGCACGCGCTCGGTGGTGCGGATATTGACCACCGCCGGGCCGACCTTGTCGACCAGGTCGCTGAAATCGGGCAGGCCGGTGACGGGAGGGGTGACCACAGGCGCGGCAGCAGCAGCGGCGGCGGCCTGGACGGCCGGAGAGAACATCAGACTCGCGCCGGCAAACATGAGGGCCGACAGGATCGTGCTTCCAGTTTTGCTTGTCATGGGATGGATGGGTGTTCAGGCTTGAATTGATGTAATGGTAAGCCAAAATACCAATGCTGTCGCCACGGTACGGGCTCATGGGTCGGGGCGCCGCCCGGGCCGGAACAGGCCCGGGAGAGCGGGCCGGCGGCCGGGTTCAGCGCGGGGTCGCGACCGCGCTGCCACCGGCGGGCTCGGCGGCGCCGGCCGTGCGCCTGGCCGGCAACGACTCGGCCGCCAGCCGCGCGGCGAGCTTCTCCTCGAAGCCTGCCGACAGCTCCGGCGTGGCTTCGGCGCGCAGCAGGTCGCCGATACGGTGGAAGGTATCCCAGGCTTGCCGGCCCTCCGGCCCGCCCAGCGCGGCCATGGCCAGCTCCAGGTCGGCATCCGGGGTTTCGCCGTCCATCAGGGCGGAGATGTATTCGCGGTTTTTTTTGTTCGTGTCCATCTTGGTTCCATCACGTACTACCTACCGACGTTTGTCAGCCGGAATATCGAGCAAGGGCCTCAATTTTTCGGCAATCACTTCGCGCGCCCGGAATATCCGGCTTCGCACCGTACCGATTGGACACGCCATCACTTCGGAGATTTCCTCGTAGCTCAAGCCTTCGATTTCGCGCAGGACGATCGCGGTCCGCAATTCGAGCGGCAGCGCCTCCATTGCGGCATTCACCGTGAACGCGATCTGCTTGCTGGCCAGGACGGACTCTGGTGTATTAATGTCTCGCAAGCTGTCTGCGTCGTCAAATCCTTCCGCACGTTCGGCGTCGGCTTCCGTCGAGGTCGGCGCCCTTCTGCCTTGCGTGACGAGAAAGTTTTTTGCCGTATTAATTCCAATCCGGTACAGCCAGGTATAAAACGCGGAATCGCCGCGGAAATGGCGCAGCGCGCGAAAGGCCTTGATAAAGGTTTCCTGCACCACGTCTTCCGCTTCGGCCGGATCGTGCACGAGGCGCGACACCAGGCGCATCAGCCGGCGCTGGTATTTGGACACCAGCAGGTCGAACGCCCGGCGATCGCCAGCCTGGACGCGCTCTACCAGCAGTTGATCACACTCGCGTTCGGTTGTCACTGAACGTCCTTGTTGCTTAAGAGTTGGCCCGCTGCAATAAGTTCATTGGCACCGTCCGATCGCCAGCACCGCCACCGACAGCGCCCGCCAGGCGTCCGGCCCGACACTGTCGCGCCACACCGGCAGCACGTGCACGCGGGAACCTTCATCCCTGAAGCGCAGCAGCATCAACAACGGCCAGACGACGGAGCCCGGCAACAGGGCCACGCCCGACTGGCTTGCGGCCGGCTTGCGCAGCCCTTGTTGTACCGTCAGGGCCACCTCGCCGGTTCCAGAAATATCAATCCGGTGCGTCTTCGCCCTGCCCGACCCGGCATGCATCAGCACGGCGCCGGAAGCCGCCAGCAGGAGGGCTTGCAGCGTGCCGGCGTGGAAGCGCGCGGGCGCGGACAGGCCCACCGCGAGGGCCGCGGCGAACAGGGACAGGCCGGCGCCGAGCAGCAGGCATCGATGGACGCGCGACGGCCTGACGATGGCGGATACCGCTATCGACATGGGCGATCGGATCAGAGTGGGTGGGAACGCTTACATGACAAAAAGCCCATCTCCTTAGACAGGAGATGGGCTTTTTTGGTTCAGCCTAGATGGAGCCGGTCAGACCTTGGCGAAGACCAGGGTGCCGTTGGTACCGCCGAAACCGAAGGAGTTCTTCACCGCGTAATCGATCTTCATTTCGCGCGCCGTGTTGGCGCAGAAGTCCAAGTCGCATTCCGGATCCTGGTTGAAGATGTTGATCGTCGGCGGCGATACCTGGTTGTGGATCGCCAGCACGGTGAACACGGACTCGAGGCCGCCGGCGCCGCCCAACAGGTGGCCGGTCATCGACTTGGTCGAGTTGACCACCAGCTTGCCTGCGTGGTCGCCGAAGGTGCGCTTGATGCCCTTCACTTCGGCGACGTCGCCCACCGGGGTCGAGGTGCCGTGTGCGTTCACGTAGTGCACCTGGTCCGGGTTGATGCCGGCGTAGTTCATTGCCGACACCATGCAGCGCGACGCGCCACTGCCGTCCTCGAGCGGAGCGGTGATGTGGTTGGCATCCGCGCTCATGCCGAAGCCGACGACTTCCGCGTAGATCTTCGCGCCGCGGGCCTTGGCGTGTTCGTACTCTTCGAGCACCATCACGCCGGCACCCTCGCCCAGCACGAAGCCGTCGCGGTCGCGGTCCCAGGGACGCGATGCGGTAGCCGGATCGTCATTGCGCGACGACAGCGCACGGGCCGAGGCGAAGCCGCCCAGGCCCAGCGGCGAGACGGTCGACTCGGCACCGCCGGCAATCATCACGTCGGCATCGCCGTACTCGATCAGGCGCGCTGCCGCGCCGATGCAGTGCAGGCCGGTGGTGCAGGCGGTGACGATCGCCAGGTTCGGGCCGCGCAGGCCGAACTTGATCGACAGGTCGCCCGAGATCATGTTGATGATCGAGGCCGGCACGAAGAACGGCGAGATGCGGCGCGGGCCGCGGCTGTCGTACTCTTCCTTGGTCGCTTCGATCAGCGGCAGACCGCCGATGCCCGAACCCACCATCACGCCGATGCGGTCGGCGTTCTGCTCGGTGACTTCGATACCCGAATCCTGCAACGCCTGGATACCCGCGGCCATGCCGAAATGGATAAAGGTATCCATATGGCGGCCTTCCTTGCCGGGCAGGTAGTCCTCGACGTTGAAGTTCTTCACTTCGCCCGCGAAGCGGGTCGAAAAAGGCGTTGCGTCGAACCGGGTGATGTTGCCGATACCCGATTTTCCAGCCAGGGCGCTTTCCCACGCTTCGGCAATGGTGTTACCGATCGGGGAAATGCAACCCAGGCCAGTTACGACGACACGACGGTTGCGTGAACTCAAGCGTATCTCCTGAATTACTGAAAGCTTAGGCCTTGACGTGCGCTTGTGCGTACTCGATGGCTTGACGAACGGTGGTGATCTTCTCGGCCTGCTCGTCCGGGATTTCCATTTCGAATTCGTCTTCCAGTGCCATCACCAGTTCCACGGTGTCCAGCGAGTCAGCGCCGAGGTCGTCAACGAACGAGGAATCGATTTTGATGTCTGCTTCGGCAACGCCCAGTTGCTCAGCGACGATTTTTTTAACGCGTTGTTCGATATCCGACATGTTATGGCTCCATTAGGTATGTGTTTCGGAAAGTGCGCGCATTTTATCAGGGTTTGCGCGTTGAAAAACTATTTTCAGCGTTTGACGCTAATTCGGCTGAAACTACTGCTAAAAGATGAGATCTGGCTTAATTCATGTACATGCCGCCGTTCACGTGCAGAGTCGTGCCCGTGATGTAGGCGGCTTGCGGCCCCGCCAGGAAGGCCACCGCGTGGGCGATGTCTTCCGGGCTGCCCAGGCGGCCCAGCGGAATCTGGCCCAGCAGGGCTTCGTGCTGGGATTCGCCCAGGGCCTTGGTCATGTCGGTATCGATGAAGCCCGGCGCCACGCTGTTGACGGTGATGTTGCGGCTGCCGATCTCGCGCGCCAGCGCGCGGCCCATGCCTTCCACGCCGGCCTTGGCGGCCGCGTAGTTCATCTGGCCCGGGTTGCCGCTCGACGCGACCACCGAGGTGATGTTGATGATGCGGCCCTGCTTCGCCTTCATCATGCCGCGCAGCACGGCGCGCGACAGGCGGCCGACGGCGCTGAGGTTCGTGGCGATCACGCTGTCCCACTCCTCGTCCTTCATGCGCATCGCCAGGTTGTCCTGGGTGATGCCGGCATTGTTGACCAGGATGCCGATGCTGCCGACGTTCTTGCTGACGTCGTCGATCAGGGCTGCGCACTGGGCGGCGTCGGTGACGTTCAGCACCATGCCCTTGCCGCCGAATTCGGACAGGTAGGCGGTGATGGCTTCGGCGCCGGCTTCGGTGGTGGCGGTGCCGACCACGTTCGCACCCTGGCGCGCCAGTTCGAGGGCGATGGCCTTGCCGATGCCGCGCGATGCGCCGGTAACGAGGGCGACTTGGTTTTGCAGGTTCATGCTAATCCTTGGCTTTGATTGCTCTTCTAGTCAGACGGGGTCAGAGCCCACCCGAGAGATTCGGGCTCCGACCCCGTGGTATCTTATGCTTGGAGCGACGCCAGCACACGCTCCAGCGACGCCTGGTCGACCAGGGCTTCGCCGACCAGCACCGGGTCGATGCGCTTGGCCATGCCGATCAGGGTCTTGCTCGGTGCGCACTCGATCACCTGGGTCACGCCGTCCGCCGCCATCTTCTGCATGGTCTCGACCCAGCGCACCGCGCCGGCAGCCTGGCGCACCAGGGCGTCCTTGATCGCGGCGGGATCGTGCAGGATAGCGACGTCGACGTTATTGATCAAGTCGATCTGGGGCGCATGGAAAGTCAGGTTCGCCATGTAGTCGCGCAGGCGGTCCGAGGCCGGCTTCAGCAACGAGGAGTGGAAAGGCGCCGACACCGCCAGCTTCATGGCGCGCTTGGCGCCCTTGGCCTTGGCGATCTCGCAGGCGCGCTCGACCGCGGCGGTATGGCCGGCGATCACGATCTGGGTCGGCTCGTTGAAGTTCACGGCCTCGACGACCTCACCTTGCGCGGCCTCAAGGCAGACTTCGCGCACGGCGTCGGCCTGCAGGCCGAGGATGACGGCCATGCCGCCCTGCCCCACCGGCACCGCGTCCTGCATCGACTGCGCGCGGAAGCGCACCAGCGGCACCGCGTCCTTGAAGTCGATCACGCCCGCGGCCACCAGGGCCGAGTACTCGCCCAGGCTGTGGCCGGCGGCGACGGACGGCTTCGGGCCGCCGGCCGCGATCCAGGCGCGGTACACGGCCACGGCCGCGGTCAGCATCACCGGCTGGGTGTTGGTGGTCAGGTCCAGTTCTTCCTTCGGGCCTTCGGCGATCAGCTTGCCGAGATCCTGGCCGAGGGCTTCCGACGCCTCGGCGACGGTCTGTTCGACGACCGGGTTGCCGGCGAAGCCGTTCAGCATGCCGACGGCCTGGGCGCCCTGGCCCGTGAACAGGAATGCGAATTTGCTCATTAGGGAGTCCTCCACTTTGTTTTTATTGTGCTTACATGCGGGCCAGGACAGCGCCCCAGGTAAAGCCGCCGCCCACGCCTTCCATCAGGATGTTGTGGCCGGGCTTGATGCGGCCGTCGCGCACCGCCTGGTCGAGCGCCAGCGGAATCGATGCGGCCGAGGTATTGCCGTGTTCGTTGACTGTCACGACCATCTTGTCAAGCGGCAGGCCGAGCTTCTTGGCGGTGCCGTTCATGATGCGGATGTTGGCCTGGTGCGGGATCAGCCAGTCGATGTCCGCGGCCGGCATCTTCGCATGCTCGAGGGCTTCGTTGGCGACCTTTTCCAGCACCGTCACGGCCAGCTTGAACACCGCCTGGCCATCCATGTACAGGTATTTCTGCCCGGAGATCGCGGCACTGGCCGGATTGGTCGGGCCGCACAGGATATCGCCGTGGCTGCCGTCGGCGTGCAGCTTGACCGCCAGCACGCCCGGCTCCTCGGAAGCCGTCATCACCACCGCGCCGGCGCCGTCGCCGAACAGCACGCAGGTGCCGCGGTCGTTGAAGTCGAGGATGCGCGAGAACACTTCGGTGCCGATCACCAGCACGTTCTTCGCATTGCCGGCCTTGATGAAGGCGTCGGCGGTCGACAGCGCGTAGACGAAGCCGCTGCAGACGGCGGCCACGTCGAAGGCGGCGCCATTGTTGCGGATGCCCAGCTTGTCCTGCACGATGCAGGCCGTGCTCGGGAAGTTGCCGTAGAAATCGGGAGTCGACGTGGCGACGATGATCAGGTCGATCTGCTCGGGCGTCAAGCCGGCCGCCTCGAGGGCCTTGTGGGCCGCCTTCACGCCCAGGTCGGACGCGCTTTCGTCGGCGGCCGCATAGTGGCGCGCCGAGATGCCGCTGCGCGACACGATCCACTCGTCCGAGGTCTCGATGCCCTTGGCGCCCAGTTGGGCGGCCAGGTCGTGGTTGGTGACGCGCTGGGCCGGCAGATAGCTGCCGGTACCGATGATTTTGCTATACACAGTCATTATTAGCCCTGCTGAATGGTGGAGCCTGGCGCTTGCGGGTCRGGAGTGCTGGGCATCAGCTCGGCGATCATCGCCGACAACTGTTCCTGCACATTGTTTTGAGCCGCATTATAGGCCCGTTTAATTGCCCACTCGAAAGCAAATGCATTCGCACCGCCGTGGCTCTTGAACACCAGACCCTTCAGGCCCAGCAGGCCGGCGCCGTTATAGCTCTCCGGATTCAGCTTCTTCAGCGACTTCCGGGCCAGCAGCGCGCCCAGCTTGGACATCGTGGTTTCCATCAAGGTGGCCTTGAAGAAGCGCGACAGGCCTTCGACCGCCTTCAGGGTCACGTTGCCGACGAAGCCGTCGCAGACGATCACGTCGACCGTGCCCTTGAAGATGTCGTTGCCTTCGACGTTGCCGTAGAAATTCAGGATGCCGCGCTCATGGTCGGCGCGCAGCAGGGCGGCGGTCGCCTTGACCGCTTCGGTGCCCTTGATTTCCTCGGTGCCCACGTTGAGCAGGCCGATGCTGGGGCGGCGCCCTTCCATGGCCTGGAACAGCACGGCGCCCATGATGGCGAACTGGTGCAGGTGATGGGGCTCGCAGTCGACGTTGGCGCCCAGGTCCAGCATATAGGTCGGGCTGCCCTTCTGGTTCGGCATGATCGAGCAGATCGCCGGGCGATCGACATCGGCCATGGTCTTGAGGACGTAGCGCGAGATCGCCATCAGGGCACCGGTATTGCCGGCCGAGACACAGACGTCGGCCTTGCCATCCTTGACCAGTTCGATCGCCACGCGCATCGAAGAATCCTTCTTGCGGCGCAGTGCGACCTCGATCGGATCGTCCATCGCCACCACTTCGGTGGCGTGCTTGATGCTCAGGCGCGGACTGGCGTCGGCGTGGTGTTTCTTGAGTTCGGCGCGCACCTGGTCTTCCAGGCCGACCAGGATCAGTTCGGCTTCGGGTTGGTGCTTGAGGAAGGCGAGCGCTGCCGGAATGGTAACTGAGGGGCCGTGATCGCCGCCCATGCAGTCAATGGAGATTGTAATTGTCATTTTTCGGGAAGAACCGCGCTGCCTCAGGGACGGGCGGCGGCGTGTCCTGGCGCGGCGGAATGCCGGACGGACTCAGCGGGATCGAAAACGACGGCATACACGGCGGACGTGCAACCGGTATCAATATCGCAAAAGAGAAAGCGGCGCCACGCACTCTTCATACGTTGCACCGCTTTCATGGAACAAAACAGCAAGACGCCGATTACTCGTCGTTCTTGGTCTTGATCACTTTGCGACCACGGTAGAAACCGTTCGGGCTGATGTGGTGACGCAGGTGGGTTTCACCGGTGGTCGGCTCGACGGCCAGATTCGGTGCAACCAGGAAATCGTGCGAACGGTGCATGCCGCGCTTCGACGGGGACTTCTTATTCTGCTGAACTGCCATGATGACTCCTAAACATAAGTTCTAAAATTCTAACACAATCGACTCGCAATGCCATGCTTATCGAGTATCCCAGCGGCAATAACCTACATTGCCGACATGTTTTAACGCTGCCTACATCTTGCTACCGCTGCCATACTCGACTGCTGCACGCGTTTGACACGTCTTTTGAGCGTCCGACCGCCCTGCCCGGGCAGCCGCGACGCAAAACCTTCACCTGCTCTTATTCTGGTTTGAGGCTCTTCAGTGCCGCGAACGGCGATACCTTTTCGGACTTGAGGGAGTCCATCAGCTTGGTATCGGGGCACACCTCATGCTTCGGTGCCTGCGGCAGGGCCAGCAGGGCTTCATCTTCCAGCAACTGCATGATATCGCAGGCATGGCTGCCGACGATCACATCGATGCTTTCATCGTCGAGGATTTCCTCGATCTCGTCCGCATCCTGGTCGTTCTTGCCCAGCACCAGCATGGTCGACGAATCGAGATCGTAGCCGAACGGCGCCAGGCAGCGCTGGCAGACCAGTTGCACGGTGCCGGAGACGGACAGCGTCATCGAAGGATAACCCTGCTTGGTCTGGCCGCCCTGGATCGCCCAGGTGATCTGGCCGGACGGGTCGGCGCACTCGGCTGCCAGGCGGGACATCTCTGCCACCGGCGTGACACCTTCCTTGTAGCCGTTGTTCCGACAAAATTCAAAGGCGTCGATGACAAAAGCGCTCATTTGGAAAAGCTTCCCCGGAAAACCTGCGATAATAACAGGCTTCCTCCAGCTCAGTCAAAGAATCCGTGCATTTTGTGAGGTCCCTGTCGGCATGACCGCACAACTCATCGGATTTGCTTGCCGGGGAGGCCTATCTATTTGTTTTACTTATGAATATTGGACCGGCCGACATGATACCAAGTTCTGCTCATTGCCGTGATCCTGTGCGCCTGATCCTGGCGTCCAGCTCCGCCTACCGGCGCGAACTGCTGTCCCGGCTGGGCCTGCCCTTCGAGGCGATCGCGCCGGACATCGACGAGACGGCGCTGCCGGGCGAGGCGCCCGAGCACACTGCCCTGCGCCTGGCGCGCTCGAAGGCCGCCGCCATCGCCGACAAGCATCCAGGGACGCTGGTGATCGGCTCGGACCAGGTCGCCACGCTGGACGGCGAACAGATCGGCAAGCCGGGCGACCATGCGCGCGCCCTGGCCCAGCTGCAGAAGATGCGCGGACGCCGCGTGACTTTCCACACGGCCCTGTGCCTGTGGGACGGCCGGCTGCCTCCGGAACAGGCCGCCCAAGTCGAGAACGTACAAGTCTTCGTCACTTTCCGCGACCTGCCCGACCACGAACTCGACGCCTACCTGCGCATCGAGCAGCCGTATGACTGCGCCGGCAGCGCCAAGAACGAAGGACTCGGCATCGCCCTGCTGGAACGCATCGACAGCAGCGACCCGACCGCCCTCACCGGCCTGCCGCTGATCGCCTTGACGGGCATGCTGCGCCGTGCGGGCGTCCGCTTTTTCGAATAATAATCAACAAGTAACACCATGCCAGGCACTCTCTACCTGATCCCGAATACGCTCGGCCCCACCGAAGCCCATCCCCGCGCCCTGTCCCACGTCCTGCCCGAACAGGTGCAGGACATCACGTCGAAGCTCGAATATTTCGTGGCGGAGAACGCGAAGACGGCGCGCGCCTTCCTGAAACTGGTGGCGGTCGACCACCCGCTGGCGCGCCCCCTGCAGGAAATCAAGATCTCGGAACTCAACGTGAACACGCCGCCGGCGGCCCTGGCCGCCCTGCTGGCGCCGCTGCTGGAAGGCCATGATGCCGGCCTGGTATCGGAAGCCGGGGTCCCGGCGGTGGCCGATCCGGGCGCGGACCTGGTCCGCCTGGCGCACCAGCACGGCATCACGGTGCGGCCGCTGGTCGGCCCGTCCTCGCTGCTGCTGGCCGTGATGGCGAGCGGCCTGAACGGTCAGAGCTTCGCCTTCAACGGCTACCTGCCTGTTGAACCCGCCCAGCGCACCAAGCGCATCCAGCAACTGGAGCAGCGTTCGCGCGCCGAAAAGCAGACCCAGCTGCTGATCGAAACGCCCTACCGCAACGCCGCCATGCTGGACGCCCTGGCCGGCGCCTGCCAGCCGGGCACGCTGATCTGCGTGGCGACCGACCTGTCGCTGCCCAGCGAATCGGTGCACACCCTGACGGCGGCAAAGTGGAAGGCCGCGCTGGCGGCGAACAAGGGGCCGGACTTCCACAAGAAGCCGACCGTGTTCCTGCTGTTGGGACAGTAAGGATCAGTGCTGGCGTGAATCGGCGCCGAGGCCGCGCACCCAGTCGAAGGCGGCCAGCTCGATCTCGCGGATCTGCTTGACCGACAGGCCCAGCCTGTCGATGGCGCGCTTCAGGGCGCGGCCGCATTGCTTGCCTTCCAGCTCCTCCGCCACGCTCAGCATGGCGCCATAGTCGCCGGCGCGCTCGAGCAGCGCCGCCTTGACGTCCTGCGAGACGTCGACCCGCTTCAGGATGCGGTCCATCGGCAGCGACAGCAGCGCATCCATCAGGGACATGATGCCGACCGTGAAGGCGGTCTCGGCGCCGGCGACGTCGTCCGGGCGCAGGGTCTGGCTCATCAGTTCGAGCAGGCGGCCGCGCGTGGTCGCCATCTGCAGCAGCGGCGAATTCAATTCGACCCGGCCATCCGGCGCGCTGTACAGCAGGATCTGCAGCCAGCGCTGCAGCTGGCTGCGGCCGAGCTGGTGCAGGGCCTGGGACACCGATTCGATGTGGCGGTCGGGACCGGCCGCGCGGCTGTTCACCAGGCGCAGCAGATTCAGGCTCAGCAGCGCATCGCGCTTGACGGCCGCCTCGATGGCGGCGCTGTCGGCATTCGAGCCGATCAGCTCGAGCAGGCGCAGCACCACCAGTTCGGACGGCGAAATCTTTTTGCCGGACAGGATGGCCGGACGCGCGAAATAATAGCCCTGGAAGTATTCGAAACCGAGTTCGAGGCAGAGGCGGAATTCCTCCACGGTCTCGACCTTCTCGGCAAGTAATTTCTGCGGCGCATCGCGCAAGCTGTTTGCCAGGCAAGTCAGCTCTTCGCGGCTGATGCCTTTCAGGTCGACCTTGATCACGTCCACGAGATCAATCAACTTGCTAACCTGCTCGGAATGGCCTATAACATCGTCGAGGGCGAACTTGAAGCCGAGCTCCTTCAATTCCCGCACCCGCGCCAGCACCTCGGCGTTGGGCTCGACGGTTTCGAGAATCTCGAGGATCACGCGGTCCGGCGGCAGGAAGCGGACGAAGTCGCTCTTCAGCACCACCTCGTCGACGTTGACGAAGGCGAGCTGCTCTCCCACCACCTGTTCCATGCCCAGCTGGGAAGCGTGGGCGATGACGGTGGCGGTCGCGGCGGCATAATCGGTCAGTTGCGCGTCCTCGTGCTCCGGGGCGGCGCGAAACAGCAACTCGAACGCCACCAGCCTCTGGTCGCGCCCGAGTATGGGCTGTCGTGCCAGAAAGAATTCATCGGACGGCAGGGACGTGACTGCCGTTGCATCCGCGTGCATTGTAAAAACTCCTGAAATCAATTTCGGCACGCAAATGCGAGCCGGAGCCGGGGCAGAGCCCTGGCACCGCTTCGACTATACTACAGAGTCGGAGTCTTTACATTTCGACATCGTATCAAATCGTTACGGCGCGGAGCTCGGCCGCGAGCGCTTAGCTGCCGCTGCCTGGCTTACGTTTATTGCTGCGAGCGGCCGATTTGTTCTGGTCAGCATAGCGAAATGCGGGTACGCGCTTCTTTGCCGGCGCCTCGGCGGGCTGGGCCGGGCGACCGGCGGCAGTCTCCTTGGCGGGCGCGCCGCCTTCGCGCTTGCGCGGACCGTCGCCGAAAGGCTGGCCCGGCAGGCGCAGGCTGCCGGCGCCGGACAGCGGGCTGGCGCGGCGGGCATTGCCGACCGGCTTGCGCGGACCGGCTTCGACGCCGCGCGCCAGGGCCGTGCCCGTGACCTGGGTGCCCTTCTCGATGCGGAAGGTGGCGCCGCCATCCTGGCCCAGCACCTGCACCAGGTAGGGCATGGTCTCGCGCAAGGTCGCTTCCAGCGTGTACGGCGGATTGAGGATGAACATGCCGCTGCTGTGCATGCCGGTGCCGTCCGGACCCGGCGTCGCCACGGTCAGGGTCACGTGCAGCCACTCCTTGGCCGGCAGGCGCTTCAGGCGATCGGCGAACTGGCGCGATTCCATGCGCTGCAGCACCGGATACCAGACCGCGTAGATGCCCGACGGGAAACGGCCGAGGGCCTCTTCCAGCGCATCGCGCACATGCTTGTAGTCGAGCTTGACTTCATAGGGCGGGTCGATCAGCACCAGCGCGCGGCGCGAAGGCGGCGGCAGCAGCGCTTTCAGGCCCTGGAAGCCGTCGGCATGGTCGATCAGGATGCGGCGGCCGCGCGTACGCTCGCCCTGCTCCGCCTTGTGCGCTTCCAGCTTGCGGAAATTTTCCACCAGCAGGCGGGTGTCGGCCGGATGCAGTTCGAACAGGCGCAGGCGGTCCTCGGGACGCGCGACCTGTTCGGCCACATAGGGCGAACCCGGGTAGTAGCGCAACTTGCCGCTCGGGTTCATGCCGCGCACCAGATTGACGTAATCCGCCAGCGCCGGCGGCAGGTCGTCGCGGTCCCACAGGCGCGCGATGCCGTCCAGGTATTCCCCGCTCTTCACCGCCTGGGCACTGTCGAGCGCGTACACGCCGGCACCGGAATGGGTGTCGATATAGGTATAGGCCACGTCTTTCTGATTCATGTACTGGTGCAGCTGCACCTGTACGAAGTGTTTCAGGACATCGGCGTGGTTACCCGCGTGGAAGGCGTGGCGGTAGCTGAACATGGTAATTCCAAGGATGAGGCAAGAAAGCCGCCATTATCGCCTAGATGCGCTTCGCTCCCCAAAATTAAAAAAGCCGCAGCGCCTTGTGGGCGCTGCGGCTGCCACCGCGAACAACGGAGGAAACTCATTAAAAGCGTGACGTGCGCTTACGCGACCTTTTTCTCATCGAAGAATTGCTCATCCTCGGTCGAGCCATGCAGGGCCGTCGTCGAGCTCTGGTGCTGCTGGATGGTCTGGGTCACGGCGTCGAAGTAGCCGGTGCCGACTTCGCGCTGGTGCTTGACCGCGGTGAAGCCCTTCTCGGCGGCCGCGAACTCCGCTTCCTGCAGTTCGACGAAAGCCGACATGCCGCGACGCGCATAGCCGTGCGCCAGGTTGAACATGCCGTAGTTCAGCGAGTGGAAGCCGGCCAGGGTGATGAACTGGAACTTGTAGCCCATCGCGCCCAGCTCCTTCTGGAACTTGGCGATGGTGGCATCGTCCAGGTTCTTCTTCCAGTTGAAGGAGGGCGAGCAGTTATAGGCCAGCATCTTGCCCGGGAATTTTTCGTGGATGGCCTCGGCGAAGCGCTTGGCGAAGGCCAGGTCCGGCTTGCCGGTTTCGCACCAGACCAGGTCGGCGTAAGGCGCATAGGCCAGGCCGCGCGAGATCGCCTGCTCGACGCCCGGCTTGACGCGGAAGAAGCCCTCGACGGTGCGCTCGCCGGTGCAGAAAGGCTGGTCGTTGGCGTCGACGTCGGAGGTCAGCAGGTCGGCCGCCTCGGCATCGGTGCGGGCCACCAGGATGGTCGGGGTACCCATGACGTCGGCCGCCAGGCGGGCCGCGTTCAGCTTCTCGACGGCTTCGCGGCTCGGCACCAGCACCTTGCCGCCCATGTGGCCGCACTTCTTGACGGAAGCCAGCTGGTCTTCGAAGTGGACGCCGGCCGCACCCGCCTCGATCATCGACTTCATCAATTCGAAGGCATTCAGTACGCCGCCGAAACCGGCCTCGGCATCGGCCACGATCGGTGCGAAGTAATCGATGTCGTCCTTGCCTTCCGACCACTGGATCTGGTCGGCACGCTGGAAGGTGTTGTTGATGCGCTTGACGACCATCGGCACCGAGTTGGCCGGATACAGCGACTGGTCCGGATACATCTCGCCGGCCAGGTTGGCGTCGCCCGCCACCTGCCAGCCGGACAGGTAGATCGCTTTCAGGCCGGCCTTCACCTGCTGCATGGCCTGGTTCCCGGTCAGCGCGCCCAGGGCGTTGACGTAAGGCTCGTTATTGATCAGGTCCCACAGCTTCTCGGCGCCGCGGCGCGCCAGCGTGTGATCGATCTGCACCGAGCCGCGCAGGCGGACGACGTCCTCGGCCGTGTAGTTGCGGACCACATTCTTCCAGCGCGGATTGGTTTCCCATTCCTGCTTGAGGGCGGCGATTTGCTGTTCACGAGTTGCCATGCTGTTCTCCTGATGATCAATGATGAAAGCTGAGTTGGAAGGAAGCTTCGTTACCGATATCTTAGGCCTGGTTGTGCGCGGCACCAATACTCTTATATAAGACACAGGATTATTTTTAATCCTTTATTTATCAATCACATACCGCATTCATTTCATGATACGAAAACAAATTTCTCAGAATGGAAGCGGGTGAGCCTGTATTTTTTGTGCAATTTTCATATCCGCGAACAGAATTTCGCATCATGAAAAATTGCTGTGCCAACCAGGGCGTCACCTTCAATTCTTCCTGGTCGGGCAATGTCCTGACCCTGCAGATCGACGCTGCCAAACCCACCGGCGACTGGTCCAAGGCAAATGGACTGGCAGCATTGGAAATCGACGGCATCGGCAACTACAACAGCGTGAGCGTGACGTCGGCGCCGGGCGGCACCGGTTCCTGGCTGACCTCCAGTTCGGAGTTGACCGGCCAGGGCTGCGATGGCGGCAGCAACGGACAGGCCGGTAGCCGCCTCTGCTTCTACGGCCAGCAGATCGGCCTGGCCGACAAGATGCTGTTCAGCTTCAATTTCAGCGGTCAGGACGTCAAGGCGGTCGATCCTCAGCTCAAGGTGGAATTCGTCGACAACACGGGCAAGAAGGCCGGCAGCCTGCTATCGAAGATCTTGCCGGCCTCGCCGAACACGAGCACGGGTAACGGCCTCGGCCTGATGGGCCTGGTGGCGCGCCGCAGGCGCCGCTGAACGCCGCATCCCTCCCCGCCGACGGCCGCCTTGTGCGGCCGCTTTTATTTTCCCGTCAATATCTTTGTTACAAAGGCAGAGTTAGCTGATTAACAGAGACCATCGACCACTCCCTCTACGCTGGGTTCGCGGACTCATCCGTACCGCCGGCACCTTCGCAGGACGCGAAGTGCCGGCACCCGAGATACAAAGCAAAGGAGAACGAAGGTGAATACGACGATCCGAAAGACGCTGCTTTCCTCACTGCTGGCGCTGGGCACCATCGCCTCGGCCCAGGCCGGGACGCTGGAATACCAGGGCGTCACCTTCACGTCGTCCTGGACGGACAAGGTGCTGACCCTCGAAATCGACGCTGCCCACCGTACCGGAGACTGGGCCAGCGCCACCAGCATCGGCGCCCTGCAGCTGAAGGACATCGGCCGCTTCGACAACGTGACCCTGACCTCGGCCCCGGGCTCTGCTTCCAACTGGACGCTGTCGAGCAACGAGCTGAACGCGAACGGCTGCGGCGGCGGCGCCCACATCGGCGCCAGCCTGTGCTTCTCGGGCGACCGCGTCGCGCTGTCGGACGACATGGTGTTCAAGTTCACCTTCAACGGCGGCGCCACCGACTTTTCCTCGCCTCACGTGAAGGTCAACTTCTATGGCGACAATGGCGGCCGCAAGGTCGGCAGCCTGCTGTCGGAGAATATTCCGCTGGCGCCGGTGCCGGAGCCGCAGACTTACGCGATGATGCTGGGTGGTCTGGCGGTGATGGGAGCGGTGGCGCGGCGGCGTAAAGTGGTGAAGTGATGCGCAGTCGGCTTGCCGGCAAACTAAAACGCCCTGCCCGGTTTCCCGGACAGGGCGTTGTTACTTCGAACTGGACAGATTACTTGGCCAGCTCCACCGTCGGCTGCTCGCCGAAGGTCAGCTCGCTGCCGTTGACGCCCACGTGGATCGTGTCCTTCGGCCCGAAGCGGCCGGACAGGATCGCCTTCGACAGCGGATTCTCGATCTGCTGCTGGATCGCGCGCTTGAGCGGACGGGCGCCGTACACCGGGTCGAAGCCGGCTTCCGCGATCTTCTGCAGGGCGGCCTCGCTGATATCCAGGCGCATCTCCATCTTCTCGAGGCGCTGCTCGAGGCCGGCCAGCTGGATCCTGGCGATCGCACCGATGTTCTTCTCGTCGAGGGCGTGGAAGACCACGATCTCGTCGATCCGGTTGATGAACTCGGGGCGGAAATGTCCGCGCACCTCGGCCATCACGGCCAGCTTGACCACCGCCGGCTCGTCGGTATCCATCGACTGGATCTTGTTCGAACCCAGGTTCGAGGTCATCACGATGACGGTGTTCTTGAAGTCCACCGTGCGGCCCTGGCCATCGGTCATGCGGCCGTCGTCGAGCGCCTGCAGCAGGACGTTGAACACGTCCGGGTGGGCCTTCTCGATCTCGTCGAGCAGGATCACGCTGTAGGGCTTGCGGCGCACGGCCTCGGTCAGGTAGCCGCCCTCTTCATAGCCGACATAGCCGGGCGGCGCGCCGATCAGGCGGGCCACCGAATGCTTCTCCATGAACTCGCTCATGTCGATGCGGATCAGGGAGTCCTCGGTATCGAAGAGGAAGGCGGCCAGTGCCTTGCACAGCTCGGTCTTGCCGACACCGGTCGGACCCAGGAACATGAAGGAACCGTAGGGACGGTTCGGGTCGGCCAGGCCGGCGCGCGAACGGCGGATCGCATCGGACACGGCTTCGATCGCCTCGTCCTGCCCCACCACGCGCTCGTGCAGCTTCTCTTCGATGTGCAGCAGCTTGTCGCGCTCGCCCTGCATCATGCGCGCCACCGGGATGCCGGTCGCGCGCGAGACCACTTCCGCGATCTCCTCGGCGCCGACTTGCGTGCGCAGCAGGCGCGGCTTGTCGCCGTCCGCCTCGGCCTTTTCGCCGGCGGCTTCCGCATCCTTCAGCTGGCGCTCCAGCTCCGGCAGGCGGCCGTATTGCAGCTCGGACACCTTCTGCCAGTTGCTCTGGCGCTTGGCCTCCTCCATCTGCAGGCGGATCTGCTCGATCTCTTCCTTGATGTGGGTCGTGCCCTGCACCGCGGCTTTTTCGGCCTTGAGGATTTCCTCGTAATCGTTGTACTCGCGCTCCAGGCGGACGATTTCCTCGTTGATCAGCTCCAGGCGGCGCTGCGAGGCTTCGTCGGTTTCCTTCTTGACGGCTTCGCGCTCGATCTTCAGCTGGATCAGGCGGCGGTCCAGCTTGTCCATCACTTCCGGCTTGCTGTCGATCTCGATCTTGATCTTCGACGCCGCCTCGTCGATCAGGTCGATCGCCTTGTCGGGCAGGAAGCGGTCGGTGATGTAGCGGTGCGACAGCTCGGCCGCGGCGATGATCGCCGGGTCGGTGATCTCGACCTTGTGGTGCAGCTCGTATTTCTCCTGCAGGCCGCGCAGGATGGCGATGGTCGCCTCCACGCTCGGCTCCTCGACCATGATCTTCTGGAAGCGGCGCTCCAGCGCGGCATCCTTCTCGACGTACTTGCGGTACTCGTCCAGGGTGGTCGCGCCGATGCAGTGCAGCTCGCCGCGCGCCAGCGCCGGCTTCAGCATATTGCCCGCATCCATCGCGCCCTCGGCCTTGCCGGCGCCGACCATGGTGTGGATCTCGTCGATGAAGACGATGGTCATGCCCTCGTCATGCGCGAGTTCCTTCAGCACGGATTTCAGGCGTTCCTCGAACTCGCCGCGGAACTTGGCGCCCGCCAGCAGGGCCGCCATGTCGAGCGACAGCACGCGCTTGCCCTTCAGCGAATCCGGCACTTCGCCGTTCACGATGCGCTGGGCCAGGCCTTCGACGATGGCGGTCTTGCCGACGCCAGGCTCGCCGATCAGCACCGGATTGTTCTTGGTGCGGCGCTGCAGCACCTGGATCGCGCGGCGGATCTCGTCGTCGCGGCCGATCACCGGGTCGAGCTTGCCCAGGCGGGCGCGCTCGGTCAGGTCGAGGGTGTATTTCTTCAGCGCTTCACGCTGGCCTTCGGCATCCTGGGAGTTCACCGAAGCGTCGCTGCCACGCACGGCCTGGATCGCCGAATCGAGGGCCTTCTTCGCCAGGCCGTGCTCGCGCGCCAGGCGGCCGGCGTCGGACTTGTCTTCGGTCAGCGCCAGCAGCACCATTTCGCTCGACAGGAACTGGTCGCCGCGCTTCTGCGATTCGCGGTCGGCGAGGTTCAGCAGCTGCACCAGCTCGCGCCCGACCTGGACGTCGCCGCCCGTGCCGGACACTTTCGGCAGGCGCTCCAGCAGGCCGCGCAGGGCGTTCGCCAGCGCGCCGACGTTCACGCCGGCGCGCTGCAGCAGCGAGCGCGCACCGCCGTCGTCCTGGTTCAACAGGGCGCTCAGCAGGTGCGCCGGTTCGATGTACTGATTGTCGTTGCCGACCGCCAGGCTCTGGGCATCCGCCAGCGCTTCCTGGAGCTTGGTCGTCAATTTGTCTTGCCGCATATTCTTATCCCCTAGTGGTTGGGTTTGGTATTCACAATAGAACCAAGTTAGGGATGCGGCAACGGTTTTTCAAGATGCGGGATGAAGAGGCCTTTACGACGCGATGGCACGCCAGGTAGCGAATCCCGCAATGCAGAAGCCGATCGAGCCCAGCAGGTGCACGGCCGAGTGCGCCAGCGCCCAGCCGTAGTGGCCGCGCTGCAGCAGCACCATCGCCTCGCCGGAAAAGCTGGAGAAGGTCGTCAGGCCGCCGAGGAAGCCGGTAATCGCGAACAGCCGCCATTCCGGCGACAGGCCCGGATCGCTGCCGAAGAAGCCCAGCGCCAGGCCGATCAGGTAGCCGCCGACCAGGTTGGCGGCCAGGGTGCCGAGCTGTATGTGCGAGTGCAATTGCCCCAGGAAAATAGTCAGACCCCACCGCAACCAGGCGCCCAGGGCGGCGCCAAGACCGACCGCCACCCAGCTCATCGATCAGCCCACTTCGCTTTGGCGGCATCGTCGCTGACGCGCGCATCGACCCAGCGCGCGCCCTGCGGCGTCTGTTCCTTCTTCCAGAACGGCGCCTCGGTCTTCAGGTAATCCATGATGAATTCGCAGGCGGCAAAGGCGTCGCCGCGGTGGGCGCTGCTGACCGCCACCAGCACGATCTGCTCCAGCGGCAGCATCGGGCCGACGCGGTGCACGACCAGCGCACCGTACAGCGGCCAGCGCGTCCGGGCCTGCCCGACGATGTCCTGCAGTGCGCGTTCGGTCATTTCCGGATAGTGTTCGAGCTCCAGCTCGGCCACCCGGGCGCCATCGTTCAGGTCGCGCACGGTGCCGACAAAAGTCACCACGGCGCCGATGCGCGGATCGCCCGCGCGCAGGCGGGCCACCTCCGCGCCGAGGTCGAAATCTTCGCGCTGCACCCTGACTTCGTTGAAGAACGCCCCCGTCATTTGCCCTCCCGGGCCAGGCGCAGGAACAGCTGTTCGATGCGCGACGCGGTGCGGGCGTCGAGCAGGGCCGGCAGCGCGGCCAGTTCGCGCAGCTGGCTGTCTGCGCCGCCGTCTTTCTGCCCGCCCTTGTGGCCGGACTTCAGCGAGGATTGCAGCACCTCGACCTGCAGCTTGAGGCGCTCGCGCGCGAACTCGGGGCCGCTGTCGATGCCGGCGCGGATCTCGGCGCGCAGCAGGTCGTGCAGCAGCTTGTCGCGGTTGCGTTCCAGCAGCTGGGCGTAGGTTTCGCGCCCATCATGCATTGCGCGCAACGCGGCGTCGAAGCGGCTGCGCAGCGTGCGCTCCATCTCGGCGTCGAGCGGCGGCAAGGCGCTCCAGCGCGCTTCCCAGTCGCTGTCCGTCGCACCGTCACCTGCCACGGCATGTTCCAGCTCCTGCACCAGGCGCAGCTTGTCGCGCAACTGGCCGGCCTGGGCCACGCCGGCGGCGCGGCGGGCGGCTTCGAGCTTCTGCTGCACCTGTGCCACCGCGGCGTGGTAGCGCTTCTCGACCCGCGCCTCATGGGCGCGCGGCACCGGGCCGATCGCCTGCCATTCGGCGGCGGCATCGCGCAGCAGCTTGCCGGCGGTGGCCGGCGTGACGTCGGCGGCGGCCGCTTCCAGGCGCGCGCTGATCGCTTCCTTGGCCGCCTCGTGGGCACGGCGTTCGATGTCGGCCTCGTGCATGCTGTCCTTGCGGCGCTGGAACACGTCGTCGCAGACGGCGCGGAAGCGCTGCCACAGCGCCTGCTCGCTCTTGCGTTCGAGCGGCAAGGCGCGCGCATGCTCCTGCCAGCGCTGCTGCAGGGCGCGCATGATGTCGATCGCGTGGCGGTCGTGCGGGTCAATCGCGGCGGCTTCCTCGATGATCGCCTCGCGGGTCGCCATTTCGCCCTTGCGCTGCTCTTCCAGCGGTCCCTGCAGGGTATTCAGGGCGTCGGTGAACAGGGTATCGAGGCGTTTCTTTTCCTTGCGGTCGATGGCGCCCAGGTGGCTCCAGGCCAGGCGCAGGCGCTGCACGGTGCCGGCCACGTGCTTCCACTCGGCCTCGCCGGTCTGCAGGCGCGCGATCTCGGCATTCGCCTCGTCGATCAGGGCCTGGCCACGCGCGGCGTTGGCGTGGCGCTCGTCGGCCAGGTGGCGGAAGTGGGCCGCCGCCGGCGCATAGGCCGCGGTGCAGGCGGCGTCGAAGCGCTCCCACAGGCTTTTCGGGGCGGCGCCGGACAGGCTGTCGAGGGCTTTCCAGCGCTCGCGCATGCTGCCGACCTTCTTCGCCAGCTCGCTCATCGCCAGGTTTTGCGTCGGCAAGGCTTCCACGGTCTTGATCAGTTCTTCGCGCGACACATTGCCGCCCCAGCGCGCCCAGTCGGACAGGCGCTTGAGTTCGGCCCGCACATGGGCCAGGCGGTCGGACTGGGCCGGCGTCAGGCGCATGCCCTTCTCGCGCGCTTCCTTCAGGGACTTGTCGAGCTCGGCCGCCGTGCCCAGCGAGCCCTGCTGCAGGGCCGCTTCCATCGCGTCCATGGTGTCGAGGAAATGCTGATCGGCGCCGCGACTGCGGCCCGGCTCTTTGGCTTCTTTCTGCTTGGGCGCTTCCTTGGGCTCGCGTGGCTTGCGCGCCTCCGGCTGCGGCAGGCTCGCCAGCAAGGCGTCGAAGCGCTGCTGCAGCGCCGCCGCGGCCTCGCGGTGGGCCGGCTGCGCCAGCTGAGGCAGGCGATGCCATTCCTTGCGCAGCGCGTCGGCATTCAGTTCGGCCGCCGGCCTGGCCTGCTGCTCGGTAATGAAAGTTTCGCGCGCCGCCAGCGCGGCCCGGCCGGCTTCGATTTCATGCAGGCTGGCCTGCAGCTTCTGGGCTTCGAGGCCGAATTCGGCCACCAGGCTGCGCGGCAGCGAGGGGTATTCGGGTGCCTGCAGGGCTTCGGCCTGTTCCCGGCTGAGGGCTTCCAGGCGGGCGGCCAGTTCGTCCCCCGGCAGCGGCTCGCCCGGCAGCCGGCGCAGCGCGGCCAGGCGGTCGATCATGGCGCGCTGCAACTGCACCTGGGCTTCCAGGCGCTGGGCCAGGGCGGCGCGCACGCCGGCGAATTCTTCCTGCAGCTCGGGGGCGGCGATGACCGCCCATTTGCGGTCGAGGTCGGCAACATGATTGGGTGTCAGCAACTCGTCCTTGAGCAGCACGCGTGCCTGCTCCAGCGTCGCTTCGCCGCGCCGCCGTTCCGATTCGTGATGCCGGTGGGCATCGAGGCGCGATTGCATCAGCTTGGCAACCCGGCGGTCGGTATTGCGCATCGCCGTATGGACGCGCTCCAGCAGCTCGGGGCGATGGACGAATTCGGCCGCGGCCAGGCGCAGCTCGGAAAATTCGCATTGGAGGATGAATTCCACCGCGGCGGCCTCGTCGCCCTGGAGCCGGCTCAGCTTTTCGGCCTGCAGCGCGCGCTGCGGGGCCGCGTTGGAGCCCGACCCCGAGGAGGCCGCCTGTTCCGGTTGCGCCTCCTGTCCAGCCGGCTTGTCGCCGGGCTTGTTGTCGCCCGGCCGCTTGAATAGGAACTCGAACATGATGAAATCGCACTTCCAAAATCGCCATCATAACAAAACCCTGATGGCCTCGCGCCACCGGACTGGCGCGTGCGGTCCGCCGCCCGGGCAGGCTTCAGTGCAGCAGCGACAGCATGGCGTGGCGCCGCCCGAATTCCGGCCCGGGCCCGTCGTGTCCATGCCCGTGCGGCTCGTACAGGGAATGGCGGGCTTCGACCGGCTGCGGCCGTCCGCGTCCGCACCTGACCGCCCCGCGGCGCTCGCGGGCGACGGCGTCGTGGGCCAGCATCTGGTTGGCGATCGCGAACCAGGCCTCGCCGCGCACCAGGCTGCGCGCCAGCGGGAACAGTTCGTGTTCCTCGCGCTCGAGACGGCAGCGCAGGGCCGCGATGCAGCGCTCGACGGCTTCGCAAAAGCTGCCGCGGCCGACGCCGCGCACCCCGGCGTCGACGCAGGCTTCGGCCGCCGCCAGCGCGTCGTTGGCGGCCTGGCTGAGCTGCTCGAGGTCGCGCAACAGGCCGTCGGCGGCCTCGGTGGCGCGGCGCAGGGCCGGCACCAGGAACTTGTCCAGCTTGCGCCAGTGGCAATCGTCCACCACCCGGCGCAACTCGGTGCACAGCCGGGCAGCCTGGCCGGGTATGAGGATGCCGCGATCGTCCGGCAGGGAATGCAATTCGCGCGCCAGCGACTGGAGCGCCGAGCGAACGGTGGTCTGTTCCACGGACAAGGCAACGAGGGTGTAAGTTGACGTCAGCATTCGGTCTCCGCTCAGTTTTTCGCCGACACAAAGCCCAGCCTGACCGGCGAGGTCGGGCAGGAAGCTCGGATGGGAGGCGCTTGTTTTGAACAGGCCTGCAGGAAGGGGTGTCCCCGTATCGTTGTTCATCGGCCTGAAAGAGCACCTAGTGTACGGACGGGTCCTGGGGGTGGGTTTGATCTGGAACAAACCGCAACCCCGGGCTCCCCCTGGGGAGGGGGAAGGATGTCAGGCGGCGATGGCCTGGGGCGAGGAGACCAGCGCGCGCAGCTGGCCGGCCACGGCGTCGGGATCGCTGCGCCCCACCTCCACCGCCGGACAGCCATGCCAGCGTGCGCAGCGCGCCAGCGCGGCGGCCAGGTCGCGCAGCAGGCGCTCGCTCGGCCGCACGCCGGGCTCCAGCGCCACCGATTTCAGTTCGAACACGCCGGCCGCGCGGTGCGCCTTGGCGTCGATGCGTCCGATCAGCTGGCCACGGCGCAGCACCGGCAGCGTGAAATAGCCGTACTGCCGCTTCTCGGCCGGGGTGTAGCACTCGAGACGGTAGTCGAAGCCGAACAGTTCCAGCGCGCGGCGGCGGTCCCAGACGATGGGGTCGAAGGGCGACAGCAAGGTGGTCACGGTTGGATTCAGGCGTCCCGCCGCGGCCTCCTCCAGCAGCGCCGCATGATCCGGGTGCACGAACACCGGATCCTTCCAGCCCTCGACGCGGGCGCGCAGCAGCAGGCCCTGGTCCGCCAGCGCCTGCGGCGCAACATGCGGCGCGCGGGTCCGGTGGTAGTCCGGGATCCAGGCGGCCCTGGCCAGCCCCAGCGCCTTCACCGCGCGCAGCACGAATTCGCGCCGGACTTCGTCGATGGCGGGCGCGCGGCTGTCGTCCCAGCCGGGCAGTACGCGCTCGGCCAGGTCGTAGACGCGATGGAAATTCTGGCGCCGCGCCACCATCACCTTGCCGGCCGTGAACAGGGCTTCGAGCGAACGCTTCTCGGGCTTCCACTCCCACCAGCCGCCGCTCTTGCCGTCCGTGCGCTCGAAGTCCGCCGCCCGCGTCTCACCATTGAGGCGGATGTGCTCGAGCACGCGGTCGACCTGCTCCGCATGCCCCTTCATCCAGGACGCGCCGGACTTCCAGCCCATCGAGTGCGGGTCGAGCATGCGGTGGCGGTACAGGCCATAATCCTCGATCGGGACGAAGCAGGCTTCGTGGGCCCAGTATTCGAACAGCTTGCCTTCCGCCAGCAAGGCTTCGAGCCAGGCCGGATCGTAGTCGCCCAGGCGGCTCCACAGCACCAGGTAGGGGCTGCGCGCGACCACGCTGATGGTGTCGATCTGCAGCACGCCCATGCGGCGAATGGCGGCCAGCACGTCGTCCCTGGTGGCGCGGGCGCGGCGGGGCTGCAGCATGGCCTGGGCCGCGAGGTGTAGGGCGCGCGCGGCGCCGATACTAAGGGTCAGTTCGCTCATTCGGCTATTTTATTTGAGCTATTGCCATGTTGCTCATCCGTCGGAGAACTTTTGTCAGCGAGATCAGGTCTGGGATATAGTTAGCCCCCTTCGCTCACCATCTTCCTGTCAGAAATACATGCGGCTGCTGCACACTTCCGACTGGCATCTCGGCCAGACCCTGCACAACTTCGACCGGACCTACGAACACCAGCGCTTCCTCGACTGGCTGCTCGACACCATCGTCGCCGAGCAGGTGGATGCCTTGCTGATCGCGGGCGACATCTTCGACAACTCGAACCCGTCGGCCGCCTCGCAGCGCCAGCTCTACCGATTCCTGCAGCAGGCGCGCGCCAAGTCGCCGCAGCTGGACATCGTCATCATCGCCGGCAACCACGATTCGCCGGGCCGCCTGGAGGCGCCCGGTCCCCTGCTCGAAGCCCATGGCACCCGGGTGGTCGGCCACGTGGTGCGCGATGACGCAGGCGGCATCGACGTCGGGCGCATGGTGGTGCCGCTGACCGGCCGCGACGGCGCGGTCGAGGCCTGGTGCGTGGCGATCCCCTTCCTGCGTCCGGGCGACGTGCCGCGCATCGAAGCCGCCGACCGCGAAGGCGGTGGCGGTGGCGAAAATCCTGCCGTCGACGCCTACATGTCCGGCATCGCCCTGCTCTACCGGCAGGCCTACGAGCTGGCGCGCAGCCGCTGCGCGAACGGGGAAGCCATCCTGGCCATGGGCCACTGCCATATGACCGGCGGCGATTCCTCGCCGGATTCCGAGCGCCGCATCCTGATCGGCGGCACCGAAGCCCTGCCCGCGTCGATGTTCGACCCCAGCATCGCCTACGCCGCCCTGGGCCACCTGCACCTGGCGCAGAAGGTCGGCAAGCAGGACCACCTGCGCTACTGCGGCAGCCCGCTGCCGCTCTCCTTCGCCGAAATCGGCTACCAGCACCAGGTGCTGCGGATCGACCTCGACGGCGGCAAGGCCAGGGACATCGTGCCGCTGCCGGTGCCGCGCGCGGTCGAGCTGCTGCGCGTGCCGGCCCAGCCGGCGCCGTTGAAGCAGGTGATCGCGGAACTGGTCGGCCTCGAGCTGCCCGAGCTGCCGCCGCACGAACAGCCCTACCTGGAAGTCCGCGTGCTGCTGGACGGCCCCGAGCCGAGCCTGCGCGCCCAGGTCGAGGCGGCGCTCGAAGGCAAGCCGGTGCGCCTGGCGAAGATCGAACCGACCCGCAAGCTCGTCAACGCCGCCGGCATCGACGCCGCCCTCAGCCTGGACCAGCTGGCCCAGCTGCAGCCGGACGACATCTTCAGGCGGCTATGGCAGCAGCGCTTCGGCGACGATGCACCGGCCGACCAGCTGGCCGCCTTCGCCGAACTCCTCGGCGCCGACGGCCTGGAGGGCGCATGAAGATCCTGCGCATCGGCGGCAAGAACCTGGCCTCGCTGGCCGGCGAATTCGAGGTCGACTTCGACAGGGAACCGCTGGCATCGAGCGGCCTGTTCGCGATCAGCGGCCCGACCGGCGCCGGCAAGAGCACCCTGCTGGACGCCCTCTGCCTGGCCCTGTACGACGCCACGCCGCGCCTGATCAAGGGACCGCGCGCCGGCAACTTCCTGCCCGACGTCGGCATCGAGGTGCTGTCGGTGCAGGACCGCCGCACACTCCTTCGCCGGGGCACCGCCGAAGCCTATGCGGAAGTCGACTTCGTCGGCAACGACGCCGGCCGCTACCGCGCGCGCTGGAGCGTGCGCCGCTCGCGCAACCGCGCCGCCGGCGCCCTGCAGCCCGTCACCATGAGCCTGCAGCGCCTGCCGGAACTGCAGCCGATCGGCGCCACCAAGACCGAGGTGCTGGGCGAGATCGAGCGCCGCATCGGCCTCTCCTTCGAACAGTTCACGCGCTCGGTGCTGCTGGCCCAGAACGAGTTCTCGGCCTTCCTGCGCACCGACGAGAACGAGCGCGGCGAACTGCTCGAGACCCTGACCGGCAGCACGGTCTACGGCGAGATCTCGCGCCGCGCCTTCGAACGCTGGCGCCGGGAACAGGAAGCGATGCGCCGCCTGACCTCGCGCCTGCAGGACCAGGCACCGCTGGCGCCCGCCGAACGCGAAGCCCTCGAAGAACAGCATGCCCAGGCCAGCCAGCAGCTCGCCGACGTCGACACGCGCCGCGCGGCGCTGGAAGAACAGCTGCGCTGGCACCAGGAGCTGGCGCGCCTGAAAGCCGCGGAAAGCGCCGCCGATGGCCTGCTCGCCGCTGCGAACGCCGAGCTGGATGCGGCGGGCGAACGGCGCCGGCGCCTGGCCACCCTGGACGCCGTGCAGCCGGCGCGCCCGCTGATGGCCGACCTGGCGCGCCTGGCCGACGAGCAGCGCCAGGCGCAGTCCCAGCTGGCGGCCGGCGAACAGGAACTGGCGCGCGCGCTGACGGCCCAGCAGGAAGCGCTGCGCGGCCAGATGGAGGCCGAGCGCAAGCTGGAAACGGCCGAAGATGCCCAGCGCGCCGCCGCGCCGCAACTGGACCGCGCCAAGGTCCTGGACGCGACCCTGGACAGCCTGGTGCCGGCCCACGCCAAGGCGCGCTCGGCGCATGAGGACGCGGCGGCCGAAGCGCAGAAGGCCGAGGCGGCGCGCCTGGCCAAGACCCAGGAACTGGTCGCCGCCCGCCAGGCCCTGCAGGAGACGATCGCCTGGCTCGACGCCCAGCACCGGCTGGAAGGCCTGGCCGGCCAGTGGACGCGCTGGGAACAGCGCCTTGCCCAGGCCGAGGATGCCGCGCGCCTGGATGCGCAATCGGCGGCTGCGCTGCAGGAAGCCAGGGCCGGCGCCGAACAGGCCGCCGCCGCCGCCCAGCGCACCGCCGTCGCGCTGGAGTCGGCGACCGCGCTGCTGGCCGCCCGCGATGCCGCGCGCCGCACGGCCGCCGAGGAACTGGCCGCGATCGACGCCGATGCCCTGCGTGAGGAACGCCGCCGCCTGGACGCGCGCCGCGAACGCCTGGCGTCGCTGGAACAGACCTGGAATGCGCTGGGCAGCGCCCGCCAGCGCCTGGGCGAACTCGATGCCGGCTCGCAGCAGGCCAGCCAGGCCCGTGCCACCGCCCAGGACATGCTGGACGCCGCGCGCGCAGCCGGCATCGCGCTCGATGCCCAGGTGGTCCAGGCCGAACGCCTGCTGAAGGGCGCCCAGCTGGCCTGCGCCGACGGCGTCGAAAGCCTGCGCGCGACCCTGGTCGACGGCGATCCCTGCCCGGTCTGCGGCGCCGAGGATCACCCCTACCGCCACCAGGATGAACGCCTGCACGCGGTGCTGGCGAACCTGTCCGAGGAACTCGCCGTGCGCCGCCGCGAGCAGCGCGACAACCTGAATCTGCAGGCCGAACAGCGCGCCGCCTTCGAGGCCGCCGGCGACAGGCTCGCGCAGCTCGGCCGCGAACGCGAAAGCCTCGCCGCCAGCGTCGCCCAGCTGGAACAGGAATGGCAGGGCAGCGCACTGGCCGCGGAAGCGCCGGAGACAGGCCGCAGCGCCTGGTTCGGCGAGCAGTCGGCCCGGCTGCGCGCCGACTTCCAGGCGCTGGAAGCACGCGATCACGCGCTCGGCCGTGCGCGGCTGGCGCGCGACGCCGCCCAGCAGGCCTGGGACCAGACCAACGCCGAGCATGCCCGGCAGCTGGCGGCGGCGCAGCAGGCCCAGGGCCAGCTGGCGAAGCTGGACGCCGACATCGCCGGCCTGGCGGCACGCCGCGAAGCCGCGGCCGCCAGCCTGTCCGCCCTGCTGGCGGAACTCGATCCGGTGCTGAGCGAAGCCTGCGGCGACGGCTGGCAGGACCAGTGGCGCCGGGATCCGGCGGGCTGGCGCAAGGCGCGCGCGGCCCAGGCCGGGGAATGGCTGGAGCGCTCCAGCCGTAGCTCGCGGCTCGCCGCCGGCATCGACACCCTGGCCGCGGGACAGGCGGCGCTCGACGAACGCGCGGCGCAGGCCCTGCGCCAGCGCGAGGCCGCGCGCCAGGATTTCGAACGCATCGACGCAGAATTGCGCGAACGCCGCCAGGAACGCGCCCTGCTCTTCGATGGCCGCAAGGCGCTCGAGGTCGAGCAGTCCCTGGCCGCCGCGGTGGCGGCGGCGCGCCAGTCGCTGGCTTCCTGCCAGGCGGCCAGCCTGCAGGCGGCCCAGCTCGAGGCCCGCGTGCGCGCCGCCCAGGCCCAGGCTTCGGGCCGCATCGCCGACCTGCAGGGCGCGTCAAGCGATGCCGCCACCCGCCTGGCGCAATGGATCGAGGACTTCGCCGGCAGCGACCCCGGACTGGAGCCGGTGGACAACGAACAGCAGCTGGCCACCCTGCTGGCGGTGGGCGCCGCCCGCATCGCCCAGGAGCGGGCCGCCCTGCTCGAACTGGACAGCCGCGCGCGCCAGGCGGCCGCGGTGCTGGCCGAGCGGCGCAGCCAGCGCGAGCAGCACGAAGGCCAGCGCGCCGCCCTGCCCGCGGTGGCCATGCCCGAGAGTGCCGATGCCGCGCCGGCTGCCGAGACGCTGGCGCGCCTGCTCGACGGCGTGCAGGCCGAGCGCCGCGCCGTCCACGAGACGGCCGCCGGCCTGGCGCTGCGCATCCGCGAGGACGAGCAGCGGCGCACGCGCGCGCAGTCGATGATGGCCGAGATCGAACGCCAGCGCGCCATCGAGGAACGCTGGGCCAAGTTGTCGGAGCTGATCGGCTCGGCCGACGGCAAGAAATTCCGCAACTACGCCCAGCAGTTCACGCTCGACGTCCTGCTCGGCTACGCCAACATCCACCTGTCCCAGCTGGCGCGCCGCTACCGCCTGGAGCGCGTCGCCAGCCAGGCCGGCCCCTCGCTGGCGCTGATGGTGCGCGACCAGGACATGGGCGGCGAGATCCGCTCGGTGAACTCACTGTCCGGCGGCGAATCCTTCCTCGTATCGCTGGCCCTGGCGCTGGGCCTGGCCTCGCTGTCGTCGAACCGGGTGAAGGTGGAATCGCTGTTCATCGACGAAGGCTTCGGCAGCCTGGACAGCGACACCCTGGGCGTGGCCATGGATGCGCTGGACACCCTGCAGTCGCAGGGCCGCAAGGTGGGCGTGATCTCGCACGTGCAGGAGATGACGGAGCGGATTTCGACCAAGGTGCTGGTGCGGCCGGCCGGCGGGGGCAGCAGCGCGATCACCGTGCAATGAGCGGTGCTAAAATGCCCGCCTCTCCCCGTCGTTAACATTTGTCGCATCCAACCATGAACAAACCCGCCCGCTTCCTGACCTTCAAATGCGCCAAATGCGCCAAGCCGGTCAAGGTCACCCTGCAGAAAGTCTCGGCCTGCTCGCACATCCAGCCCTACCAGGGCATCTGCGAATGCGGCGAGATCAAGCGCCACGCCACCGGCAATCCGGATGCCGTGAAGTCCTACGTCGAGTCGAACGAACTCCACTGGCACCATCACCACTGATCGGCCGCCCTTGAACAACGAACGCATCCACTGGATCGAAAACGGCGAACAGCGCTCGGCAGCCTGGCGCTCGGAGAGCGGCTGGCCGGCGCCGAAGAAGGTCGTACTGGCCGACGACACCATGAACGCCGACGCAGCCTACCGGCTGGCCCTGGAAGGCACCGGCCTGCTGTGGCGCGGCGACTTCCAGAATGCGCGCCAGCTGCTGCAGGCGCTGGTACGCCGGATCGAGCACAAGGGTGGCCGCAGCAAGCGCGCCAAGGCTGCCGCCAAGCCGGCGACGCTTACCGAACAGTTCCACCGCCACCGCCTGGCCCAGCTGCAGCGTGCCCGCACCCTGGCGATGCTGCTGATTCCCTTCGAGACCGATTATTCGATCCCGCTGCGCCGCGCGCCCGATGTGCATGACGCCTGCACCGAGGCGTATGGCGCCGGCAGTGAAGCCTTCGTCGCTTCGCTGCGCGAGCTGCTGGGCGTGATCGGCGCCCACGAATGGCGCCGCAAGGGCGTGTTCATCCCCGCCCTCGACGAGCGCATCCATCCCTGGTACGGCGTGTTCTCGCCGGTGCGCGGCGAATACGTGGAACTGGTCGCGCAGGCGCCGCTGCCGGCGGGTACGACGCTGGCCTTCGACATCGGCGCCGGTACCGGCGTGCTGTCGGCGGTGCTGGCGCATCGCGGCCTGCAGGGCGTGATCGCGACCGACATGGACGAGCGCGCACTCGGCTGCGCGCGCGCCAACGTCGAACGCCTGGGCCTGCAGGGCCAGGTCGAGGTGGTGAAGGCCGACCTGTTCCCGCAGGGCCGCGCCAGGCTGGTGGTCTGCAATCCGCCCTGGCTGCCGGGCAAGCCGAGTTCCTCGATCGAATATGCGGTCTACGATCCGGACAGCCGCATGCTGCGCGGCTTCCTGGCCGGCCTGAAGGAGCACCTGCTCGAAGGCGGCGAAGGCTGGCTGATCCTGTCCGACCTGGCCGAGCACCTGGGCCTGCGCTCGCGCGAGCAGCTGCTGGGCTGGATCGCGGACGCCGGACTCGTAGTCGCGGGCCGCCACGACATCCGCCCCGTGCACCCGAAAGCCAGCGATCCGGACGACCCGCTGGCGGCCGCCCGCATGCGCGAAGTGACGTCGCTGTGGCGGATTTGCACTTCGGGCCCGGAAGCGATACAATAGCGTTCTCAGACGCGGGGTGGAGCAGTCTGGCAGCTCGTCGGGCTCATAACCCGAAGGTCACAGGTTCAAATCCTGTCCCCGCAACCAAATACTGTACGACAGAAGCCCGACTCTTGAGCCGGGCTTTTGTTTTCTGGGCCAGCGCAGCGCATGAGAGACAAGAAAGACAACGCCACCTTCGACCTGCCGGGCTTCGAGCCGGCCGAGCCGGGCGAGGCCGTTGCTCCCGAGCCCAAGCGCCCCGCCCCACGCAGCCGCCGCGCCGCGCTCAAGCAGGAACAGATTCCGCTGCTGGACCTGGAAGAAACCGACGCCACCGGACTGCCGGTGTGGAAGTCGGATCCGGACCTGGACCTGACCGGTTTGCCGGTCTGGAAGCCGGCGGCGTAAAGCGTGCCGCTTTTCAGCTAAGTTCAGCTAAGCTGCTACGTACTTCCTTCGTTACCCTTCGCCCGTCATTCCCGCCTTCGCGGGGATGACGGGAAAAAATGATGCCTCTCATGTCCGACACCTCCTTCGCCTCCCTCCAGCTAGCCGCTCCCTTCCTCGCCAACCTGACCCAGCTCGGCTACCACGACATGACCCCGGTCCAGGCCGCGACCCTGCCGCTGGCGCTGGCCGGGCGCGACCTGATCGCGCAGGCGAAGACCGGCAGCGGCAAGACCGCCGCCTTCGGCATCGGCATGCTGCTCAGGCTGAACCCGGCGCTGTTCGCGGTGCAGGGCCTGGTGATGTGCCCGACGCGCGAGCTGGCCGACCAGGTGGCGAACGAGCTGCGCCGGCTGGCGCGGGGGATCGGCAACCTGAAGGTCGTGGTGCTCACCGGCGGCGTGCCGATGCGGCCGCAGATCGCGACCCTGGAATTCGGCGCCCACATCGTGGTCGGCACCCCGGGCCGCATCCTCGATCACCTGGGCAAGGGCACCCTCGACCTGGCGCGCCTGCGCACCCTGGTGCTGGACGAGGCCGACCGCATGACCGACATGGGCTTCTACGACGACATCGCAGCCATCGTGCGCGCCTGTCCGTCGTATCGCCAGACCCTGCTGTTCTCGGCCACCTACCCGGACGATATCCGCGAAGCCACCGCGCGCTTCCTGAACCAGCCGGAAGAAGTGCTGGTCGAGAGCCGCCACGAACCGGTCCGCATCGCCCAGCGCTTCTATGAGATCGGCTTCGAGGGCCGCCTGGAAGCGGCGGCGCGCGTCCTGGCCCATTTCCGCCCGACCTCGGCGATCCTGTTCTGCAATACCAAGGCGCGCTGCCGCGAGCTGGCCGACTACCTGCGCGAGCAGGGCTGGTCGGCGCGCGCGCTGTACGGCGAGATGGAGCAGCGCGACCGCGACGAGACCCTGGCCATGTTCGCCAACCGTAGCTGCACGGTGCTGTGCGCCACCGACGTCGCCGCGCGCGGCATCGACGTCGCCGGCCTGGAAGCCGTGATCAACGTCGACGTCTCGAAGGATCCGGAAGTGCACGTGCACCGCATCGGCCGCACCGGACGCGCGGGCGAATCGGGCGAGGCCCTGACCCTCGCTGCGCCGAACGAAAAGAAGTGGGTCAAGCTGATCGAGGAATACCAGCAGGTGGAAGCCGAGTGGCATCCGCTGGCCGAACTCGGCGACGACACCTTCCCCGACGGTCCGGCGCCGATGCTGACGCTCGCCATCGCCGGCGGCAAGAAGGACAAGCTGCGTCCCGGCGACCTGCTGGGCGCCCTCACCGGCGACGCCGGCCTGCACAAGGACCAGGTCGGCAAGATCCAGATCGGCGAATTCTTCAGCTACGTGGCGCTGGACCGCCGCGTCGCCGAGGAGGCTTTCGCGCGCCTGAACGGCGGCAATCCGCTCGGTCCGGAGTTCGGCACGGTCAAGGGCCGCAACTTCAAGATGCGCTTTATCGAGGTGTGATGCGCGAAGTCCGATACTGCTGAGTTGTAACCGGGCGTAACAGGCGCGCACGGTTGAGGGCAGCGCGGGGCATCGTCCGCGTAAATCTGGCATGATTTGCTACAAATATAGGTTAGCAAAATGACCAGCACACTCATCATCGGACCCGAGCAGCAGCGCCTCGAAGGCCGCACCGTCAGGGACATCGTCGAGCACGATCCCGCGCAGGTCAACGAGGTCTGGTGCCGCAAGATCTTCCGCCAGCTGCTGCAGTCGCTCGAACTGCAGTACGCGATGCACATGCCGCACCGGGCGATCACGCCGGACACCGTCGTCTTCCACGACAACGGCGAGCCCCTGCTGATTCCCACCGAACTCGACGACGTCCAGGACGAAGCGGCCGACCTGACCGCGCTGGCGCGGGTCGTGCACTTCGCGATCACGCGCGAGCTGGCGCCCACCGGTCCCTTGCGCGGCCGCGCGCCGGAAGGCTACAGCGATTCCCTGGTCACCGCGGTCGACCGCTGCATGTCGAGCGATCCGGCCGAACGCCCGCGCAGCATCGACGAGCTGCGCCACATCCTCGGCATCGTGTCGCTCGGGCCGGCGATACCGGCGGCGCCTGCCGTTGCGCCGGCGGACGGACCGCTGGCCTTCCGGCCCCTCACGCCCGTGCAGCCCGGCGCCGAGCCCTCGACAGCATCGCCGAAGCCCCTGCCGGCGGCCCCGGTGCCGGACGACGGCTCGCCCTCCTTCATGCGCGAGGGCGGCGCTGCGCGCCTCGGCGGCCTGTCGCGCTGGCAGCGCTGGGCCCTCGCCGGCGGCGGCGGCGCCTTCCTGGTCGCCGTCGCGCTGGCCCTGTTCGCGGAACTGCGCGACTCCGGCTCCTACGACCATATCGTGCTGACCCTGCCGCAGACCGGCGAACACGCGCAGCGCGACGCAGCCTCCGTGCCGCCACCACTGGCGCAGGCCGAGGCGCGTGCGCCGGCCCCCGAGGCCCCCGCACCGGCACCGGCACCGGCCCTGGACGAGGCCGCGGAGCCGGCGTCCGCAGCCTTGCCGCCGGCAGCGGACGCGCCGGCACCGGCCGCCGCGGGCGTCCTTCCCGCACCGGCACGGCCGCACGCGGGACCGGCCGCCTCCGGCACCTACAAGCTGGCGATCAAGCCCTGGGGCGTGGTCTACGTGGACGGCGTCGACCGCGGCGTCAGCCCGCCGGTCAAGCGCCTGACGCTCACGCCCGGCAAGCACACGATCCGCGTCGCCAACCCGAATTTCCACGACCGCGTGCTCGAAGTCGATACCGGCGCCGGCAGCGGCCAGATCGCCGTCGACTTCAGCGACACTCCCCGGTGAGCAGACATCCATCCATGACCAAGCAGCGACTCCACCTCCTCGTCCTCGCCACCGCCGGCGCCATGCTGCTCGGCGGTTGCGCCGAGTTCCCGATCTTCGACCAGAAACAGGCCCGCACGCCTTCGCATCCGAAAGCCGCCGCGCCCAAGACGCCGGCGGTCGTGGAGCGCGAGCGCAGCGGCGATGCACCGCCGCCGGCGCGCGACAGCGCCAGCCGCATGCGCGACCGCGACGGCGACGGCATCCCCGACGCACCGAAAGAGGCGAACGGCCTGCGCGAAGGCATCCGTTTGTACAACGAGGGAGATTTCAATGGGGCGATCCGGCGCCTGTCCGCGCGCGACGTCAACAACGGCCCGCTGCCGACACGGCTGGCGGCGCTGAAATACCTGGCCTTCAGCTATTGCGTGACCTCGCGGCCCTCGCTGTGCCGCCAGGCCTTCGACCGGGCGCTGCGCCTGGATCCTGCCTTCGACCTGGCGCCCGGCGAACACGGCCACCCGCTGTGGGGTCCGGTCTTCACCAAGGCCAAGCAGGCAGCAGTCGCTTCGCGCTGAATCCGCGCCGGATCAGAAAGGCAGCATCCTGCGCTGCGGCCGGATTTCCTTCTTCAGAAAACCGGCGATCAGCGGATCCGCGACGAAGTCGAGCTTCTCGTAAAAGGCGCGGTTGTGGTCCATCGGCTGCAGCAGCACGCGCGGAATGCCCAGCCCAAGGCAGTGCAGCTCGATCTGCTTGATGAGCCACTCGCCGATGCCGCGGCCGCGATGGGCATTCAGGACGATCAGGTCCGACACGAAACAGAACTGCGGCGCCGCCAGCTCGAGGCGGGCAATGGCAACCCTCTTCTTTCCCGACTCGACCGTGACCCACTGGACCAGGCCGCCCATTCCACCGGCATTGGCGGCAGCGGAAGTGTCGCGGTTGCTCCAGCCTGCGTCTTTGCGGAATGCCAGCAAGACCTTGTCGGGCAGCGGAGCGCTCAGGGGGCGGAAGGTGAGAGAAGATTGCATGGGAGAATGTTTGTTAACTCCTCCCAGCTTAAAACGCGGCAACCCGCCACGCGAGCGCGGGAATGTAAAACAACCACGCTATTTGTAAGTAGATGTTACCAAATGTGATTACAGTATTTACAACGAACCAGCTTTTCTCACGCACGTCGCCCTCAAGAGGTGCTAGCATGCCGGTCTGGCGCTCCGGCCCGGTCCCCACTCCTCATCCAGCCCGACACATGCCTCCCCTCCCCCGTTCCTCATTCGATGCGATCGTCGTCGGCACCGGTCCGGGCGGCGCCAGCGTGGCGCGCGAGCTCGCCGCCAACGGGGCCGCGGTACTGATGCTGGAACAGGGCGGCGCCGAGCCGCTCAAGGGCACGCTCGGGCAGATGGCGGCCATGGCCGCAGTGCCTGGCAAGGGCGCCTTCATCCACCGCGACGCCTCGCTGCTGGTGCGCGCGATCACCCTGGGCGGCACCTCGGCCATCAATTTCGCCACCGCGGCCCCGCCGCCCGCCGCCATGTTCGCGGCCCACGGCATCGACCTGGCGCCGGCGCTCGCGGAGCTGCGCGCCGAGCTGCCGATGGCGCCCCTGCCGGACAGCCTGGTCGGCCCGATGGCGGCGCGCATCATGACGGCGGCGCGGGAACTGGGCCTGCCCTGGCACAAGCTCGACAAGCTGATCCGCCCGCAAGCCTGCCGCACGGGATGCTGGCGCTGCGTGACCGGCTGCCCCTACGGCGCCAAGTGGACGGCCCGCGATTTCGTCGACGAGGCACGGCGCCGCGGCGCCGTGCTGCGCGAGCGCGCGCGGGTGGACAGGGTGCTGGTGGAGGACGGCCGCGCGGTGGGCGTGGAAGCCACGATCGCCGGAGAAAGAGAGCAACTGCGCGCCGGCCTCGTGGTGCTGGCCGCCGGCGGCATCGGCAGCCCGCGCCTGCTGCGCGCCTCAGGCTTGCTGGAGCAAGCGGCCGCCTTCTTCAGCGATCCGGTGATCGCCATGATGGGCAGCGTCGACGATATCGACGGTGGCGCGGAAGTGCCGATGGCCGCCGGCGCCAGCTGGCCCGAAGACGGCATCGCGCTGGCCGACCTGACCCTGCCGCAAGCCATGTACCAGGCCTTTGCCCTGCAGGCCGGACGCCTCGACCGCCTGCTGGCGCATCGCCGCACCCTCAGCATCATGGTCAAGATCCGCGACCAGGTCGGCGGCAGCATAGGCCGGCGCTGGGTCGACAAGACCCTGCAGCCGGCCGACCGCGAGAAGTTCGGCAAGGGCATGGCCATCGCGCGCGGCATCCTGGAGCGGGCCGGCGCCCGCCACGTGTTCGCCAGCCACCACTTCGCCGCCCACCCGGGCGGCAGCCTGCGCATCGGCGAGCAGGTCGACGCCGGGCTGCGTACCGCCACACCAGGCCTCTACGTCTGCGACGCCTCGGTGATCCCCGAGCCCTGGGGACTGCCGCCGACGCTCACCCTGCTGGCGCTGGGCAAGCGCCTGGGCAAGCAACTGGCTGCCGGCCTAGAGGCCTAGAACATCCCGTTCTCGTTCGGCATCGGGTCCGGCCGGGCCTGGCCGATGTCCCACATCTCGGCGATGCGCTCGCCTTCGAAGCGCAGGATGTGGACCACCGCGATGTCGGCGCCGTCCGGCGTCATTCGCGCACGCGAATGGACGGCCACCAGCGGCCCCTCGGCGATCGCGCGCTGCACCTCGAACACCATGCCCGGGAAGCGCGCCGCGTTCTCGATCATGCCGGCCTTGATGGCGGCGGCGTCGCCGGCAAAATAGGGATTGTGGTGGCGGAAGCCGGCGCCGGCAAAGCGTTCGAAGGCCTGCTCCACCTGGCCGGCGGCGGTCATTTCCAGGAAGGCCACGGCGGCTTCCTTGAGATTCTGTGTCGTCATTTTCCCATCCTGTCGAGTGTTGTGTTGACCCATTTCTGCAGCGCTGCATCGTCCGCCATATTGCCGTCGAAGGCAAGGTCCGGGATGAAGGGTTCGCGTGTCGCCGTCGCCGTCCTGAACAGCGCCGAGGGGATGACCAGGGCGCCGCGGCCGCTCGGCAGCGGATGGCGGTCGACCTCGCCGAAGGGAGAATAGCCGATCGTCGCCTCGCCCAGCACCACGGTGTCGCTCGCCGCCCTGAGCCGCTGCACGAAGTTCATGCAGGAGCTGAAGCAGCTGCGGTCGATGAGGGCCGCGATGCGCGGGCCGTGCGGCCGCGGCAGCTTCAGGGTCCGGGTCTGCGCGTCCGGATCGCCGGACAGCAGCGCCATCTTCTGGCCGGCGCGCATCGCCGCTTCGACCTTGGCCAGGTCGGCTTCGAACTCCGCTTTCGATGCGGCGTGGGTTTCGTCGGCAATGTAGTGCCTGAGCAGCTTCGCCGTCTCGGCATCCGCGATCTGGTACTTGCTGGCGCCGCCGGCCTCGCCCAGCTTGGCCGCATAGGCTTCACCGTAGAGCGCCGCCAGCGCGCGGCTGCCCCAGCTCGAGTCGCCGCCGCCGTTGCCGCGCAGGTCGAACACGATCCAGCCCGCCTTTGCCTGCCGCAGCGCGGCCAGTTGCGGATACAGGGCTTCGTAGGCGGCGCCGGAGCGCTCGCCATTGAAGTTCGGCATCCCGACCCAGTGCCTGCCGGGGCCCAGCGCCGTCAGGCCCACCGGCTTGGCCGTCGCACGGAAACGCGGCCGGATCTCGTCGATGTGCTGCTGCGCGACCTCGCCCGGCACGCTGCGCAGCGGCAGCTCGTAGCGCTTGCGGCTGCCGTCCGGCAGCACGAACACGCACTGCTTCGGCGTCCAGCCCAGGCCGTAGTCGAACATCACCTGCTGGGCGAAGGCGCCGGACGCGGTCGCATACTCGGGACTGCGGTTGGTGAACGGCGCCACCTGCATCTGCAGCCAGGTGCCGGTCCAGACATCGTCGCAGGACTGGGCGATGCTGCCGACCGGCGGCAGCGGGGTCGGCCAGCCGGGCTCGGACCAGCTCACGCGATAGCGGCCGCTGTTCAGGCCACCGGCCTGGTCGAGCACGATGCCGGTCCAGCCGTGGATGGCCAGGCGTAGGTCGATGCCCATGTGCGGGTCGCCGAAGCCGGCGACGAAGCGCATCATCATGCGCCGGTAGTCCTGCTCGCTGCGCACGCCCGCCGCCTCGGCGCGGGCGAGCCGCAGGCCGCCCTCGAAGGGCATGGTCACGCTCGGCAGGCCGGCCACGTAGCCGGCGTGGCGGGTGCGGATCGCATCGGCGGCGAAGTCCAGGTCCTGGCGCGCGATCGCGGCCCAGTCCTGGGCTTGCGCCTGCAGCGCCGCACCCAGTGCCGCGCCCAGCATCGCCAGGCACAGCGTGCGTTTCAAGGCCGGGGCGCGCACGGGCTCAGGCCTTGAGATTGACGGTCGCCGGGAACACCGGCGGACGGCGGCGCAGGCTGGCCTGCTCGTAGGCGTAGGCCATGCCGATCAGCGAGGCTTCGGTCCAGGCGGTGCCGACGAAGGAGATCCCGACCGGCAGGCCCTGCACGTAACCGGCCGGCACCGTCACGTGCGGATAGCCGGCCACCGCCGCCGGCGAGGAGAAGCTGCCGCCGTAGTGGTCGCCGTTGATGTAGTCGGTCAGCCAGGCGGTGCCGCCGGTCGGCGCGACCAGGGCGTCCAGCTTCTCGTCCTTCAGGATCTTGTCGATGCCCTCGTCGCGCGAATAGCGGTGGTTGTTGGCCAGTGCGTCGCGGTAGGCTTTGTCGTCCAGGCCGGGCTTTTTCTGCGCCGCGGCCAGGTGCTCCTGGCCGAAGAACTGCAGCTCGCGGCCGGCGTTGTTCTCGTTGAAGGCGATCACGTCCGCCATGGTCTTGACCGGCGCATGCGGGGCGTAGTCGCGCAGCCAGGCTTCGAGGTCGGGGCGGAACTCGGCCAGCAGCACTTCGAGTTCGCTGTCGCCGTACTTGTCGACGTTCGGCACCTGCACGTCGACCAGGATCGCGCCCTGCGCCTTCAGGATCGCCAGCTCCTTTTCGATCACGGCATCGATGGCCGGGCTGCTGCCGAAGAGGTTGCGGGCCACGCCGATGCGCTTGCCCTTGAGGCCGTCGAGGCGCAGCGCGGCCGCATAGTCGGCGGCCTTGCCCTGGGCGTCGCCGGTGGCGGCGTCCTGCGGATCGCGGCCGGCGATCGCGCCCAGCAGCAGCGCCGCATCCGCCACGCTGCGGGTCATCGGGCCGGCCGTATCCTGCGAGTGGGCGATCGGGATGATCCCGCTGCGGCTCACCAACCCCAGGGTCGGCTTGATGCCGACGATGCCGCAGGTCGAGGCCGGCGAAACGATCGAACCGTCGGTCTCGGTGCCGATCGCCAGGGTGGCCAGCCCGGCGGCCATGGCCGCGCCCGAACCCGAGCTCGAGCCGCTGGTATTGCGGTCCAGTGCGTAGGGGTTGCGGGTCTGGCCGCCGCGGCCGCTCCAGCCGCTGACGGAGTGGGTCGAGCGCATGTTCGCCCACTCGGACAGGTTGGTCTTGCCGATGATGACGGCGCCCGCCTCGCGCAGCTTCTGCGCCACGAAGGCGTCCTTGCTTGCGCGGACACCAGCCAGGGCCAGCGAGCCGGCCGTGGTGCTCATCGCATCGGCGGTGGCGATATTGTCCTTGATGAGGACGGGGATGCCGTGCAGCGGACCGCGCAGCTTGCCGGCCTTACGTTCGCGGTCGAGCTGTTCGGCGATGGCGACGGCATCGGGATTCAGTTCGATGACGGCGTTGATGCGCGGGCCGGCCTTGTCGATGGCGGCGATGCGCGCCAGGTATTGCTGCACCAGGGTTTTCGAGCTCAGCTTGCCGGCCGCCATCCGGGCCTGCTGTTCCTGGACGCCGGCGTCCAGTATACTGGACGAGGCCGCGCCACGGTTGCCGGCGGCGCCCGCCGCCGGCGCCATCCCCACTGCACCCGCCGCCGCACCTGCACTAAGCCCAAGCCGAACGAAATCCCTGCGCTTCATACAATCCTCCGTGTCAATTAATGCATGAGCATAGCAGTAAAGTTGCTCATGTGACACGGTGTTTATGTCAGCAGGGTGGATGCCCCATCGATGCCGCCGCACGCGAGCGATCCACGGTCGGCGTCGGCGATGGGCGGGCGCTGCGCTCGGCCGCGTCCAGCTTGCCGCGCTGGAGGTTTTCTTGTGCGCAGGTGGGTACCGGAAGGTTTGCCGGCGCGGCGCGGCGCCTGTAGCGGCAGAACATGCATGATTGAGTTTGGCACATGGCAGCTCCTCTGGTAGGATTACAAAACGGAACGCGATTCCGAATTATAACCGGAACCACGTTCCGTTTAATAGATTTTTTTATGCATACGAAGCCAGACCGGGACGAGACGTCGCAGGAAGCCGCGCAGGAAGCCCATGAGCAGCAGCCGCGCGCCAAGCGCGTCGACGCCCAGCGCAACCTGCAATCGCTGCTGCAGGCAGCCATGGACGTGTTCACGCAATCGGGCGTCGATGCGCCGGTGCGCGAGATCGCCGAACGCGCCGGGGTCGGTGTCGGTACGCTATACCGCCACTTCCCGCAGCGCGCCGACCTGATCGTCGCCGTCATGAAGTCGCAGATCGACGCCTGCGCCGATGCCGCCGCCGGCTTCGCCGGCGAGTACCCGCCGGACGAGGCGCTGGCGCGCTGGATGCAGCGCTATGTCGACTTCATCCTGACCAAGCGCGGCCTGTCGAACGCGCTGCAGTCGGACCATGCTGCCTACGCCTCGCTGCCCGATTACTTCTATGCGCGCCTGCGCCCCGCCCTCGCCTCGCTGCTGCAGGCGGCGGTCGACAGGCAACTGATCCGCCCCGGCTACGAGGCGGACGAACTGCTGCGCGCGGCGGCCACGCTGTGCAAGGCGAATCCCGACGAGGACACGGCGCTGACGCGCAAGATGGTGGGCTTGCTGGTGGACGGGCTGCGCTGCCGGCCGGAGACCCGCTAGGACGCTGCGGCGCATGAGCGAAAAAAAACGCTGCCGAGGCAGCGTTTTTTCTTGAGAGGCGGTCGCTTAGTTGCGCACGACTTTCTTGTACTCGGCGGTACGGGTGTCGATTTCGATGACGTCGTCCTGGTTGACGAACAGCGGCACCTGGATGGTGAACTGCTTCGACTCGATTGCGTTTTCCAGGCGGGCTTCCTTCATCACGTTACCCGAGGTGTTGCCCTTGACGGCCGGCTCGGTGTAGATGATCTGGCGTGCGATGGTGATCGGCAGTTCGACCGAGATGGCCTTGCCGTCGTAGAACACGGCTTCGCATTCCATACCGTCTTTCAGGTAGTTGATGGCGTCGCCCAGGTTCTCTTCTTCGATTTCGTACTGGTTGTACTCTTCGTCCATGAAGACGTACAGCGGATCGGCGAAGTACGAGTAGGTGACCGGCTTCTTGTCCAGCACGACCACGTCGAACTTGTCGTCGCCGCGGAACACGTTTTCCAGCGGGGCGTTGGTCAGAAGATTCTTCATCTTCCACTTGTAGGTGAAGCCCGTGCGGCTCGAGCCGTTGACGTCGGAGCGCAGCACGATGAAAGGCTTGGCATCGACCATGATGATGTTGCCGACACGGATTTCTTTTGCGGGTTTCATAGGAAGTTTTGACTATAAAATGAGTTGCAGTAACCGAGCATCATACCACGATATTTTCCGGCCGCCTATCGAAGCGTCCGGACGAAATTCAGCAGATTGCTCACCAAGTCGCCGTTCGCCAACATCTGCGCTTCCCACTGCTGGGCGCGGCGCACGATCGTCGGCAGTTCGGCTTGCAGGGACGTCCAGAGTGCGTCCATCTGTCCTTCCCGCTCACCGTTCCAGCACAGCGAAAAGTCGATCAGACTCTGCGTATTCACCGCGTACTTTTGCAGGAACGCGCGGAGTTTAACATGATGCAAGTTTTCATCTTGCGGATATATGTGCCAAATGAAGGGCCGGGCCGCCCACTGGGCGCGCACCCAGGAGTCCTCGCCGCGCACGAAGTTCAGGTCGCAGGCCCACAGCAGGCGGTCGTAATCTGTCTGCGGCATGAAGGGAATCACGCGCACCGTCAGCGCGCCGCGGGTGGCGCACGCGCCGGCGTGAGCATCTTTGTTCAAGAAAGCCGCGACCTTTTCGCGCGCCACACCTTCGGGCACCAGGCAGGTCACCGGCTGGCCGCCCTGCTCCCAGGCCTCGAACAGTTCCGTTACCGGCGCATGCGGATAGCAGAACAGGCTCACCTTCAGCGAGCCCATCTCGTTTGGCGTCACGCCGAAGCGGCCGAGGAAAGCGGCCATCGCGGCGGAATCGGCCTGGAAGGCTTCACGTTCGGGCACCAGGTCGCGCTCGCGCAGCAGGCCGCCGGTCTTGTCCGTGAATCCCGGGAAGTAGAAATGCTTGGTCAGCTTCAGGCGCGGATGCATGGACGGCAGGCTGTGGCAGCCTTCGACCCATTCCTCGGCGCTCAAGCCTTCGTAATTGATCCACACCGGACGCGGCTCGCACTGCGCCATCGCCTCGATATAGCCGGGCGGGATGTCGACGCCGAAGAATTCGATCACCACGTCGGGAATGTCGGCGGGCGAAAATTCGCCATCCTGGCCGGCCCAGTGGCGCACCGTGATGCCGCCGATGTCCTGCACGTCGGCCCGCGTATCGACTTGCGGCCAGATACTGCGGAAACTCGCGAGATCGTCGACCCACAAGGTGACGGCGATGCCGTGTTCGGCATGGAACTGGCGGGCGAGGCGCCAGCAGATGCCGATATCGCCGTAGTTGTCGACGACCTTGCAGAAGATTGCGAGGGTACGCGGGAATATTGAAGACATGAAGGTTTGAAAAGAATGAAGCGACCAATAGAAAAACCGGAGCACCTTCCCGCATGCGCGGGCGGTCTGCTCCGGTTTTTATCTTATGGGGTCAGAGCCCGAATTTCTCGGGTGGGCTCTGACTCCGTCTGATCATGGCGTCCCCACGGGGATTCGAACCCCGGTACTCACCGTGAAAGGGTGATGTCCTAGGCCTCTAGACGATGGGGACCTAAAACTTGGTGGAGGTAAGCGGGATCGAACCGCTGACCTCTTGCATGCCATGCAAGCGCTCTCCCAGCTGAGCTATACCCCCCAAAACTACTCAATAAAAGAGCCGCCCAAGGCGGCTCCTGGCAATGCTGGCGTCCCCACGGGGATTCGAACCCCGGTACTCACCGTGAAAGGGTGATGTCCTAGGCCTCTAGACGATGGGGACCTAAAACTGTTTTACTACTTTTACTGCTTCGATGGCGCACTGCTGGGTGTGCATCATCTTCCAATCTTGGCGTCCCCACGGGGATTCGAACCCCGGTACTCACCGTGAAAGGGTGATGTCCTAGGCCTCTAGACGATGGGGACCCTGGACTTCCATTTTTCCTGAAACTTGGTGGAGGTAAGCGGGATCGAACCGCTGACCTCTTGCATGCCATGCAAGCGCTCTCCCAGCTGAGCTATACCCCCGTTTCGGGAAGGCAGTATCATAACATACTGCTTTTACTTCTCACAGCTCTGTTTTCACTTCGCTGCGTTTGCCAGATCTTTCGACCCTGGCGTCCCCACGGGGATTCGAACCCCGGTACTCACCGTGAAAGGGTGATGTCCTAGGCCTCTAGACGATGGGGACCTCGGCACTGCCTTTGCTACTTACTGCACACTTCAGAGTTGGTGGAGGTAAGCGGGATCGAACCGCTGACCTCTTGCATGCCATGCAAGCGCTCTCCCAGCTGAGCTATACCCCCGCAGCGCTGAAGTGCGAGCATTATAGCGGAGGCACTTGCATTTCGCAAATAGCCAACAAGGGTTGTCAGAGACCCTTTTTCACTCGGGTCAGAACGGTCTCGCGGCCGAACAGTTCCAGCACCGCGTCGATGGCCGGAGTCTGCAGCTGGCCGGTGAGCAGCAGGCGCAGGGGCATGGCCAGTTGCGGCATCTTGAGGCCATGCGCCGCCAGCACTTCCTTCATGGCAGCCGAGATCGCAGCCTTGCTCCACTCCACCGTCTCCAGCTTCTCGGCGAACTGTGCCAGCGCCGGGCGCACGGCATCGGTCAGGTGCTGGGCCAGCAGTGCCTCATATTCCACATTCGCTGGATGCGGCGTGCGGAAGAACAGCATCGCCGCATCGGCCAGTTCGTTGATGGTGTTGGTGCGTTCCTTCATCAGGCCCAGTACCGCAGCCAGCGGCGGCGCGCCGTCGAACTGGGCGCCTTCGCGCTCCAGGATCGGACGGGCGAGACCGGCGAGGCGCTCGTTGTCCGCCTGCTTGATATAGTGGTTGTTCAGCCAGGCCAGCTTTTCCGGGTTGAACTGGGCCGCCGACGCGGTCAGGTGCTCGAGGTTGAACCACTCGGTGAACTGCTGCATCGAGAAGATCTCGTCGTCGCCGTGGCTCCAGCCCAGGCGCGCCAGGTAGTTCAGCATCGCTTCCGGCAGGAAGCCCTGCTCCGGATACTGCATCACGCTGACGGCGCCGTGGCGCTTCGACAACTTCTGGCCGTCCGGCCCCAGAATCATTGGAAGGTGGCCGTACTGCGGCAGTTCCGCGCCCAGCGCGCGCAGGATGTTGATCTGGCGCGGGGTGTTGTTCACGTGGTCGTCGCCGCGCAGCACGTGGGTGATCTTCATGTCCCAGTCGTCGACGGCCACGCAGAAGTTATAGGTCGGGGTGCCGTCGCCGCGCGCGATGACGAGGTCGTCGAGTTCCTTGTTGCCGATCGTGATCGGGCCCTTGACCACGTCGTTCCAGGTAACTTCGCCGTCGAGCGGGTTCTTGAAGCGCACCACCGGCTTGACGCCTTCGGGGATGGCCGGCAGGGTCTTGCCCTCTTCCGGACGCCAGGTGCCGTCGTAGCGCGGCTTCTCGCCGGCTGCGCGCATGCGCTCGCGCATCGCCTCGACTTCTTCCGGGGTGCAGTAGCAGAGGTAGGCGGTGCCGGCTTCCAGCATGGATTTGATGACTTCGCGGTAGCGGTCCATGCGCTGCATCTGATAGAAGGGGCCTTCGTCATGCTCCAGGCCCAGCCACTTCATGCCGTCCAGGATCGCCTGCACCGCTTCCGGGGTCGAGCGCTCCAGGTCGGTGTCTTCGATACGCAGGATGAAGGTGCCGCCGAAGTGGCGGGCATAGGCCCACGAATACAGCGCGGTACGGGCGCCGCCGAGGTGGAGATAGCCGGTCGGGCTGGGAGCGAAACGGGTGCGGACGGTCATGGTGGTGAACAGGTTGATTTGCCAAAGGGGCTATTTTACAGCCTTGCCATCGGCCTGTCGTAGATGGGACATTCACTCAGCTTGCATATCAAATAATTACTTTACAGAAATTAAAAAGCTGGCTACCCTTCCTCCTTTGGTCAGCATTTTCATCATTTTTTCCGATCCTGCCTGACATCATCCTCCCATGTCGAACGACCCGAGCACCGCTCCCATCGCGCCCTGGCGCGGCGAATTCCGCGTCGCCGCCACCGAAATCGGCTTCCTGCACCAGCAGTCGGCCGTGATCCTGCGCGACCTGCGCCGCGGCCTGCTGCTGTGCTCCTTGTTCTACCTGGTCTTCGGCGCCGCCGACATCAGTGCCCTCGGCTTCGAACAGGCCATCGTGCCGCTGCTGTCGCGCCTGGCGATCCCCTTCGTGGCGGCCGCCTGCCTGTATTACGCGCGGCGTCCCGATGCGGGCGTGCGCGCACCCCATTACGCGGCCACCGCCTTCACCCTGTGCTGGGCGGCCAGCTATTTCGTCGTCATCGCCTACCGCCCGGCGGACATCCTGCTGCATGGGATGTCGTGGGCGGTGATGGCGATGGTCATCCATGTCCTGATCCCGAACCGCATGCTGATCGCGGCCACGATCTCGATCGCCGCCAGCCTCGCCTTCCTGGCCCTGGCCTGGATCCAGCAGGCGGTCGGCCCGCGGCCGCTCGGTTCGCTGACCATGCTGCTGGTGTGCGCCAATGTATTCGGCGTGACCGTCGCCCAGCGCCATGCGCGCATGTGGCGCGAACAGTTCTGGGCCCAGCAGGTGTTGACGAATCTGTCGATCCGCGATCCGCTGACCGGCTCCTACAACCGGCGCCACCTGAACGCCGGCCTGCTCGACGGCGAAATCGCGCGCGCCCGCCGCTACCGCCTCAGCCTGTCGTTGATCATGTGCGATCTCGACGGCTTCAAGAAGATCAACGACACCCACGGCCACCACGCCGGCGACGAGCTGCTGCGCAGCTTCGCCGCCCTGGCGCAGGCGATGACGCGCGAGTCGATCGACACCGTGGTGCGCTACGGCGGCGAGGAATTCCTGATCATCCTGCCGGAAACGCGCCTGGAGGGCGCCCTCGAACTGGCCGAGCGCGTGCGCGCCGCCTTCGCCGCCCAGCGCATCGAGCTGGAAGGCGGGCTGAGCCTGGGCACCACGGCCAGCTTCGGGGTGGTCGGCGCAGACTTCGGCGGCGGCCATGCGGTCACGCCGCAAGGCATGATCGCGCTGGCCGACCAGCTGATGTACGAGGCCAAGCATGCGGGGCGCAACCTGGTGAAGGCGCGCCAGCTGGGGCAGCGGATCGAGAAGGTGGAGCGGGTGGCGTAAGCGGCGCGGGCGATGGATGTAGGCAGGGTGGGCACGCCGTGCCCACGCGAAAGCCGGCATCGTCCGAACCCTGAACGTGGGCTCGGAGAGCCCACCCTACGCGGTGCGGATGAGCCTGATGGGCTGCTGCTGCTGCTGCTGCTGCTGCTGCGCCCGCGCCCGCAACTGCCCGCAGCCGCCATCGACGTCCTGCCCGGCCGAATCGCGCAGCTTGGTGAGGATGCCGCGCTCGAACAGCCAGGCCGCGATGGCCTCCGCCTTGTCCCAGCTTGGCCGCCTGAAGGGCAGGCCTTCGTTGGCGTTATACGGAATCATGTTCAGCACGGCATACTTGCCGCGCAATAGCTCGACGACGGCATCCAGCTCGTCCTGGCCGTCGTTCACGCCCTCCAGCAAGGTCCACTGGTACTGGATCGGGTAGCCGGTCAGGCGCGCATAACGCTCGCCCTCCGCCACCAGCGCCGATGGCGTCAGGCGCGGCGCGCGCGGCAGCAGGCGTTCGCGCAGTTCGGCCTTGGTCGTGTGCAGCGACAGGGCCAGCGCCGGCTTCACCCGCCCCGAGGGCAGGCGCTCGAATACGCGCGGGTCGCCGACGGTCGAGAACACCAGGTTCTTGTGCGCGATATTTCCTTCCACGCCCAGCAGCTCGATCGCTTCCATCACATTGTCGAGATTGTGGGCCGGCTCGCCCATGCCCATGAACACGACCTTCTTCACGGGCCGCCGGCGGCGCGCCAGCACCACCTGGGCGACGATCTCGCCGCTCGTCACCTGCCGGACCAGGCCGCCCTGCCCCGTCATGCAGAACCGGCAGCCGACCGCGCAGCCGACCTGGCTCGACACGCAGACGCCGTCGCGCGGCAGCAGCACCGATTCCACCGTCTGGCCGTCCTGCAGGCCGACCAGCAGGCGGGCGGAGCCGTCCTCGGCCGGATGGGTGCCAAGGACGCGGGCGAGGCCGTCGAGTTCGGCGTCGATGGCGGGCAGGGCTTCGCGTACCGCTTTCGGCAGGAAGTCCATGGGACGGCGGCGGCCATGGTCGTGGCCGGCGTTGCGGACCCAGTCGCGCAGGATGCGGTCTTCGTGGAGCGGGAGGGCGCCGAGGGCGCGCAGGCGGGTGCGGAGGGAGTCGATGCGCATATTGCCGGCCCGTCGCCCCGCCTCCGCGGGGACGACGGTATTTACTTAGTCGTTCTTGACCACGATAGTCGGAAACTTGGCAGTCATGTCCTTCGCCTTCTCCGCCACCTTCACCGCCACCTTGCGCGCGATCTGTTTATAGATCGCGGCCACCGGGCCGTCCGGCTCGGCCACCACGGTCGGGGTGCCGGAATCGGCCTGTTCGCGGATCGACAGCTGCAGCGGCAGGCGGCCCAGGAAGTCGACGCCGAAGTCGGCGCACATCTTCTCGCCGCCGCCTTCGCCGAAGATGGCCTCGTGGTGGCCGCAGTTCGAGCAGATGTGCATGCTCATGTTTTCCACCACGCCGAGGATCGGGATGCCGACCTTCTCGAACATCTTCAGGCCCTTGCGCGCATCCAGCAGGGCGATGTCCTGCGGGGTGGTGACGATCACGGCGCCCGTCACCGGCACTTTCTGCGACAGGGTCAGCTGGATGTCGCCGGTGCCCGGCGGCATGTCGACGACCAGGTAGTCGAGCTCGCGCCAGTTGGTCTGCTCCAGCAGCTGCTGCAGGGCCTGGGTGACCATCGGGCCGCGCCAGACCATGGGCTCGTCCGGATCGATCAGGAAGCCGATCGACGACACCTGCACGCCATGGTTCTCGAGCGGCTCCATGGTCTTGCCGTCCAGGCTTTGCGGGCGGCCGTTAATGCCCAGCATGGTCGGCTGCGAGGGACCGTAGATGTCGGCATCCAGCACGCCGACGCTGGCGCCTTCGGCAGCCAGGGCCAGGGCCAGGTTGACGGCCGTGGTCGACTTGCCGACGCCGCCCTTGCCCGAGGCGACGGCGATGATGTTCTTCACGTTCGGCATCACCTTCAGGCCGCGCTGCACGGTGTGCGAAATGATCTTGCTGGTGACGTTGACGCTGACGTTCTGCACGCCCGGCAGCTTGCGCACGGCGTCGATGACGGCGCTGCGAACCAGAGCGAACTGGCTCTTGGCCGGGTAGCCGAGTTCGATGTCGAGGGCGACGTTGCCGCCGTCGACCTGGACGTTCTTGACCGAGCGGGTGCTGACGTAGTCTTTATTGGTATTCGGGTCGACGACCGCCGCCAGGGCGGCCTTGACGTCTTCTGCAGTGGTGCTCATGGGGTTCTCCGGATGTGATGCGCAAGTTTATCGTAAATTGGCCTACCGACTCTTGTTCAAGTGGCAAACGGCCTGATTACCCACTGCGCGTTCAGGGTCATCCGCTGGTAAAATGCTTTTTTTCACCTATCAACCTCCCTTTTCGACCATGACACGCAAGCTGTTCGTCACCACCGCCCTGCCCTACGCCAACGCCGCCTTCCACATCGGCCACATGATGGAATACATCCAGGCCGACATCTGGGTCCGCTTCCAGCGAATGCAGAAGGACGACGGCCAGCAGCGTACCGTGCACTTCGTCGGCGCCGACGACACCCACGGCACCCCGATCATGATCGCCGCCGAGAAGGAAGGCGTGACGCCGCAGGAATTCGTGGCCCGCATCGCCGCCGGCCGCGCCCAGTACCTGGACGGCTTCCACATCGCCTTCGACAACTGGTATTCGACCGACTCGCCGGAAAACGTCGAGCTGTCGCAGGACATCTACCGCAAGCTGCGCGATGCCGGCCTCATCTATACCAAGACCGTCGACCGCTTCTACGACCCGACCAAGGGCATGTTCCTCGCCGACCGCAACATCAAGGGCGAGTGCCCGGTCTGCCACGCCAAGGACCAGTACGGCGACAACTGCGAAGTCTGCGGCGCCGCCTACCAGCCGACCGAACTGATCAATCCGTACTCGGTGTTCACCGGCTCGACCCCGGTCCTGAAGCCGTCCGAGCAGTACTTCTTCAAGCTGTCCGATCCGCGCTGCTTCCAGTTCCTGAAGGAGTGGCTGAACACCCCGGGCCGCCTGCAGCCGGAGATGGTGAATAAAGTGTCCGAGTGGCTGGGCGAGAACGGCGAGAAGCTGGCCGACTGGGATATTTCCCGCGACGCGCCCTATTTCGGCATCCCGATTCCGGATGCGCCGGGCAAGTTCTTCTACGTCTGGCTGGACGCGCCGGTCGGCTACCTGGCTTCGCTGAAGAATTACTTCGAGAAGAAAGGCATCGACTACGAAGCCTTCCTGCGCGACCCGTCGATCGAACAGGTCCACTTCATCGGCAAGGACATCGTCTCCTTCCACCTGCTGTTCTGGCCGGCCATGCTGAATTTCTCCGGCCACCCGGTCATCGACAAGCTGAAGGTCAATGTCCACGGCCACCTGACCGTGAATAACGAAAAGATGTCGAAGTCGCGCGGCACCGGCATCTCGCCGCTGCGCTACCTCGAACTGAAGATGAATCCGGAGTGGCTGCGCTACTACCTGGCATTCAAGCTGAACAGCAAGGTCGAAGACCTGGACTTCACCGGCGAAGACTTCGTCGCCCGCGTGAACAGCGACCTGATCGGCAAGTACGTGAACATCGCCAGCCGCTGCGCCGGCTTCATCGCCAAGAAGTTCGACGGCAAGCTGGCATCGGAACTGTCCGACACCGCGAAGCAGTGGATCGCCCGCGCCCTGAACGGCGAAGACGGCGAGCGCCAGGCAGCGATTGCCGCCAGCTACGAAGCGCGCGAGTTCGGCCGTGCGCTGCGCGAGATCATGGCCATCGCCGACGTCGCCAACCAGTTCGTCGACGAGAACAAGCCCTGGATCCTGGCCAAGGACGAGAGCAAGACCGCCGAGCTGCACGATGTCTGCACCACCGCCCTGATCCTGTTCCGCCAGCTGAGCATCATGCTGTCGCCGGTACTGCCTTTCGTCGCCTCGCGGGTCCAGGAATTCCTGGGCGACGCCGCCTTCTCCTGGGACGATACCAAGGGCGAGAACGTGTGGAACTCGATGCTGGGCCGCACCATCGGCGCCTACAGCCACCTGATGCAGCGCGTGGACGCCAAGATGGTCGAGGACCTGTTCGACAAGCCGGGCGTCGCTACGCCGGGCGTCGCTACGCCGGCCGTGGCCGCGCCGGCCGTGGCCGCGCCGGCCGCCGCCGTCGAAGCTGCCGCGCCGGCAGCGGAAGCCGGCGATGTCGAAGAGCTGGCGCCGGAAATCTCGATCGACGATTTCACCAAGATCGACCTGCGCGTGGCGAAGATCGTCAATTGTGAGCACGTCGAAGGTTCGAGCAAGCTGTTGCGCCTCACTCTGGACGTGGGCGAAGGCCGTTACCGTAATGTCTTCTCGGGCATCAAGTCGGCTTACCAGCCCGAGCAGCTGATCGGCAAGCTGACCGTGATGGTCGCCAACCTGGCGCCGCGCAAGATGAAGTTCGGCGTCTCGGAAGGCATGGTGCTGTGTGCGTCGGCCAAGGATGAGAAGGCGAATCCGGGCCTGTACCTGCTGGAGCCGGTGTCCGGCGCCCAGCCGGGAATGCGTATTCGTTGACTTGGCAGAAAGCTATTAATTTCAGCGCAGCAGTGGCAGTATAATGCGGCGTTTTGAAAAATAACCGGGCGCATCCGTGCCGCCCCGTCCTTCTTATTTTTGAGTGGTAACGAATAATATGACCGAATACAAAGCCCTGCGACACATCCCGCAAGCGAACCTGTTCCGTCAAGGCGACGTCTTCGTCCTGTTCGGCGAGCTGTTCGGCCGTGGCTACGCGAACGGCCTGGTCGACGAGGCGCGCAAGGCCGGCATGACGATCCTGGGCGTCACCGTGGGCCGCCGCAACGACGACGGCAGCCTGCGCGCCCTGACGGCGGAAGAGCATGCGGAAGCGGAAGCCAAGCTGGGCGGCCGCATCATCAATGTGCCGCTGATGGCCGGTTTCGACATGGACGCACCGGCGGGCGAACAGAACCCGACCGAGATGCTGTCCGGCATTACCCTCAAGAGCTGGCAGGACGACAAGCTGGACTGGGACAAGATCGAGCTGTGCCGCCAGGCCGGCGTGGCCCGCTTCACCAGCTCGGCCAAGGAAGCCATGCTTGAAATCGACAAGCTGATCCCGGACGGCGCCAATGTGTTCTTCGCGCACACGATGGCCGGCGGCATTCCGCGCATCAAGGCCTTCCTGGCGATCGCCAACCGCATCTACAAAGGCCGCGGCGAACGCTTCATGTCCTCGCGCGCCCTGCTCGACAGCGACCTGGGCAAGCTGATCCTGATGAACTTCGACGAAGTCTCGGCCAATACGCTCAAGTACCTGATCGACGCCTCGGCCCCGATCCGCGAGCGCATCACCGCGAAAGGCGGCGAAGTGCGCTACACCGCCTACGGCTATCACGGCACCGAAGTCCTGATCGGCGGCGAATACAAATGGCAGACCTACACCAACTACACCCAGGGCTACGCCAAGATGCGCCTGGAGTCGATCGCCGAAGCGGCCTGGAAACAGGGCGTCTACGCGACAGTGTTCAACTGCCCGGAAATCCGCACCAATTCCTCCGACATCTTCGTCGGCGTCGAACTGTCGCTGTTCCCGCTGCTGACCGCGCTCAAGAAAGAAGGAGGCGGCGCCTGGGCCCAGCAACAGTGGGATATCTGCCAGGGCCTGCTGAACGACGGCGAGTCGGTGCAAGGCATCCTCGACAAGCTGGAGTCCTATCTGCAGACCGAGACCAGCGCCGGCTTCCGCAACTTCGAAGCCTGGCCGATGGACAACAGCCCCGAGCTGGCCGAGCTGATGATCGGTACCTCGGACGAGATCACCTCCCTGCACCAGGACAAGAAAGCGCTGGTCACCGACCACCTGTCCTCGCTGGTGGTGGAAGGCACCGGTCCGCTGATGTTCCACGGCGCGGCCGAGAAGATCGCGCCGGTGCTGTGGCTCAACCACGACATCATCGCCCGCCAGCTGAACGAAGAGCACAAGTAATTCGCTGCAGCGCGGTAAAATCGAACGTTTGTACCTTTTTTAGAGTCTAAAGAGCGCCATGGGCCTGTTCACGAAACACTCGAATTACGAATCCGACCACACCAAGTTCATCAAGGAACTGAAAGAGAAAACCCCGGGCATGGACGAGCGCCAGGTCGCCGGCCGCGCCCTGCTGTGGGACAAGTCGCCGCTGTCGCTGGACGAACAGCGCCGCGCCAACGAGTCGCGCCTCCGCCAGCAGGCTTACCCCTACCAGACCAAGGTCTGAGTTCCGGCGGCTGGCTGACGGCATAGGCTGACGACGATGGCGCCCGAGCAGGCTGCCGACGCCCCTGCACCGGATCAGGGCGCCATCGCGGACCAGGCTGCAGATGCCGGCCAGGACGACAAGCTGAACGCGGCGGCCGATGCCGCCGAGGCCGCCATCGCCCGCCTCTACGGCGAGCCGCTGCTGCGCCTGCCCAACGACCTGTACATCCCGCCCGACGCCCTCGAGGTCTTCCTCGACGCCTTCGAAGGTCCGCTCGACCTGCTGCTGTACCTGATCCGCAAGCAGAACTTCAACATCCTCGACATCCCGATGGCGCAGGTGACCCTGCAATACCTGGAATACGTCGAGCAGATCCGCAAGCACAACCTGGAACTGGCGGCCGAGTACCTGCTGATGGCAGCCATGCTCATCGAGATCAAGTCGCGCATGCTGCTGCCCAAGCGCCAGGAGGACCTGATCGAGGATGTCGGCGACCCGCGCGCGGAACTGGTGCGGCGCCTGCTGGAATACGAGCAGATCAAGCTGGCGGCCCAGCAGATCGGCGCCCTGCCCCAATACGAGCGCGACTTCCAGCGGCCTTCGCTGCCGGTCGAGCAAGGGCTGGCGCCGGTATGGCCGCATGTCGACGCCACCGACCTGCAGCGCGCCTGGATGGACGTGCTGCGCCGCGCCAAGCTGACCCAGCATCACCGGATCGGCCGCGAGGAACTCTCGGTGCGCGAGCACATGTCGGCGATCCTGCGTACACTCCAGTCCCAGCGCTTCGTCGAATTCTCGGAGCTGTTCGCGGGACACGCCAGCGTGCCGGTGGTGGTCGTGCACTTCGTCGCCATGCTCGAGCTGGCCAAGGAAACCCTGATCGAAATTACCCAGGCCGAACCATTCGCGCCCATTTATGTTCGGCTGGCTTATTCGCCGGCCTGAGCCTTATTACGACACCATGAAAATCATTTCCACCATCGACGAACTGCGCGACCAGCTGCGCGGCCAACTGCGCACCGCCTTCGTCCCGACCATGGGCAACCTGCACGAGGGCCACCTGTCGCTGATGCGCCTGGCGCGCCGTCACGGCGACCCCGTGGTCGCCTCGATCTTCGTCAACCGCCTGCAGTTCGGTCCGAACGAGGACTTCGACAAATACCCGCGCACCTTCCAGGCCGACGTCGAGAAGCTGGAGAAGGAAGGCGTGTACGTGCTGTTCGCGCCGACCGAGAAGGACCTGTATCCGGAGCCGCAGGAATACCGCGTGCTGCCGCCTAACGACCTGGGCAATATTCTCGAAGGCGAGTTCCGCCCCGCGATGTTCCCGGGCGTGTGCACGGTGGTCACCAAGCTGTTCTCTTGCGTGCAGCCACGCGTGGCCGTGTTCGGCAAGAAGGACTACCAGCAGCTCATGATCATCCGTAACATGGCGCGCCAACTCGCGATGCCGACCGAGATCATCGGCGCCGAGACTTTCCGTGCCGAAGACGGCCTGGCACTGTCCTCGCGCAACGGCTACCTCTCGAGTGAAGAACGGGCCGAGGCGCCCTTCCTCTACCAGACCCTGAACTACGTTGCCGAGCAGACCCGCGCCGGCCACGCCGACCTGGACGCTCTGGAACAGGACGCGATGAACCGCCTGGCGGCGCGCGGCTGGAAGCCGGACTATGTCTCGATCCGCAAGCGCATGAACCTGCAGGCACCAAGCCGCGAGGAATACCTTGCCGGTGAACAACTTGTCGTCCTGACCGCCGCCAAGCTGGGCAATACCCGCCTGATCGATAATCTGGAAATTTGAACCACGCTACTTTCTTTATTGAAATTTCCCTGTAGAGTATGGCAACTCGATTTGCTAGAATCTACAGGAGTATTCAAGGAGTGGTTTCGTGACCGATATGTCCATCACGCAGATCCGCAAGGGTCCGCCCAAGCTGACCGACGCCGTCCAGCGCATTGCGCCCGGTGCGCCCGCGCACACGATGAGCGACGCCTTCCAGATCTTCGACAGCCTGTCGACCCTGGCCCAGACCGGCGAAGCCATCACCATCTATCGGCCGGGCGCGGACCATGTGATGGCGCGCATCGATGCCGTCGATCCGGACCGCCGCTCCTTCATCCTCGAACTGGTCGAGGACAGCGTCCTCGCCGCGGGCAAGGCGGTCTTCGTCGCCGCCATGGGCGGCAACGCCAAGATCCAGTTCGAGCTCGACGCCAACTGGAGCATCGTGGCGGGCCGCGGCCAGTCGGTCGAGCTGCCGCTGCCGGAAAGCTGCCTGGTGCAGAACCGCCGCGCCGAAGCGCGCCTGGAAAGCCCGTTGGGCGGCAGCTACGGCGCCCGCTTCACTTACCTGGGCAAGGTGTTCGAACTGCCGCTGTACGACTTCTCGTCCGGCGGCGTGGGCTTGCGCGCAACGCTCGACCAGGCTTACGAACTCTATGTCGGCCAGAAGCTGGAAGGCGTCGAGCTGGAACTGGGCCCGTCGCTGGCGATCACGGCCGACCTCGAGGTCCGCCTGCTGCGCCCGTTCCGCACCTTCCTGCTGGGCGAGCAGGTGCAGATCGGGTGCCGGATTTCGAATATCACCATGCAGATGAAGCAGCGCCTGGAGCGGGCGGTGAGCAAGGTGCAGATGAAGCGGTAAAGTTTTGCCGGATGGCAAAACTTTACCCGCCGCTCCTGCTTTCGCGGGAATCCTTGGCTTGCTTACGTAGTAACGCTCTGCGCCCAAGCCAGCGCACTCAGATGCGCCTTGTTCACATCCAGCGGACTGATCTCCAGCGAGGCCGCCATCGACGCCACCAGGTTCGAATTCAGCTCGCAGGCCTCGGCCAGCGCCAGGTAGGGCCCGTACACGCCGCCGCGCGTCAGCAGCGCGCGCACCACTTCCTCCGGCAGCTGGATCGTATCCAGCACTTCCTTCATCGGCAGGCCCAGCAGGCGGTCCAGCAGCGAGAACATGCCCGCCACGAACAGGTATTCGCTCTCGGCGCGCGGCAGGAATTTCTGGCCCAGCAGTTCGCACAGGCGGGCGCGCACCACGGCGGTTTCCATCAGCACCGGCGAATAGCCGCTCGAGCTGGCGGTGGCCAGCAGCAGCACCAGCCAGCGGTACAGCGGTGCATAGCCCAGCATGGCAATGGCCTGGCGCAGCGACTCGACCTGGCGGCCGGCGCCGAAACCGGCGGAGTTGATGAAGCGCAGCAGCTTGTAGATCAGGGCCGGGTCGCGCTTGAGCACGGCCTCGATCTTCGGCACGTCCTCGTTGTTCTGCACCATCTGCATCAGTTGCAGGATGATGGCCTGGGCCGGGTTCATGCCCTTCACGTTGCCGCCCTCGCGCGGGGTCAGGTGCAGCTTGCCGACGAAGGCGTCCAGGCCCAGCGCCGCGCAGGCGTCGAAGTCGGCCCAGGTGGCGACCGGACGGCCCACCATGCGCAGGGTCGACTGCTTGACGGCGGCATAGGTGCGCGCCTGCGTCGCCACGTCGGCGCCGCTGAAGCGCACTTCGGCGTAGGAAGCGATGATGGACAGGTTGCGGCCCAGCAGGTCGAGGTTGGCGCCGCGCAGCGAGATGCCGACGCCGCCGGCGCGCAGGGCCTGCACGGCGGCGCGGGTATCGACGTTGGCGAGGTCGCGTACGCTCAGGGACAGCACGGTGCGCTCGGGCGGCAGCGCGTGCAGGGCGTCGGTCGACAGCATGGCCGGGACGGCGTCGAGGAACAGCAGTTTGTCGCGCAGCAGCCAGCCGTTTTCCTCGTCGACCAGCTGTTCGGCCACGAAGCCGACCAGCGACTCGAGATCGTCGGCGCCCACTTCCCTTCCGCTCTGCTGCTGCCAGCAGAGTTCGTAACCAATTACGCGCTGCTTGGGATCAAGCAAAGGTTCACGGACGATGAAGTTGGTTTGATGCATTGTAGATTAGCGCCGAGGTGAAACAGGGCGATGCGCCGTCCGCTGGCGCATCGGGATGGAAGCCTAGAAGCCGAGACTGTCGAGCAGGTCGTCGACCTGGCCCTGGTCGGCGACGACTTCGGTATTACCTTCCGGCTTGATCTGCGGGCCGTTGAGCAGGCTGTTGTCGAACTCGCGCTTGACCTCGGCCGGCGCGAAATCGACCAGCACTTGCACCAGCTGCTTTTCGAGGTTCTGGGCGATGCCGGTGATGCGCTTGATCACCTGGCCGGTCAGGTCCTGGAAGTCCTGGGCCATCATGATGTCCATCAGGTGGCCCTTGGTGGCGCTGGCGGCGCTACGCGATGCGGCCAGGCTGGCGACGGTCTTCTCGGCCAATGCGCGCCATTCCGCGCTGCCCTCGCCGCTGTCCAGCAGCGATTGCCACGAACGGCCGAGTTCCACGGCCGCGGCGTCGATGCCGTCCTGCAGGGGGCCGGCGGCGTCGGTGGCGTCCAGCACGCGCTTGGCAGCCTGTTCCGACAGGCGGGCCACGTAATCGAGACGGTCGCGCGCATCCGGGATGTCGCTGGCGGCTTTTTCGATCAGCTTGTCCAGGCCCAGCCCGCGCAGGCTCTCGTGCAGCGCGCGGGTCATGTGCCCGATCCGGCTCAGGACCTCGTCGTGCGAGCCTGAATCGGCCGTCTGCTCAGTCATTTCAGGCCTTTCCCATCTTTTCGAAAATCTTGTTCAGCTTTTCGTCCAGCGTCGCCGCGGTGAAAGGCTTCACCACATAGCCGTTGGCGCCGGCCTGGGCGGCCGCGATGATGTTTTCCTTCTTGGCTTCGGCGGTGACCATCAGCACCGGCAGGCTGGCCAGGGCGGGATCGGCACGGATGTTCTGCAGCATGGTCAGGCCGTCCATGTTCGGCATGTTCCAGTCCGACACCACGAAGTCGAATTGCTCGCTGCGCAGCTTGGCCAGTCCCTGGACGCCGTCTTCGGCTTCGTCAACGTTGGCGTAACCCAGTTCCTTCAGCAGATTCTTCACGATGCGCCGCATCGTCGAAAAATCGTCAACAACTAAAAAACGCATCTTTGGATCAGCCATGAATTACTCCGTTGTTACTTTATCTGTATGTGTTGGTTGGACTTCGACACTGCGAAAGCAGGCCTAAGCATAGCATTTTTGTTGCTCTACGGCGATAAAACCGAGGGTTAAGACGCTCGCGCGGATCAAACGCGCAACGCCCGGCCGCCATGCGCGGCCAGATGACCCAGCACCATGCCCGGCAAGGCTGCCAGGGCGCCCACTTCATGGGCGGCGCCGATGGCGATCGCCTCGCGCGGCATGCCGAACACGACGCAGGAAGCCTCGTCCTGGGCGAAGTTGTAGGCGCCGGCCTGCTTCATTTCCAGCATGCCTTGGGCGCCGTCCTTGCCCATGCCGGTCAGGATCACCCCGACCGCATTCTTGCCCGCCGCCTGGGCGGCCGAGCGGAACAGCACGTCCACCGAAGGACGGTGGCGGTTGACCGGGTCGGTCTGCTCGATTTTGGTCATGTAGTTCGCGCCCGAACGGGACAACAGCAAATGGGAGTGGCCCGGAGCAATATAAGCATGGCCGGGCAGCACGCGCTCGTTGCCCTGGGCTTCGCTGACGCTGATGCGGCACAGCGAGTCCAGGCGCCTGGCGAAGGAACTGGTGAAACCTTCCGGCATGTGCTGGGCGATCAGGATGCCCGGGCAGTCGGACGGCATCTGCATCAGGAATTCGCGGATCGCCTCGGTGCCGCCGGTGGAGGCGCCGATGATGATCAGTTTTTCCGACGAGGTCAGCGGGCTGCGCAGCTGCGGCAGCGGCGCACCCGGCGCTGGCGCATGCAGGGTGCGCGGCTTGATGCGGGCGCGCGCGGCGCCGCGGATCTTGTCGGCGATGAGTTCCGTGTACTCGCGCATCCCGGTCTGGATCGAGATCTTCGGCTTGGTCACGAAGTCCACCGCGCCCAGCTCCAGCGCGCGCATGGTGATCTCGGAACCGCGCTCGGTCAGCGAGGACACCATCAGCACCGGCATCGGGCGCAGGCGCATCAGCTTTTCGAGGAAGTCGAGGCCGTCCATCTTCGGCATCTCGACGTCGAGCGTGAGGACGTCGGGATTGACCCGCTTGATCAGCTCGCGCGCGACCAGCGGATCGGGGGCCACCCCGACCACTTCCATGTCGGGCTGGGAATTGACGATCTCGGTCATCACGCTGCGGATCAGGGCCGAGTCGTCGACGATCGCGACCTTGATCTTGTTCGTGGAGTTCATGTGGGGCCCTTTCGTCAGAACAGGTCGATCTCGCCGCCGACCGGCGCGACCTTGAGGCGGCTGGCGTAATCGAGCTCGCGCTTCGCCAGCGTATCGTTATGGGTTTGCATCAGCTTCTTGACCAGCACCTTGCCGGTGCGCGGGAAGAAGTACACCTTGCGCGGGTAGATGTCGTTCAGGTCTTCGGCCAGCACCGGGATCCGCTCGGTCTTCAGGAACTGCATCACGAAGGCGGCATTGCGCTCGCCGACGTTCATGGCCGAGAAGCCGCGCAGCACGGCGCCGCCGCCGAAGACCTTGGCTTCCAGGTGCTCGCGCCGCGCCCCGGCCTTCAGCAGGTCGTTGATCAGCACTTCCATCGCATAGGTCCCGTAGCGCATCGAGGCCGACACCGGGTTGCCGGGGTCGCCGCCGTCCGGCAGCATGAAATGGTTCATGCCGCCCAGGCCCCTGACGCGGTCGCGGATGCAGGCCGAGACGCAGGAGCCCAGCACCGTCACGATCAGCATCTCCTTCGCGGTGTAGTAGTACTCGCCGGGCAGGATCTTGGCGGCGTCGCAGTCGAAGGTACGGTCGTAGTAGACGTTGGTGGCGAATTGGCTGTTCGTATCCATGATAGGTACCGGAGTGAAGCGACGGTCAGCCGTGGCTCAGTTCATACACCGTCTTGCCGCGCAGGCGCAGCGAGTCGGACACATACAGGAAGTTCTCCGAGTGCCCGGCGAACAGCAGGGCGTCCGGCTTCATCAGGGGCACGAAGCGCGACAGGATCTTGCGCTGGGTGGCCTTGTCGAAGTAGATCATCACGTTGCGGCAGAAGATCGCGTCGAACGGTCCCTTCAGGTCCCAGCCGTCGGCCAGCAGGTTGAGCTGGCGGAAGCTGACCAGCTGGCGCAGCTCTGGGCGCACCCGCACCAGGCCCTCCTGGGCGCCCTTCCCCTTCAGGAAGAAGCGGCGCAGGCGCGCGGCCTCGAGCTTCTCGACCCGTTCGATCGGATAGACGCCGGCGCCGGCGGTGGCCAGCACGTTGGTGTCGATGTCGGTGGCGATGATCGACACCGGCGGCGTGAGCGTGTCGAAGGCCTCGCACAGCGTCATCGCGATCGAGTACGGCTCTTCGCCGGTGGAGCTGGCCGAACACCAGATCGTCAGCGGCCCGCCATGCTTGCGGCGCGCCTGGAGCGCGTGCTCGGCCAGCAGCGGGAAGTGATGGGCCTCGCGGAAGAACGAGGTCAGGTTGGTGGTCAGCGCATTCGTGAAGCTTTCCCACTCATGCGGCATCTTCCCGGCTTCGAGGCCGTCGAGGTAGCGCGAGAAGGACTCGAGGCCGGTTGCGCGCAGGCGGCGCGCAAGCCGGCTGTAGACCATCTCCTGCTTGCTGTCGGCCAGCGAAATGCCGGCGCGCTGGTAGATCAGGCCGCGCACGCGCTCGAAGTCGGCGCGCGTGAACTCGAATTCCTTGCCTGTTTCCTGCTTGGTATGAAGCGGCACGTTATTACCTTTGGATCTGTAAAGACGAAGCTGTCCCTGCGCCGCGAATCCGGTAGCCGGCGGTCCTCAGGCTGCCATCTTGTCGATCAGGCCCATCTCGCTGGACGACATCAGGCGGTCGATGTCGATCAGGATCAGCATGCGCTCGTCGACGGTGCCGAGGCCCATCAGGTAGTCGGAATTGAAGGCGGTGCCCATTTCCGGCGCCGGCTTGATCTGCTCCGGCGTCAGGGTGGTGACGTCCGACACGCTGTCCACGACCATGCCCATGATGCGGCCGCCGATGTTCAGGATGATCACGACGGTGAACTGGTCGTAGGTCGGGGTGCCGAGGTTGAACTTGATGCGCATGTCCACCACCGGAATGATGATGCCACGCAGGTTGATCACGCCCTTGATGAATTCGGGAGCGTTGGCGATGCGGGTCACGGCTTCGTAGCCGCGGATCTCCTGCACTTTCAGGATGTCGATGCCGTATTCCTCGGAGCCGAGGGTGAAGGCGAGATATTCGCTGCCGCTGCCGTCGCGTGCGTCGGCCGGTTTGGTGGTCGGTTGAGTGGACATGTCGGTTCCTAGGTTCAGAGAGTTTTTATAAAACGACGGTATCGTCCGTCAGCTGACGCGACGAGCGCAGCAGCGCCGCCACGTCCAGGATCAGCGCCACGCCGCCATCGCCGAGGATGGTGGCGCCGGAGATCCCGGCCACCTTGCGGTAGTTGGATTCGAGGTTCTTCACCACGACCTGCTGCTGGCCGACCAGTTCGTCGACGAACAGCGCGGCCTTGCGGCCTTCGGTCTCGAGGATCACCAGGATGCCTTCGGCAGGATCGGTGAAGCGCGGCGCGATGCTGAACATCTGGTGCAGCGGAATCAGCGGCAGGTATTCGCCGCGCACCTTGACCACCCTGCCCTGGCCGGCGATTTCCTTGACGTCGCTTCGGGCCGGCTGCAGGGACTCGACCACGAAGCCGAGCGGCAGGATGTAGATCTCGTCGCCGCAGCGGATCGACATGCCGTCCAGGATCGCCAGCGTCAGCGGCAGCGAGATCAGGATGGTGGTGCCGAAGCCCTTTGCCGAGCGGATGTCGATGGTGCCGCCCATCTGGGTGATGTTGCGCTTGACGACGTCCATGCCGACCCCGCGGCCGGAGACGTCGGTGACGATTTCCGCGGTCGAGAAGCCCGGCGCGAAGATCAGCTGCCAGACCTCGGCGTCGGTCATGTTGTCCGAGACCGCCAGGCCGTTCTCCTTCGCCTTGGCCAGGATCCGCTCGCGATTCAGGCCGCCGCCGTCGTCGGCCACCTCGATCACGATATTGCCGCCCTGGTGGGCGGCGGACAGGAACAGGCGGCCCGACTCCGATTTGCCGGCGGTCACGCGGGCGGCCGGCATCTCGATGCCGTGGTCGATCGAGTTGCGCACCAGGTGGGTCAGCGGATCGACGATGCGCTCGATCAGGCCCTTGTCCAGTTCCGTGGCGGCGCCGTTGGTGATGAAGTCGACCTTCTTGCCCAGCTTCGAGGCGAGGTCGCGCACCATGCGCGGGAAGCGCGAGAACACGAAGTCCATCGGCATCATGCGGATCGACATCACCGCTTCCTGCAGGTCGCGGGTATTGCGGGTCAGCTGCGACACCGACTGCAGCAGGCGCTGGTGGATCATCGGATCGAGGTCGTCGCTGCGCTGCTCGATCATGGCCTGGGTGATCACCAGTTCGCCGACCAGGTTGATCAACTGGTCGACCTTCTCGATCGAGACCCGGATCGAGCTCGATTCGGCGTGCGCGTGGGCGGCGTCGGCGGCCTTCTTGGCGGCCTTCTTCTCGGCGGCCGCCTCGATCGTCTCCGGCGCTTCCTGGCGGATCTGCACGGCGGCCGGCGGCGGCGCTTCGGCGACGATGCCGGCTTCGCGGCGGATCTGTTCGATCGGCTGGAAGAAGCCGTAGCCGCGCTCGTCGTCGGACTGCTCGACCTGCGGCGCATCGACCGGATCGGAGGGATCGAAGAAACCGTAGCCCTGCTCGTCCTCGATGCGGGCGCGTTCAAGGGCTTCGATGGCGCGCTGCTCGGGCGTCAGCGGCGGCGCCTCGAAGATCTTCAGGTCCTCGGGATTCAGCACGAACGAGCAGATCGCGACGATGTCGTCGAGGGACTCGTGGGTCATGATGATCAGGGCGCTGCGGCCGCCGGCCAGCGGCGTCACCGAGACGCGGCCCAGCAGGCCGAGTTCGTCGACCAGGGCGTCGACGTCGCGCTTCGGAATCTCCGGCAGCTCGATCTTGTAGCGGTGCGCGCCTTCGCGCACTTCCTGCTTCTGCTCGGCGTGCAGGAAGGACGGCACGGTCGGCTGGTGGCCCGGCACGATGACGCCTTCGGACAGCTCGTGCAGCATCATGCGCACGTTGGCGACGGCTTCCTGGTCGACGAAGGCGCCGTTGCGGTGGCCGTCGAGCTGCATCTTGAGGATGTCCTTGGCGGCCAGGAAGGCGTCGAGGTGCTGGCTGGTGAGCGCCATCTCGCCCTTGCGGATGCGGTCCAGCAGCGACTCCAGCACGTGGGTCACTTCGCTCATGTCGTTCAGGCCGAAGGTCGAGGCCCCGCCCTTGATCGAGTGAGCGGTGCGGAAGATCGCGTTCAGGTCTTCCGCGTCCGGCGCGGCGATATCGACGGCCAGCAGCAGACGCTCCTTCTCGGCGAGGAGTTCTTCCGCCTCGTCGAAAAAGACCTGGTAGAACTGGCTGATGTCGATGGTCATGATTGTCGCTTATCGCTTATCGCTTGTCGCTGATCGGCTTAGCCGATGACTTTCTTGACCACCTCGATCAGGCGCTGCGGATCGAAAGGCTTGACCAGCCAGCCGTTGGCGCCGGCGGCGCGGCCCTTCGATTTCATCTCGTCCGACGATTCGGTGGTGAGCATCAGGATCGGCACCTTCTGGTAGGTCGGCAGCGCGCGCAGCGACTTGATCAGCGTGAGGCCGTCCATCTTCGGCATGTTCTGGTCGGTCAGGACCAGGTCCACGGTCTGCTGCTTCGCCTTGTCGAGGCCATCCTGGCCGTCGACCGCCTCCACCACCTGGTAGCCGGCGGCCTTCAGGCTGAACGCGACCATCTGGCGCAGGGAACTGGAATCGTCAACCGCAAGAATCGTTTTTGCCATTTTTCGTATGCTCCAAGGGGAGGGGTCAGGGCCCGGTTCTTCTTTTAAAAAGGGCTCTGACCCCGAATTTCATAGTTATCGTTCGTTTAGCCAGATGTAGTCAGAACAGCTCGACGTCGCCACTCTCCAGATGCCGCTGCTCCACCGACTTCCTCAGCATGCTGCGCAGCTCCAGCGACTGGATCGCCAGCGCCATGCTGACCTTGCCCAGGCGCTCGACGATTTCCTCGCTGTGGCTGTCGGGCGCGATGTCGGCGCCGTGCTCGCCGAGCGTGGTCAGGAATTCGCGCAGGCCGGACACACGGCGCAGCGTACGGTCGAGCAGCTGGCTGGTCATGTCCTGGAACTGCATGCTGGTGATCGCCGAGTTCACGTGCTGGCCGATCTCGCCCGACATGCCGGTCAGCTTCTCGCTTTCCTCGGCCGACGGGGCTTCGCCGGCCAGCAGGCGGTTGATGCTCTGCTGGCGTGCGTCGACCGCCTGGTGGATCGCCATGAAGCTGGAGGTGAGCTTGTCGACGGCTTCCTCGAGCAGCAGCGTGGTCTGCACCAGGTCGGTCTCGACCTCGTTCAGGTGGCGCCGGCCATGGTCGGACACGCCCGACAGCAGGCGCTTCACGTGTGACCCTAAAATCTTTTTTCTTGTCATTGAGTCCTCCAGTACACTCCGCGCCTTACTTCGCTGCCTGTGCCGGAGCCGCCAGTCCGCCACCGGTCGCAGTCGCGACCGCCTTGACCGCAGCGTCGGCGTCGTCCGGAACGTCCAGCGAATTGCCGCCGTTGCCGCCGTTGCGCAGCACCGATTCCTCGGTGCGCTTGTTCATCACCAGGATGCTGATGCGGCGGTTGACCGGGTTGAACGGATCCTTGGGATCGAGATGGTTGGCGGCCGCCAGGCCGACCACGCGCAGCACCTTGGACTCGGCCAGGCCGCCGCGCACCAGTTCGCGGCGCGAGGCATTGGCACGGTCGGCCGACAGCTCCCAGTTGCTATAGCCCGACTCGGTCTGGTAGGGCGTGGAATCGGTGTGGCCCGACAGGCTGAGACGGTTGGGCACGTCGTTCAGTACCAGCGCCAGCACGTCGAGGATGTCGCGGGTGTAGGGCTGCAGCTCGGCCTTGGCGCTCTCGAACATCGGGCGGTTCTTTTCGTCCACGATCTGGATCCGCAAGCCTTCGCTGGTGACGTCGAGCAGCAGCTGGTTCTTGTATTTCTTCAGGACCGGATTGGCGTCGATGGTCGACTGGATGCGCTCCTTCAGCTTCTGCAGCTTGGTCGATTCCTCGTGTTCCAGCGCGGCGCGCGCGGCCTTCAGGTCATAGGTCTTCTTGTCGGCTTCGACCTCGCCCTTCTTGACCTGGCCGTTACGGCGCGTCAGGTCCTGGCCGCCGCCCTGCAGGATCGACGCGCTGTCGCCGCTGCCCGAGCCGCCCTGCATGGCGACCTTCAGCGGGGTCTTGAAATAGTTGGCGATGCCTTCCATGTCGCCCTTGGTGGTCGAGCCGAGCAGCCACATGAGCAGGAAGAAGGCCATCATCGCCGTCACGAAGTCGGCGTACGCGATCTTCCAGGCGCCGCCGTGGTGTCCGTGGCCGCCCTTCTTGATCTTCTTGACGATGATTGGCCGCTGGCCTTCGTCTGCCATTACTTGCTCTTCGCTTTCTTGATGTGGTCTTCGAGCTCGGCGAAGGTCGGACGCTCGGTCGAGTACAGGACCTTGCGGCCGAATTCAACCGCCAGTGCCGGCGCATAGCCATTCAGGCTGGCCAGCAGGGTCACCTTCACGGTCTGGAACATCTTGGTGGATTCCTCCAGCTTCTGTTCCAGCAGGCTGGCCAGCGGGCCGACGAAGCCGTAGGCCAGCAGGATACCGAGGAAGGTGCCGACCAGCGCGTGCGCGATCAGCATGCCCAGCTCCGCCGGCGGCGCGCCGACCGATTCCATGGTGTGCACCACCCCCATCACCGCGGCCACGATACCGAAAGCCGGCAGGCCGTCGCCAAGCTTGGCGATGCACTGGGCCGGCACGTGGCCCTCATGATGGTGGGTCTCGATCTCGTTGTCCATCAGGTTCTCGATCTGGAAGGCGTCCATGTTGCCGGAAACCATCAGGCGCAGGTAATCGGTGATGAATTCGACGATATGGTGGTCGGCCAGCACCATCGGATACTTCGAGAACACCGGGCTCTGCTCCGGGGTCTCGATATCGCCTTCGATCGACATCAAGCCCTCCTTGCGGACCTTGGACAGCACGTCGAACATCAGCGACATCAGCTCCATGTACATTTCGCGCGTGTACTTCGAGCCCTTGAACAGGGTCGGGATCGCCTGCATGGTGGCCTTCACCGCCTTTGGCGTATTGCCGACGAAAAAAGCGCCGATGGCGGCGCCGGCGATCATCAGCACTTCGAGCGGCTGCATGAGTGCAGCCACGTGGCCGCCGTTCAGCACGAAACCGCCGATCACGGACGCGATGACGACGATGTAACCGATAATGACAAACACGGGACTCCCGATCTGTGATGCCGGGGACGTGCCCGGTTGAAATATTTACGTAGGGAACTAGATTAGCTTGAGAATGGACTACGGGCAAGTAAAAGTGCCGGGAATGTGGCTCAAAAGTGCCAAATGTAAAGAATTTTCCTGCTATCGCCAGTTACAAGGCGCTGGTCGGGCTCGCGCCCGGCGATAGAAAATTCGTAACTGATAAGTACACTGCCCGGACGCATCTCGGCAGCCGCCTTGCGCCACAAGGCATCCATGGCGGCCGGCGACAGGTAGGCGAACACCACGTCGAAATTGCCGAAATTGAGCTTTTCGTAATCGCCGCGCAGGAAACGCGCCCCGCTTCCCGCCAGCCTGGCGCGCAGGCTGCTGGCCAGCCAGGGCAAGGGCGCGAGCTCGATGCCGCTGACGTCGCACGCGGGGCGGCGGCGCGCCAGGTCCAGCACCAGGCCGCCGAGGCCGCTGCCGATATCGACGATCCGCAGCGTCCGGCCGGCCGGCAACTGCGCGGCAACCGTCTCCCAGACCCGGCGTCCGGACGGGTAGTACGGCACCTGGGTGCGGAAGGTTGACCAATAGAGAAGGAGCAGGAACAGGAACACGGCCAGGAAGGCCGCTGGTGGCAGGGCCAGCGCGTCGGCACCCTGCCGCGCCAGCAGCAGGGCCGGCGGAAACAGGAACTGGATGGCGCGCCACCAGCTCGCCAGCCCGGYGCGCCAGGACAAGAGCGCCGCCCAGGCGCCCTGGACCAGGGCCACGCCGAACAGGGATTGCGGCATGCCCGCCCGCGCCAGCAGCCACACCGTGGCCAGCATCAGGGGGAAGGCAAGGATTTGCAGCAGCAGCGCGCGGATGGCAGGGGCGCGCCGGATCCGGCGCGGGGCGGCGGCGCTCACCGGGCGAAACGGATCAGGCGGCGGCGAGCGCGGCGGCGTCCCTGGCCTTGCGGGTCTTGCCGGCGCGCGAAGGCATGTGGCACAGGCCGCACTGGTAATCGTTGTTCAGGTCGAGGGCGTTGACCACGTACTTGCCCTTGCATTTCGAGCAAGGTGCCAGCACCAGCATGCCGCCCTGGAAGAAGCGCACCAGGGTCCAGGCGCGGGTCAGCGACAGCAGCGGCTCTTCGCCCGGCTCCGGCGGCATCTGTTCCAGGTAGAGCTTGTAGGCCTTCATCACGGCCTGGACGCCGGTGGCGCCCGCGTGGTCGACCAGGAATTTGTAGATATTGATGTACAGCGAGGAGTGGATGTTCGGCTGCCAGGTCAGGAACCAGTCGGTCGAGAACGGCAGCATGCCCTTCGGCGGCGACACGCCCTTCAGTTCCTTGTACAGCTTGAGCAGCCGCTCGCGCGACAGCGAGACTTCGCTTTCCAGCAGCTGCAGGCGGGCGCCGAGCTGGATCAGTTCGATGGCCAGCTGGATTTCCTGGGCTTCCGAGACTACGCTTTTTTTGCTCATGACTTACTCACTCCAACACTGACTGACCTGACTGGCGGTGGCTTTAAATCGGGGTCAGAGCCCCAAAAAAGCAAGTTCGGGCTCTGACCCCAGCGCTAACGCTGCTCTACCCCGGTGCTAACGCTGCTCTGCCCGGTGCTAACCAGGCAGCGAGGGGTTTAGGCAGCGAGAGGTTTTAGGCGATTTCTTCTGCAGGCTGGCCGGCCATCAGGATGGCGGCGTGCGACTGCGCCAGGGCGCGGTCCTTGCTGTGGCTGGTGAGCATCGACAGGATGGCGGTATCGTCGAAGCGGAAGCGGGCCAGCATCATGTTGCCGCCGGCAAGCTTCAGGATCTGGGCGTTGCTCATGCCTTCGATCAGGTCGGCGATGTCGGCCGAGATGCCGAGGCGGAAAATTGCGGTGACCTTGTCGGCGCGAATCATCTGCTGGGCGAGCATCAGGTAGCTCAGGTTAGCATCACGAATTTCAGCCATCATGTCGTTCGCAGTCATTTCCATCTCTCCGGTGTGTTCTATCTGGTCGGCGGTTTGTGTTGCCGTTGAGATAGATTCTGACTGTGAGGAAACTTTTAGTGTATTGGAGAGTGTCTGTATTTTTCGTCCGGCAAAGACGAAGACGACCCGTAGGAGTTTGTCTGACAAACCCTCCCGGATCGGGGTCGCGCCCCTATGAAAACGGGCGGAGATAGATGTTCAATAAGGCGGGCCTTTCGGCCCCATCGACGCTGAGAAGAATCTGCGTCTATGTTGGTTAACGTCAACCGTTTTGGGAACTTTAGGGTCGAATCAAAATATTTTTCGACTTTTTTACTGCCTCAAGCCCCTCTACAGACCGTTATCGGATGGCTTTTCGAGAACTTTAGGCTTTTCGCAAAAAAAATTTTCGACCGAACTCCGGGCATCTGGATGGGTTAACGGACGGGTTTCGGGGAACTTTAGGCTTGTAGCGAAAATTTTTTTGGCCATGCATTTCTTGCTACACTGCCGGCTTCGCGCATTGATTCATAACTACGTATGCCCGCACCTACACTCTGGGATATCAGCCCGACGATCTCGGCCGGCATCCCGGTCTGGCCCGGCGACACCCCCTTCGAGGCCAGCCCCACCTGGGAAATCCGGGATGGCTGCCCGGTCCATGTCAGCCGCATGACCATGACCACCCACCTCGGCGCCCACACCGATGCGCCATCCCATTACGATCCGGCGGGCCGCAGCATCGACGCCGTCGAACTCACGCCCTATCTCGGCCCCTGCCGGGTGATCCACTGCATCGGGGTCAAGACAGTGCGGCCGGAGGACATCGAGGCCCGGCTCGACGGCGTGCCTCCGCGCGTGCTGCTGCGTACCTACGCCAGCGCACCCCGCCAGGCCTGGGATCCGGCCTTCCCGGCCATCGCCCCGGAGACCATCGCCCTGCTGGCCGCCAGGGGCGTGATCCTGATCGGCACCGACGCCGCTTCGCTCGACCCGCAGGACTCGAAAACCCTGGATGCCCACCACGCGGTGCGCCGCCACGGCCTGGCGATCCTCGAAGGCGTGGTGCTGGACGAGGTTCCGCCCGGCGACTATGAACTGATCGCACTGCCCCTGAAACTTGCCGGCATGGATGCCAGCCCGGTGCGCGCGATCCTGCGCGCCCTGCCCGTTACGGAGAACGCATGAGCACCAAGGTATCGATTTCCTCGCGCGCCGATTGCGCCGCCCTCGACGCCCAGGATCCGCTGGCACGCCTGCGCGACCGCTTCGAACTGCCCGACGGCGTGATCTACCTGGACGGTAATTCGCTGGGCGCCCGTCCACGCGCATCCCTGGCCCGCGCCCACGAGGTGGTGGCGCAGGAATGGGGCCAGGACCTGATCAAGAGCTGGAACACGGCCGGCTGGTTCGACATGCCGAAGCGCCTCGGCGACCGCCTCGCCCCGCTCATCGGCGCGCATGCCGGCGAAGTCGTGGTCACCGACACCACCTCGCTGAACCTGTTCAAGGCTTTGGCCGCCGCCCTGGATATCCAGCGCCGCAAAGCGCCGGAGCGCAAGGTCATCGTCACCGAGCGCAGCAACTTCCCGACCGATATCTATATGGCGGACGGCCTGGCCCGCTGGCTCGACCGCGGTTATTCGGTCCGCCTGGTGGACAGCGTGGAAGAGATCGCGGCCGCGGTGGACGCCGACTGCGCGGTCCTGATGCTGACCCACGTGAACTACCGCACCGGCTGGCAGCACGACATGGCGGCGTCGACCCGGCACGCCCACGAAGCCGGCGCATTGGCGGTCTGGGACCTGGCCCACTCGGCCGGCGCGGTCCCGCTCGACCTGCATGGCGCCGGCGCTGATTTTGCGGTCGGCTGCACCTATAAATACCTGAACGGCGGCCCCGGCGCCCCGGCCTTCATCTGGGTACCGCAGCGCCACCAGGCCGCCTTCAGCCATCCGCTGACCGGCTGGTGGAGCCATGCGGCGCCGTTCGCGATGTCGCACGGCTTCACGGCGGCGGACGGCATCGGCCGCGCCCTGTGCGGCACCCAGCCGGTGACCTCGCTGGCGATGGTCGAGTGCGGGCTGGAGATCTTCGAAGAGACCGACATGCAGGCCATCCGCGCCAAGTCGCTGGCCTTGACCGACCTCTTCATCGCGCTGGTCGAAGCGCGCTGCGCGCAACACCCGCTCGGCCTGGTGACCCCGCGCGAGCATGCGCGCCGCGGCAGCCAGGTCAGCTTCACCCACCCGCAGGGCTATGCGGTGATGCAGGCCCTGATCGAGCGCGGCGTGATCGGCGACTACCGCGAGCCGGAGATCATGCGCTTCGGCTTCACGCCGCTGTACACGCGCTACGCCGACGTCTGGGATGCGGTCGAGATCCTGCGCGACATCCTCGACAGCGCCGGCTACGACGCCGGCGCAGCGCGCAGCGCGGTGACCTGAAGGAATCGACATGAACGACCAGAAGAAAGGCGCCGAGTGGCACGGCGCGAAAATGGACTTCAAGGAGTCCATGAGCTACGGCGACTACCTGGGCCTGAACCAGATCCTGAGCGCCCAGCATCCGCTGTCGCCGAACCACAACGAGATGCTGTTCATCATCCAGCACCAGACCAGCGAGCTGTGGATCAAGTTAATGATCCACGAACTGCAGGCGGTGCGCGAACAGATCCGCAGCAATGATCTGCCGCCGGCATTCAAGATGCTGGCCCGGGTGGCGCGCATCATGGACCAGCTGGTGCATGCCTGGGACGTGCTGGCCACCATGACCCCGCCCGAGTACAGCGCGATCCGCCCCTACCTCGGCGCCTCGAGCGGCTTCCAGTCCTTCCAGTACCGCGAACTGGAATTCATCCTCGGGAACAAGAACACCAGCATGCTGGCGGTGCACCAGGTCATGCCCGAGCACCACGCCCTGCTCGAGCGCGAGCTGCACGCGCCCTCGATCTACGACGAGGCAGTGCGCCTGCTGGCGCGTTCCGGCCTGCCGGTATCGCAGGCGCGCCTGGATGCCGATCCGACCCAGCCGACCGTCCACGACGACTCGGTGCTGGCGGCCTGGCTCGAGGTCTACCGCGACCCCGAGCACCACTGGGCCCTGTACGAGCTGGCCGAGAAGCTGGTCGACATGGAGACCGCGTTTCGCACCTGGCGCTTCCGCCACGTATCGACGGTGGAGCGCATCATCGGCTTCAAGACCGGCACCGGCGGCACCGCCGGCGTCAGTTACCTGCGCAAGATGCTGGACGTGGTACTGTTCCCGGAGCTGTTCGCACTGAGGACCGCCTTATGAAATGCGACATCCTGATCGTGGCCGGCCTCTGGAACTCGGGTCCGCAGCACTGGCAGACCCACTGGGAAGGCAAGTACTCGAAATGGGAACGGGTCGCCCACCGCGACTGGAACGATCCGGATCGCGATGAATGGGTGGCGGAGCTGGACGCCGCGATCGCGGCCTGCGAGGGCCGCCCCATCCTCGTCGCGCACAGCCTGGGCTGCATGCTGGTGGCGCAGTGGGCGCAATGGGCCTGCACCCACGGCGGCTCGCCCCTGAAGATCGCCGGCGCCTTCCTGGTGGCACCCAGCGACGTCGAAGCACCCTCCTATCCGGCCGCCGCCAACGGCTTTACGCCGATCCCGATGCAGGCGCTGCCCTTCCCTTCGATGGTCGTGGCCAGCACCAACGACGAATACGTGCACATCGAGCGCGCGCGCGCCTTCGCCGGCGCCTGGGGCAGCAGGCTGGTGGAGATCGGCGACGCGGGGCACATCAACGGCGCCAGCGGCTACGGGCCGTGGCCGGAGGGCGAGCGGATGCTGGAGGACTTCTGCTCGACACTGCACCCCTGAGCGCCGCCCCGGCCGTCGAGGCCGGGCTGGACAAGCCGTTTTCGCTCTACCTCGACCTGGTCCGCATCCTGGCCGCCTGCGCGGTCGTGATGGCCCACTTCGGCTATTTCCACATCTTCGACGACTACCAGATCGCCCACGTCGCCGACCTCGGGCGCGAAGCCGTGATCGCCTTCTTCGTGCTGTCCGGCTTCGTGATCGCCTACAGCGCCGAGCAGCGCAATCCCACGCTGGGCGACTACGTCAGGGCCCGCGGCGCACGCCTGTATTCGGTGGTGCTGCCGGTATTGGCGCTGGCCTACGGCCTGGCGGCGCTGGCCACCACCCTGCTCCAGGTGCCGGTGAACGGCGCCTACCAGCTGCACAAGCCCTGGCTCTACATCCCCTTCCACCTGCTGTTCCTGGGCGAGCTGTGGAGCTTCGTCGAGGTGCCGCCCTGGCTGGTGCCTTACTGGTCGCTGAACTACGAAGCCTGGTATTACGTGCTGTTCGGCGCGATGCACTACCTGAAGGGACGCCGGCGCCTGCTGGCCCTGATGGGGCCCAGGCTGTGGCTGCTGCTGCCGCTGTGGCTGTCCGGGGTCTTCCTGTACCGCTGGCAGAAAGCGCATGTCATCCCGCGCGGCATCGCCCGCGCCGGCTGGACCGTCACGCTGCTGCTGGCGGCCCTGTGGACCTGGTACGACCCGGAACAGCAGCTGCGCCTGGTGGCGCGCGCCGTCTGGCCCTTCCCCGGCATCCGCATGGGCAGCGCCGACCGGGTGCTGTCCGACTATCTGGTGGCGATCCTGGTGCTGGCGAACTTCGCCTGCGCGCGCCATGCCGGCTTCACCCGGCTGCTCGGCGCGGCACCGACCATCCGCTTCGTGTCGGCGCACACCTTCACGCTCTACCTCTCGCACAGCCTGGTGATCTGCACCTGGCAGGCGCTGCTCACCTTCCGGCGCGGCGATCCGGCCGTGCTGCTGGGGCTCGCGCTGGCGATCGCGGCGACGGCGGCCGTGCTGCAGCCCTTGACCGACGCCCTGCAGCGCCGCCTGCGACGATGAAAAAACGGCCGGGCATCGCTGCACCGGCCGTTTTACAGGGAAGCCGATTCGCTTACTTCGCGCTCGCCAGCAGCATCTCGTTCAGGCGCTTCACGAACGAAGCCGGGTCGCTCAGGCTGCCGCCCTCGGCCAGCATGGCCTGGTCGAACAGGATGTGGGCCCAGTCGCCGAAGCGCGGGCTAGCGGCGTCTTCGTATTTCAGGCGCGTCACCAGCGGGTGGTTCGGGTTGATCTCGAGGATGGGCTTCGATTCCGGCGCGTCCTGGCCGGCCGCCTTCAGCATGCGCACCAGGTTGGCCGACAGCTCGTGCTCGTCCGCCACCAGGCAGGCCGGCGAATCGGTCAGGCGGAAGGTCACGCGCACGTCCTTGGCCTTGTCCGCCAGCGCGCCCTTCATCTTCTCGACCAGGTCCTTGTACTGGCCTTCCGTTTCCTCGTGTTCCTTCTTCTCGGCCTCGTCTTCCAGCTTGCCCAGGTCCAGGCCGCCCTTGGCGACCGACACCAGTTCCTTGCCGTCGAAGTCGTTCAGGAAGGACAGCATCCACTCGTCGACGCGGTCGGTCAGCAGCAGGACTTCGACGCCCTTCTTGCGGAAGATCTCCAGGTGCGGGCTGTTCTTCGCCGCGGTGTAGCTGTCGGCGGTGACGTAATAAATCTTTTCCTGGCCTTCCTTCATGCGCGACACGTAGTCGGCAAAGGAGACGGTCTGCTCGCTGGAGTCGGCATTGGTCGAGGCGAAGCGCAGCAGCTTGGCGATGCGGTCCTTGTTGGTGGCGTCCTCGCCGATGCCTTCCTTCAGCACCTGGCCGAACTCCTTCCAGAAGGTCGCGTATTTATCCTTGCCTTCCTGCTCGTCCGAATTCGCCATCTCTTCCAGCATGCCCAGCACGCGCTTGGTCGAGCCTTCGCGGATCACGCGCACGTCGCGCGACTCCTGCAGGATCTCGCGCGAGACGTTCAGCGGCAGGTCGTTCGAGTCGATCACGCCCTTTACGAAACGCAGGTAGACCGGCATCAGCTGCTCGGCGTCGTCCATGATGAACACGCGCTTCACGTACAGCTTAATGCCGCCGCGCTTGTTGCGGTCCCACAGGTCGAACGGGGCGTGGCTCGGCACGTACAGCAGCTGGGTGTATTCGCTGCGGCCTTCGACGCGGTTGTGGGTGTAGGCCAGCGGCGCCTGGAAGTCGTGCGAGATGTGCTTGTAGAACTCCTCGTACTGCTCCTTCGTGATGTCCGACTTCGAGCGGGCCCACAGCGCGGAGGCCTGGTTCACGGTCTCGAATTCGTCCTTGACGACGGTTTCCTTCTTCTCCTCGTCCCACTCTTCCTTCCTCATCACGATCGGCAGGGAGATGTGGTCCGAGTACTTGCGGATGATGGACTTCAGCTTCCACGACGACAGCAGCTCGTCCTCGCCTTCGCGCAGGTGCAGGATGATGTCGGTGCCGCGGCTGGCCTTCTCGATCTGCTCGATGGTGTAGTCGCCTTCGCCGGTCGACTCCCAGCGCACCGCCTCGGAAGGCTGGCTGCCTGCGCGGCGGGTCTCGACGGTGACGCGGTCGGCCACGATGAAGGCCGAGTAGAAGCCCACGCCGAACTGGCCGATCAGGGCGGCGTCCGCCTGCTGGTCGCCGGACAGCTTGCTGAAGAATTCCTTGGTGCCCGACTTGGCGATGGTGCCCAGGTGCGAGATCACCTCGTCACGGCTCATGCCGATGCCGTTGTCGGAGATCGTGATGGTTTTCGCATCCTTGTCGAACAGGACCTTGATCTTCAGTTCGTGATCGTTGCCGTACAGGGCATCGTTGTTGATCGCCTCGAAGCGCAGCTTGTCGGCGGCATCGGAGGCGTTCGAAATCAGTTCGCGCAGGAAGATCTCCTTGTTCGAATACAAGGAGTGAATCATCAGTTGCAGCAGCTGTTTTACTTCTGCTTGGAAGCCAAGGGTTTCTTTTTCGGCAACAGCCATCTTATGTCCTCGTTATGTTCAGGGGTTAAACAGACCGGGACGATATTGGGATACCGATAAGGATTTCAAGAGTCATTTTTGAAGAGAAAGATTTGGCGGCAAGAATCCGGATGCGGGGGCGTGCAGCGCCTGCGTGCCGGCGCGCTTTGCCGCCTTTGGCTGTTATGCACCACGCATGGAGCGCGCCTGACCGCCAAAAACTTTGCTGTTGGATATCTTTTTCTCGACTTCGTACGACAGTCGTCATACCGTATCGAAAATCCCAAAAAAATTTTGGCGCGGCGATGTCGAAACCGGACAACGTGCTTCGTCGTAGTGATAGCAGGACCCAAAACAACCGGACAAGGAGATCGATCATGCAAGAACAGGTACGTGCCATCCCCGAAGGCTTCCACACCGTCACGCCCCACCTCGTGTGCGCCGGCGCGGCCGAGGCGCTGGAGTTCTACAAGAAAGCCTTCGGCGCCACCGAGATCGGCCGCATGCCCGGCCCCGGCGGCAAGATCATGCACGCCGAGATCCGCATCGGCGACTCGCGCGTGATGCTGGCCGACGACTTTCCCGACTGGGGCAGCAACGGCCCGCTGGCCCTGAAGGGCACCCCGGTCTTCATCCACCTGTACGTGAACGATGCCGACGCGACCTGGCAGCAGGCGGTGGCGGCAGGCGCCAAGCCCGTCATGCCGATGGCCGACATGTTCTGGGGCGACCGCTACGGCCAGGTCGAAGACCCGTTCGGCCACCGCTGGTCGATCGCGACCCACAAGCGCGACATGACGCCCGCGCAGATGCAGGAAGAGATGCAGAAGGCAATGCAGCAGAGCCAGGGCTGCGGCAACCAGCAGGGAGAGCAGCAATGAAGTTCATGGTGATCGTGAAGGCCAACGCCGATACCGAGGCCGGCGCCGTGCCCACCCGGCAGCAGCTTGCCGAGATGGGCCAGTTCAACGAGGAGCTGGTCAAGGCCGGCGTGCTGCTGGCCGGCGAAGGCCTGCACCCGACCAGCAGGGGCGCCCGCATCGTCTTCGACGGCGACAAGCGCACCGTGGTCGACGGTCCGTTTACCGAATCCAAGGAGCTGATTGCCGGCTTCTGGATCATCGAGGTCAGCTCGAAGCAGGAAGCGATCGAGTGGATGCGGCGCTGCCCGAATCCCTACGGCGGGAAGCCGGGCAACATCGAGATCCGCCAGATCTTTGCGGCCGAGGATTTCGGCGACGCGCTCACGCCCGAGCTGCGCGAACAGGAAGAGCGCCGGCGCGAACAGGCCGCGGCGCGCTGAGGAGGCGACGATGCAATTCATGGTCATCCGCAAGGCCGACGAGGCCACCGAAGCGGGCGCGCCGCCGTCCGCCCAGGGCCTCGCGGACATGGAGCAATTCAACCAGGCGCTGGCGGACCAGGGCCGGCTCGGGCTGGCCCTGGGCCTGCGCCCCAGCAGCCGCGCCGTGCGCCTGAAGCTGGGTCCGGGCGTCGATACGGTCACCGACGGCCCCTTCGCCGAGGCCAAGGAGCTGGTGGCAGGCTTCACGGTGTTCGAGGCGGCGTCGAAGGAAGCCGCGATCGAGCAGCTGAAGCGCTGGCCGCAGAGCGACGTGCAGGCGACCGGCGAGGCGGTGCTGGAACTGCGCGAGACCGGCTGCCCGGGCGGCTGCGCCCAGGTCCCGCTGGCCGACGGCGATGGCGACCGCCGCTACGTCATCCTGCTGCGCTCGGACGAAGGCACGGAACGCGATCGCATCCCGCCGCAGCGGATGCTGGACGACCTGAACGCCTTCAACGCGGCGCAGGCAGCACAGGGCAGGCTGCTGGCCGGCGACGGCCTGAAGTCGAGCGCGCGCGGCGCCCGCCTCCATTTCAAGGACGGCAAGGCGAACGTCATCGACGGCCCCTTCGCGGAAGCCAAGGAGTTGATCGCCGGCTTCTGGATGATCCGGGCCGGCTCGATGGCGGATGCGATCGCCTGGGCACGCACCCTGCCCTATCCGACCGGCCCGCATGTCGAAGTCGAGATCCGCGAAGCGATGACGCTCGACGACCTGGCGCCGGCCATGGACGAGCAGCAGCGCCGCGCCGACGCCAGCCTGCGCGCCGAACAGCTCGACGCCGCCCTGCGCAAGGTATCCGTGCAGGCATGAGCGAAAGCGAGATCGGCCGCGTCGTCGAAGCGGTCTGGCGCATGGAGTCGGCGCGCATCGTCGGCGCGCTGACGCGCATGCTGCGCGACGTCGGCATCGCCGAGGAACTGGCCCAGGACGCCATGCTGCAGGCGCTCGAAAGCTGGCCGTCCGGCGGGGTGCCGGACCGCCCGGGCGCCTGGCTGATGCAGGTGGCCAAGCACCGCGCCCTCGACTACCTGCGCCACGCCAGCATGCGCGCCGGCAAGGAAGGCGAGCTGTCGTGGGAGATGGACGAACAGCTGCGCGACGGCCAGCGCCAGCCCGACGAGCTGGCCGAACTGGCGCAGATGGCGGAGCACGGCATCGACGACGACGTGCTGCGCCTGATCTTCGTCTCCTGCCACCCGGTGCTGTCCGGCGAGGCGCGCGCGGCGCTCACGCTCAAGCTGATCGGCGGCCTGTCGACCGCCGAGATCGCGCGCGCCTTCCTGGTGCCGGAAGCCACGGTGGCCCAGCGCATCGTGCGCGCCAAGCGCACGCTGGCGGAGGCCAGGGTGCCCTTCGAGGTGCCGCGCGGCGAAGAACGCAAGCCGCGCCTGGCCTCGGTGCTGCAGGTGATCTACCTGATCTATAACGAAGGCTATTCCGCCAGCGCCGGCGCCGACTGGCTGAGGCCGGGCCTGTGCCGCGAGGCGCTGCGCCTGGGCCGGGTGCTGGCCGAGCTGGCCCCCGAGGAAGGCGAAGTGCACGGCCTGGTCGCCCTGATGGAGATCCAGTCCTCGCGCGAGCGCGCCCGCACCGGCCCGAACGGCGAACCGGTGCTGCTGCTGGACCAGGACCGCAGCCGCTGGGACCGGCTCCTGATCGGGCGCGGCCTGGCGGCACTGGAGCGCGCCGGCCGCCTGGGCAGCCTCGGCCCCTACGGCCTGCAGGCCGCGATCGCCGCCTGCCATGCGCGCGCCCTGACGCCGGACGCCACCGACTGGGGCGGCATCGCCGCGCTGTACGACGCCCTGGCGGCGCTGCTGCCCTCGCCCATCGTCGAACTGAACCGCGCGGTGGCGCTGGGCATGGCCTACGGCCCGGCCGAAGGCCTGGCGCTGGCCGACCAGCTGCTGGACGAGCCACGGCTGGCCAGCTACCACCTGCTGCCCAGCGTGCGCGGCGACCTGCTGGCCAAACTGGGCCGCCACGCCGAGGCGCGCGCCGAATTCGAACGCGCCGCCGGCCTCACGCAGAACGAACGCGAACGCAGCCTGCTGCTGGCACGGGCGCGCGACGAGAAAGTCCGCATCGGTGAGTGATCCCGTCTACTTCGACGATGCCGGCGCCTTCCGCGCCTGGCTGGCCGCACACGCGCACGAAGCGGCGGAACTGCTGGTCGGCTTCCACAAGGTCGGCAGCGGCCGCCCCGGCATGAGCTGGTCCGAATCGGTCGACCAGGCCCTGTGCTACGGCTGGATCGACGGCGTGCGCAAGCGCGTCGACGATGAGCGCTACACGATCCGCTTCACGCCGCGGAAGCCCGACTCGATCTGGAGCGCGATCAACATCGACAAGGTGGCGAAACTGAGGGAACAGGGCCTGATGGCGCCGGCCGGCGAGGCCGCCTTCGCGCGCCGTTCCGAGGAGCGTTCGCGCGTGTATTCGCACGAGCGGGAGACGCCGGCCGAACTTTCCACCGCCGAGCTGGCGCGCTTCCGCGAACAGCCGGCCGCCTGGACCTATTTCGACGGCTGCCCGCCCGGCTACCGCCGGCGCATGCTGCACCGGATAACGAGTGCGAAAAAGCCCGACACCCGCGCCGCCCGCCTGGAATGCCTGATCGAGGCCTGCGCGGCAGGCCGCAGGCTCTAAAGGTATGGCATGATGGAGGCTTCGCCCTTCTTCCTGCACACCTCATGCGCGTACTCATCATCGAAGACGACCCGGCCATCGCCGCCAATCTCTACGATTACCTCGAAGCCTCGGGCTATACCCCGGAACACGCGGCCGACGGCGTGACCGGCCTGCATCATGCGGTCAGCGCCCAATGGAGCGCGATCCTGCTCGACGTCGCCCTGCCCGGCATGGACGGCTTCACCCTGTGCCGCAAGCTGCGCGAGGATGCGCGCCGCGACACCCCGGTCCTGATGCTGACGGCGAAAGACACGCTGGACGACAAGCTGGCAGGCTTCGGCCACGGCGCCGACGATTACCTGGTCAAGCCCTTTTCGCTCAAGGAAGTCGGCGCGCGCCTGTCGGCGCTGATCAAGCGCCACAATGGACAGGTCGTCCCGGGCGCGCTGCGCTGCGGGGACATCACCCTCGACCCGCGCACCCTGGAGGTGGAGCGCGCCGGCCGGCCGATCCGGCTGCCGCGCAAATGCCTGCACCTGCTGCAGTTGCTGATGGCCTCTCCGGGCCAGGTCCTGCGCCGCGCCGAGCTCGAAACCGCCGTGTGGGGCGAGATGCTGCGCGACAGCGACACCCTGCGCGCCCACATGCACACCCTGCGCCGCGCCCTGACCGCCGAGGGCGAGCCCAACCCGATCGAGACCGTACACGGCATCGGCTACCGCATCGGCGCCGGCAATCCCTACGATGCGCCTTAGCCTGCGGCTGAAGGTCGCGCTGGCGCTGTTCGCCGCCTGTGTGCTGCTGCTGGCCATGCAGGCGATAGGCGTACGCGTCCTCGCAGAAGGGCAAGAAGAAAGCCTGATCAACGCGATCATCGAGGACGACATGCGCAACCTGCTGCAGTCCTGGCGCGACGAACCGGCAACCCTGCCCCCGCTCGATCCGAAGGTGGGCGCGCGGGTCTCGGCGGAAGGCGGCGCGTGGTTTACCTTGCCGCCGTCGCTGGCCACGCTGCCGGAAGGCGTGCATGAAGTCATGATGGATGGCCACGAGGTCCACCTGGCGGTGACGCACTTCGGCAGCGAAAGAGTGGTGCGCGCCTACGACTACAGCGTCTACGAAAGGCACTTCAAGAACGGCATGAACATGCTGATGTTCGCCACCGCGCTGTTCGCCCTGCCGACGGTCTGGCTGGCCTACTGGCTGTCCGGGCTGCTGGTGCGCCAGGTCGGCAGCCTGGCGCGCCAGGTCAAGGACCTGCGCTCCGGCGCCGCCTCCGCGATCGATCCCGCCAGCTATGACGAGCGCGAAGTGGCCGGGCTGGCCGAAGCCGTCAACGACTACCACCGCCGCATGGCCGCGATGGTCGAGCGCGAGAAGGAGTTCACCGCCAACGTCAGCCACGAGCTGCGCACCCCGCTCACCCGCATCCGTACCAGCTGCGAGCTGCTGGAGCCGGTGGCCGGCGCGCTCGACGCCAAGTCGCGCCAGCGCCTGCTGCAGATCGAGCAGGCGGCCGAGGACATGCATGCCCTGGTCGAGTGCCTGCTCGCCCTCGCGCGCGACGAGACCGGGACGGTGGGTCCGCCGGTCCGGCTCGCGGAGCTCGTCGGCGCCATCGTCGAGCGCTACGCCGAGCGGCTGGAAAAGCAGGCGGTGCGCATCGTCGTCGACGTCGCCGCGGACGCATGCATCCATGCCAACGCGCCGGCCCTCGGCATCGTGCTGTCCAACCTGGTCGACAATGCCTTGCGTCACACGGAAGACGGCGAGATCCGCGTCGCCTACCGCGACGGCACGCTGTCGGTCGACGACACCGGATCCGGCATCGCCGCGGATGCCCTTCCCCACGTCTTCGAACGCTTCTACCGGGCGCCGGGCGGACGCGGCGACGGCTTCGGCATCGGCCTGGCGATCGTGAAGAAGATCTGCGAGCGCTGCGGCTGGCAAATCGAGGTTCATAGCGCCGAAGGGGTTGGCACCCATGTCCTGCTTGGCCTGAAAGGACCCTGAAAGCATGGGCCTCACGAAAATTTCACGACTTCTTTACGAATTCTTCACGCGCGATTGTCTATGATGAGCGCCCCGGCGCGCCATACTACAATTGCACACGCCGCGTCACCGCAATACCGCGACAATCTGAAAGCTAGCACATGAAAAAAGTCCTCATCCTCGGCGTCAACGGCTTCATCGGCCACCACCTGTCCAAGCGCATCCTCGAGACCACCGACTGGGAAGTCTACGGCATGGACATGAACTCCGAGCGCATCGGGGATCTTCTCGCCAATGAAGAATATGCACCGCGCATGCACTTCTTCGAAGGCGACATCACGATCAACAAGGAATGGGTCGAGTACCACGTCAAGAAATGCGACGTGATCCTGCCGCTGGTCGCCATCGCCACGCCGTCGACCTATGTGCAGCAGCCGCTCAAGGTCTTCGAACTCGACTTCGAAGCCAACCTGCCGATCGTGCGCTCGGCCGCCAAGTACAACAAGCACCTGGTGTTCCCCTCGACCTCGGAAGTGTACGGCATGTGCCACGACGAGGAATTCGATCCGGAGAACTCGGAGCTGGTCTACGGCCCGATCAACAAGCCGCGCTGGATCTACGCCTGCTCGAAGCAGCTGATGGACCGCGTGATCTGGGGCTACGGCATGGAAGGATTGAATTTCACCCTGTTCCGCCCCTTCAACTGGGTCGGCGCCGGCCTGGATTCGATCCACACGCCGAAGGAAGGCTCGTCGCGCGTGCTGACCCAGTTCTTCGGCCACATCGTGCGCGGCGAGACCATCTCGCTGGTCGACGGCGGCCACCAGAAGCGCGCCTTCACCTATATCGACGACGGCATCGAGGCCCTCATGAAGATCATCGAGAACAAGGACGGCAAGGCCAGCGGCCAGATCTACAA